>JAHYJV010000043.1 GCA_019428855.1 Patescibacteria group bacterium | reverse complement strand
TTAGACGGATCATTTTCTAATTTTAAAAGTTTATTAAGAATACACAGAGGACTGAAAAGAGCGAGAAGATATAAAGTTATCTGTGAAATATTGAGAAAATAGGACCCCATATTTACTATTAAGCCTATATTGTCATATATTTATCCTTTTCATAGCCTTGAATAAATTCATCAATAGAGTATTCTTCATTAGCTACTGTGCCGTTGCATTTATACGCTTTAGTCGTATTTATTAAATAAACATCTTCTATTTTAATGTCTTGATTTAAAAAATAATTGTTTATACCAGGCTGAAAATCGTCGTTAATACTTAATAAATCTATTGATAAGTAGGTTTTGCCGTCTTTTTTTTAAATATTTTCAATTTTCGCTGGTATTTTTCCATACATATTGACATTTTCAATAAATTTGAAAGTGGAAAGGATTTGATTGAAGATTTCTTTAAATTCCGGAGTTGCCATATGCGGCAAAGATCTTAAAAGATAAGTTCTTGAGCTATATGTCCAAAAACCAACCAAAGCGGGACTAACATCATATTTTGTTTGCCCTTTAGTGGCAGAAATTTTATTGTCAATGGTTATATGTTCTATTTGATCCAAATCATTTTCCGCATACCATTTTTGATCAGAGAAACTATCAAAAACATAAAGCTCGAATCTATAAGTAAAATCCCCTTCTTTTTTTGTAAATTCTATAAATGAGTTTGCTCCAAGATTATAATCAGTGGAAGTATTGTTAATATCCCAGTCGTTAGGACATTTCACCTCATATCCATATTCCTCATTTTTGTAAATTTTCCAATCTGAAGTGTCGTCCGAAAACATAGAAATTGCCTTAAATGTTTTTACTATTTTTTGTGCTTCATCTTGTCCCAAAACATCACTAAATCCTACCCAACGAGGAGGTAAAACAAAAACATATTTTTGATTTTCAGCCAGCTTACTTGGTCCGATTGGTGCTGCCGAAATATTTAAGTTATTATCTTCTATTAAATGCCACTCGCTCTTTGTGAAAACTAATATAGGAATATCCTGCCAAGATTGAGATTCAGACCACTTTGAATTTCTAATGACAATTTTAGGACCTTGATATTCTAAAGATTTTTCATCTAAAGTAGTTCCGTTCCAAGATTCTGTCAGTATTGAATATCCTTTCCAAGAATCAAGTAGTGTAATCTCAAATCCATATTCCTCATTCTGATAAGTTTGCCAATCAGAAGTTTCAATTTCATTTCCAATATTTTCATTCTCAAGATCATTAGATATTTTATCATTTTGATTTTGTTCTATTTTTTTCATCGGCACATCTGGAGCTTGAGTTTTATTTAATAAATAAAACACTGACCCAAGCAAAGTTCCAATAAGTAGAATTATCGACATCGTTATGATGAATTTCGGGAGATTGTGTGAGTTTTGTTTTTGCATAGTTTTTGATTTATTTTTTAAATTATATAAGGACAGCCCTCTATAAATTTATTTTATATTAAATTCCACACTACTATTTCCATTCATAATTAGTTTATATTTACCAGGCTCTAAAGAATCAAAAACATTGAAATCATAAAAACCTTTTGTCGGCGGAATGGAATTTGTGTTTTCTTCCCATATTAAATTTAATGAAACTGCGGGCAGTTTGTATAGCCTTATACCCACGAACTCATCTTCACAACCAAATGACTTCCATTTAATTTGATAATTCTCTCCTCTTTCCCATTCACTATTTTCTGTTGGTGCAATAATCTCAACTCCTTGACTATTATTTATACACTTTGAATCTGTGAATTTGAAAGTAGCTATTATTTTATCAAAAACTCTCAAAGTTTCCGGATCCTCACTATATGTTCCTATAGTATTACTTCCAAGATCCTTACATGTTCCCCAATCACATTGGAATTGCCGCATGTTAATATTTATCCAATCGTTAGAAGCCTCATCACCTATTTTTCTAAGAACGACGGTTCTCGTGTCAGAGACCTTTCCATTCAGCCACGTATAAAAATAATCCTGTGTTATTTCCCAATCTTTTGGATATTTGAATGTAAAATCAACTTCAGGATTTGAATAGACATTCCACTCCACAGTTTCATCCTTTTCGTCAATAAATTTAAAAGTGGAAAGAATTTGCTTTGCTAACTCTTCCGAATAATGTTCCGTACTAGTAAAAAACCATACAACATATAAATGATTACTTTCTTGAATATAATAATTTTTACCACCTCCATAATCAAGAATATCTGCGCTGTACACTTTTGTATCTAAAGTGTTAATTGTTTTTATATTATCTATGTGTGGATCTTCAACATTTGAATATTTTTCTAAATAATCTTCAATGTTATTCAAGTTAAAATCTTTGTAATTATATCCTGCTATAAATTCTTCTGTATTTTTATAAATACTAATGGTCATTAAATAGGGTACGCCACCAGAATACCTTTTTTTCATTTCTTCAATATCTTCAGTTGTAGCATATAACATTTCTGTTATGTCATGTTTTTTTATTAACCAATTCTCGGGATGCTTAAACTCAAATTCATATTCCTCATTTTTGTAAATTTTCCAATCTTCATTATCAACCAATTCCTTCTCACTAATTATTACTAATTCATTTTCTTTCAGTTCATATTCAAAAACTTTTCTCAAAGTTGGACAACAACCGCCATCCATTGGTCCATGCGTAATCATATCAATTATTATTTTTCCATCATTTATTTCTAAGGAATTAATTATAGATCTATCACCTAGATTTTCAGAAGCAATTTGCAATGGTTCGCCATTTTTATTTACAACAACAACAAGCTCGTAAAAATGTCCAGTACCACCAAAACTACTATCCAAAATAATCACGGCATCTTTTTCTCCGTCACCATTTAAATCCTTAAATAAAATCTTATTATCAAAAATTCCAACATAACCAACAGAAGCACTATCTGAATACTTTCTTGTATACGATCCATCTTTGAGTTTTATTGTTTCATTTTTCCAAAAAATAGAATTGTATTCTGCATTTTTAAGAGATTTAACCGTTAAATCCTTATTATTTATATCAAGATATTTTTTAATCACGGTTTTCTGAGCTTCCTTATTCTTCACTAAATATCCCATCATCCCAAGCAAAGTTCCAATAAGTAGAATTATAGTCATCGTCATTATAAATTTTGGGAGATTGTGTGAGTTTTGTTTTTGCATGGTTTTTGATTTAATTTTGAAATTATATAAGGACAGTTCGTTTCTTTTTTAATAAATTATACATCGAAAGCGTCTTCAGGAATAATACAATCTGCTAATTTAATAAACTCTTCAAAGAACTGTCTTTGCTTATTTCCTAAATTCCCTTACCGCTTTCTCGTAAATCTTTTCATAACCATCAACCATATTTTCAACTGTGAAATATTTTTCCACATGCTCTCGACACTGAGCTCTATCAATTAAATCAATT
>JAHYJV010000042.1 GCA_019428855.1 Patescibacteria group bacterium | reverse complement strand
CGAGGGTTTTAATTCAAGATCGACCAATTATCATTTTTGATGAAGGAACAAATCAGCTTGATGCTGAGCACGAGACAAAGATTGTGGATATTTTAAGTGGATTAAAAGAAGAAAAAACAATAATAATAATTACTCACAGAATGACCACCGCTCGCAAAGCTGACCAGATTTATGTAATAGATGGCGGAGAAATTATCGAGAAAGGTAAGCATGAAAAACTTCTTAAAAAGAAAAATAGTCTGTATAAAAAGTTTTGGAATTTACAGGTGATAGAATAGAGCAAATGTAAAATTAATACAAATAGTTGACACATCTGAAAAATATGTTATATTGTTGATACTTTAAGAAAATATATGAACAATTTTTTTCTAAAACCAGATAGTTATTACATAAGTCGAATCTTCGGCTGTGTTGTTTTGTTTGGGGGAAAGCCTACTAATTAGGTGGATTGTTTTTTGTCACGTATTTTTACGATATAATTTGTAAAAAATAGCGAAAAAGGCAATAAAACAAGAGACTTGTATAGTAGGTTTTTTAATTGAATAAACGGTCTTATTGCGAGGGAGCCGTAACGACCGGAGTAATTCTGTAAGCACATTCAGAGAAGCCTAGACAGGTTTTTTGCCTCGCTATATTGAGCTTTTCGCAATAATAGTAATAAGAGATGGATTTAAAATAAATAAATTAAATATATGTTAAATAATGATATTGTAATGAAAAGTAAATCAGTAGATGGTTCTCTGGTAATTTTGAGCAAGGTTTCAAAAAAATTTGGAACGGAATTGCTTTTTTCTGGAATTGATTTGGTGGTGAATAGCACTGACCGGATTGCTATTGTTGGTGCGAACGGAATGGGGAAAAGCACTCTGGTAAAAATTATTATGAAGCAGGAAGAAATTGAGAGCGGAGATGTTCAGAATAATAAGAATCTTATTATTGGTTATTTGCCTCAAGAAACACATTGGAGCTCATTAGATAACACAATCTCAGAAGAAATGATTTCTGCTGATGAAAAAATTTATAAATCTATTATTCGGAAGAGGGAGCTAGAAAATTTAATGTCTGATGCGGAGAGAAAAGATATGGATGAAATCATCCATGAATACGGCGAAGTCACACATGATTTTGAAAATAGAAAGGGGTATGAATATGAAGAATATGCAGAAGAAGTATTGGGAAAATTTAACTTTCCTGAAAGTGAGTTGGAGCGAAAAGTGAGCTCTCTTTCTGGAGGAGAAAAAACTAGATTAGCTCTTGCTAAAATTGTTTTACAAAAACCAAATATTTTAATATTAGATGAACCAACAAACCACCTAGATTTGGATACAATTGATTGGTTAGAAAAGTTTTTGGTAAATTGGAATGGAGCAATTTTGGCAATTTCTCATGACAAAAGGTTTCTTGATTTGATTTGTGATAAAACATTTGAACTACAACGAGGCGGACTTGAAAAATATTTTTGTAACTACTCTGCCTATCTAGAAGAGAGGAGTGAGCGTGAACAAAGAAAGTCAGCGGAATATAAAAGACAGCAAAAATATCTCGGAGAGCAAAATGAATGGATTGAGCGATTTCGATATAAAGCAACTAAAGCAAGAGCAGTACAAAGTAGAATAAAGTTGCTTGAAAAAATGGATAAGATTTCTGAACCAGAAGAACACAAGAAGAAGGTTAGGATTAAATTTAATATATCAAAAAGACTTCCGCAAAAAGTTTTAGAAATGAAGGATCTTTTTGTTGGTGGAGAAGATTTCCCTTTAGCAGTATTTGAAGGTGATTGGGTGGTTGAAAAAGAAAATAAGATTGGCATTATCGGTCCAAACGGAGCAGGAAAATCAACCTTTCTCAAAATCCTTACTGGGAAAAATAAGGTAATCGCAGGTGACATTAAATTTGCTCCAGGAGTAAAGATTGGCTACTACGCTCAGGCACACGAAGAGCTTAATCCCCAAAAAAATATTCTGGAAGAAGTCGAATCAAAAGTTAGTATTGGACAGGAAAAAATTCGAACTGTTTTGGGCGCACTTCTTTTCACAGGAGAAGATGTTTTCAAAAAAGTTTCCGCTCTTAGTGGAGGAGAGAGAGCCAGAGTGGCCCTGGCAGAATTGATTTTGAGCGAATCAAATATGTTAATTCTCGATGAGCCGACAAACCATCTTGATATTCAAAGCAAAGATGCCATCAACGAAGTCCTCAAAGATTTTGGTGGACCGATTATCATCGTCTCTCACGATCGTTCAGTTTTGACCGAAGTGTGTAATATCATCTGGGAAATCAAAAATAATGAAGTTAAGGCGTATCTGGGAAATTATGAAGATTTTGAAGAGAGGAAAAAGTAAATCAGAAAATTGATAACAAATTACACAAAAAGCAGGCATCAGGACTTTTTTTTTGTTTGCAAGTTATTTTCTCGTAGCATTTTCGCTTGCGAGCTTTTTCAAATCCACAAGTTGTTGGAAGATTATATGCTTGAAAAAAAATAGAGCAAGTAAGAATTTAAGATTTAATTATAATCTGTCCAGTACGATGACTGGAGTCCTACTTGCTTTACAAAATGTGCTGTCTCGTTCCTCAGATGCCCCTTACTTTAACAGAGTATTTCTAGTTATTATGCAAATCTGCATCCTTTTAGATGTCTTTAATCACACTGATTATCCTTAGTCCCGTATTTTGAAATGATTGCACACATAGGTTAATGGGTAAAAATCTTCACACCGTAGGCATACCATAGCGTTTTCTTTATTGCTCTTAAATTCACAGATTTCTGCATCCCTACAAATGAGGAAACATATCCTAATACCGAAAATCGCTTGCTTATTCATCGTACTTATCCCTTAAACAGAATACGGTTAAGGATGTCGTTACAAATGAGGCGTTCACCTGTTTTTCGCTTTTCGACGGAAAACAGGTCAATAATTTCCTGCTGTCGATATTGTCACTCATATTATTTCCTCCTTTATTTACATTTTTTATATAAGAAAATTAATTTAATTTTGGCGTTCACTCTAATTTCTTATCTGCAAGATTTTTAATCTTTCAAAATTATAGTGTATTATAAAAACAAAAAATTGTTATTACTTGCGGTAACACGATGTGTTTAATTTTATAAACATCTAATCGTATAGAGGATAAGCAAATATTAAATACTTTGAATTACGAAACGCTATTTTCTTGTCATCTCGAACAATATGAGAGATCTTAGAATATGGGAAATGAAACTAGCTTTACTTTTAGATCCCTCCGTCGCTATCGCTCTTTCGGGATGACAAAAAAAGAAATATTCATTTCGTAATTTAAAGTAAATAATTTTTTTGAATTACGAAATAACTAAATTTGTCACTTTGAGCTTGTCGCAGTAAATCCATCTTGTCATGCTGAACTTGTTTTAGTATCTTTTGGTTATTAGGGCTTTTTTATATTTGATTCAAAGTATGTTGACTTGAGGTGCTTGATAGGATTGTTTTGATGTAATGTCCAATAGATTCTGAATTAAATCCAGAATGACAGTTTTTGTGTTTCTGTGCCAGAGGTTGCTTTTTG
>JAHYJV010000013.1 GCA_019428855.1 Patescibacteria group bacterium | reverse complement strand
ATAATTTTCTGTAAGGGATTATCAAATCTTCAAAACCTATTATCTCATTCAGCTTTCTAAAAGCGTGATCTTCTCTAACTAACTTTTCTATTATCTCTTTTTCAGTGGAAGTAAAAAGTTTGATAGTCTTGTTTTCTTTTTAAACCATGTTTTTGCTTTATCAAAGGTTAATTATACCCTTGTTTTAGCATAAAAATGGTGTTTTGAAAATTTTTTTAGTTAATTTTGAATTAGTAAATTTATTTTAATTGGCAACAGACCCTTCCTAGATAGCAATGTTCCCAGAGTGGAACACGACAATGGAACTGAGTTTGAAAAGTATTTCAAACAAGCTTGCCTGGAAATGGGAATTGAGCAATGCTATTTAAGGGTAAGAACACCAAAAGACAATCCTGATTGTGAAAGATTTAACCAAACTCTCCAAACTGAATTTATCAACTTAGGAAACTTTAATTCTGATCCCGATGAATTTTAGTAATGTGTTACCTATGTATGCGTCTTGTACATTTCATCGCCAATAAGGTAATTTTCTGTTATAATAAAGTCAATTTAAACATAAATTGAAAAATATATGAATACACAAGAAAATGCTTCGGTCGCAAATAGCTGGTATAAAAAAACAGCTAACGAAATATTTGAAATGCTTGATTCAAATGAATATGGCCTTACTAAGATCGAAGCGGAAAAAAGAATTGAAAAATATGGATTTAATAAATTGCCAGAAGAAAAAGTTGAGAGCCTGACAATTATTTTTTTGCGTCAATTTCAAAGTCCGTTGATCTATATTTTGCTGACTGCGGCATTGATTGTTCTTGCAATGGGAGAAACAATAGACAGTGCCATTATTTTTGCCGTACTTTTTTTCAATGCAGTCATGGGCACTATACAAGAAGGAAAAGCACGCAATACGCTTCTGGCTTTAAAAAAATTCACTGAAACTTCCGTATTAGTCCTGCGCGACAGTAAAGAAGTGATCATTAAAAGCGCGCAATTGGTTCCAGGAGATATAGTTTTCCTTCAAGAGGGCGAGAAGATTCCGGCTGACGCAAGGATCCTAACTTCAAACACGCTCAAAATAAACGAAGCCAGTCTGACAGGAGAATCAGATCCCGTACTCAAAAACAGTGTCATTCTGGAAAAAGAAAACCCGTCTATTGTAGATCAAAAAAATATGCTTTTCAGCGGTACGCAAGTCGAAAGCGGAAATGGCAAAGCGATAATTGTTGCAATAGGATTAAATACCGAATTTGGAAAAATAGCACAAAAAATCACAGACATAAACACAGACCTCCCAATGAAAAAAAATATCCAATATCTTTCCCGATTGATCATAGTCGCAGTTTTCTTTATCAGCATGTTGATAATATTTTTTGGAGTTTCAACGGGTAGTTCGCTGAAAGAAATGTTTATGGTTGCCGTTGCTATTTCTGTTTCAATAATTCCCGAAGGCCTTCCCATAGTTATGACATTGGTTTTGGCAATGGGAGTACGAAGAATGAGCAAGCAAAATGTTCTTGTAAAAAAACTTCAAGCAGTAGAAGCACTGGGACAGACACAGGTCATTGCCGTAGATAAAACAGGAACATTGACCAAGAACGAATTAATCGTACAAAAAATTTATACAGATAAAAAATATTTTGAGATAAATGGGATCGGATATGAGCCAAAGGGAGAAATTGTTTATGATAATAAAGTTGTTGATCATCTGAATCATCCCGAATTGATCTTAAGCGGAAAAATAGCGGCGTTTTGCTCAAATGCCAGACTGTCACTATCAGAAGAAACAAACACATGGAATGTTTCAGGTGATCCAACAGAAGCCGCTATGCTGGTTCTTTCTAAGAAAATCGGATTTCATAAAAATGTTCTGGAAAGAGAATCTCCGCTGGTTCTTGAACTTCCTTTTAACTATTCACATAAATATCATGCGGTCACGCGTAATGTGGAAGGAAAAAACTTTTTGTGTGTCGTTGGTGCGCCAGAGAAAATTTTATCAATGTGCAAAAAAATATGGCATAAGGGTCTATCAGAGAAGCTTTTGGCTCACGAAAAAAAAGAATTGGACAAAATATTCTTTGACTTGGCAAAACAGGGATTCCGTGTCGTAGCTTATGCAATTAACAATAATGCCGGACATCTACTGAATCCCGATTCGATGCCACCACTGACTTTTGTCGGATTTTTTGCGATCAAAGACGCTTTGAGACCTGAAGTTATTCCAGCTATGGAAAAAGTCAGATCCGCAGGAATACGAGTGGTAATGATTACTGGAGATCATCCGCTTACCGCAGAAACAATTGCGCATGAAGCGGACATTTTTCGCAAAGGAGATATTTTGCTTACAGGAGAAGATATTGATAAAATGGATGATAAAACTTTATTAAAAAAACTGGTTTCTACAAGTGTTTTTGCGCGAGTTACTCCGGCACATAAGCTTAGGATAATTCAGGCATACAGGAAGAGGGGAGAAATCGTGGCAATGACCGGCGATGGAGTGAACGATGCCCCCTCTTTGGTTGCTGCCGATCTTGGCGTAGCAATGGGAAAAATCGGGACCGAAGTGGCAAAAGAAGCGTCGGATATAATTTTGCTTGATGATAACTTTGGCAGTATTGTTTCGGCGGCCGAGGAAGGAAGGAATATCTATAAAACAATAAGAAAAGTTACTCTTTATTTGCTTTCTACAAGTTTGGGTGAAGTGTTCCTGATTATCAGCACAATTATTCTAGGACTTGGGCTACCCATACTTCCGGCGCAAATAATCTGGCTTAATTTTGTTACCGATGGATTTCTTGATGTTTCACTGGCCATGGAGCCGAAAGAAAAAAACTTGCTGAAAGTCAAATTTAAGCGACCAAACAAATATCTTGTTGATGGACTAATGTTTGAGAGAATGTTATTTATGGCAATCCCGATGGCGGTTGGAACGCTTTTTCTTTTTATGGAATATTTTGAAACCGATCTTGCAAAAGCGTGGACAATTTCTCTTACAACATTAGCAGTGTTCCAATGGTTCAACGCCTGGAACTGCCGAAGCGATGATAAATCAATTTTTCAGATGAGCCCTTTTTCCAATAAATATCTCGTGGGCACGACAATTATCGTAATCTTGCTTCAGCTTGCCGCAATTTATACGCCATTTATGCAAAAGATCCTGAACACCGTGCCATTGGAAATGTCCGATTGGCTAAAAATAATAACAGTTGCTTTCTCTATTGTCGTAGTTGAAGAAATCCGAAAGTTTTTCCGACGTAGAATGAAAACAGATAGTAATATTTAAACTCGCACTAATCAAATGGGCGTGTCGCCAAACTCCCCTAAAATCTCATCCTAAAAGATATCATTGGAGCTTGGGCTTGCAATCCCCCGTGGATTATATGATTAATAATAATTTATTGTCCAGAATGTGTTGGACTAATACATGAAATTGACAAACTATTCTTTAAGGCCTATAATACAAATAGGCTGTAGTGCATTGACACAATTATCAGTGGTACATTAGTTTATGTAATCTATAATTTAATTTTTAAAAAGGCTTTTTGTCGATTAATCCACGATTTTGACTGAAATTACAGTTTTTAACAGGAAAGGGAGGTTATAAAGCATCAAGTTTCAGGAAAATAAACAAATTAGTACTATAATGACTAAGCTAGAAGATAATCATCTAGAAAGTACTGTTCAAAAAAGTAAAATGGGAGTTTTTTGTAAACTGCTTTATTTTGTTCGAAGCTATATTACTGTTTTTACAGTGATTTTTTTGTTATCTGCGGTATCTATAGTGAATTCAAAACCAAGCTTTGACCTTCAAGTCGGAAGTCTAGTTTTCGCTCATTTAAGTGACAAGGGAGAAGGAGAGACAGTTTTGAAAGGAGCTGAAGAAACTGATACAAAAAAAAATACTGACATTCCTTTAACAAAGATTGCCAGCACTAATAACTTTGATTTTGGTATAATGTCAGATAATGAAGACCTGGCAGAAGAAAAAATTATTTCAGATCCTATCTCTTTTAGTCTTTTTAATGGTAGTTCAATATTAGCTCCAAGTGTTTATTATGATGAATCCTTAAAAGATGATAAATATGGAATTGCGACTTACGAAGTGGTTATGGGAGACACTGCCAGCTCAATTGCCACCTCTTTCGGAATTTCAACCTACACAGTGCTTTGGGCAAATCATTTAAAAACTGGTGATATTATTAAACCCGGACAAAAATTAGAAATTTTACCCATCTCTGGTGTCAAACATAATGTAGAAGCAGGTGACACAGTTGAAGCACTTGCCACAAAATATAAAGCTGATGCAGAAGAAATTATTATCTATAACAATCTACCAGCTGATGGAATTTTTCCAGATGGATCAGTTGGAAAAAAAGTGATTATTCCTAGTGGCGAAAAAGAATCTCCAATAACTGCTAGGGTAGCTCCCACACCAAGAACCACTAATGGTCAAATCCTTTCGTCTTCAAAATATGCAACTTCAACATTCTATAACCCTCTGAAAAGTCACCGCTTCGCTTATGGTCATTGTACTTATTATGTAGCCAGTAAAGTTTATGTCCCTTGGAACGGACATGCAAAATCATGGTTGGTAAATGCTAGAGCCTATGGCTATCGAACAGGAAATGCTCCAGTTGTCGGCTCGATTGTTGTTACCACAGAAAGTAAGTTATATGGTCATGTTGCTTATGTCGAAGCAGTCAATGAAACTTCAATTACAATTTCAGAAATGAATTATGTTGCTTGGAATAGAATAAGTGTCAGAATTCTTTCAAAAAATAGTCCTGTAATAAGAGGTTATATTTATATGGATTAAGCTCAAACGATTTTTAGATAAAAAAGAAGAGTTATGTAAATATTACATACTCTTTTTTACTGCTACCTTTTTCATCAAAAAAATAAATTAATAAATCCACAACAGCAAATATGTTCAAAGCGTTGTTTACAGGTTTATAATTTACTTTAGTTCTTGAATGGTCATCTTCTCTATGGAAATTCAGAATTAATCGCAATAGATGATAATTAAGGCTAAATACAGTTCTCACAACAACAAAAATAACAGTAATCGCAAATCTATATTACTTTGAATTACGAAATGCCTCCTTTTGTCATTTCGAAATGAGCAATAGCGATTGAGAAATCCCTTCAACTATGTAAATAGCGATAATAATATTGAAGGGATTTCTCGCTTAAGGCTCATAATGACACAAAAATTTGCATTTCGTAATTCAAAGTATATTAATATCATATGCTATTATCTTGATTTACAACTCTAAAAAAGTATGTTATAAGTTATATATTAAGAAAGGGCTCGTAGCTCAGTTGGTTAGAGCGCTACCTCGACACGGTAGAGGTCAGAAGTTCGAATCTTCTCGGGCCCACAAATTATGAGATAGTTCGCAACTTATCACAAATTTTTCATGAGCTCCATTTCTTACAATGGAGTTTTTTGTATTCTAGCTCATTCATACTCATTCGTGATAAACTCAAACTTCAAGAATTGAACGCCTCTTTCAATAAAGTTACTCTCAAGTTATTCCAAACCACTTTTTTTAGGTAACAAAAAAAATCAATAAAAATCCACCTATGGGGGGGGCGGTTTTTAAGCAAAGAAATCTTTTCCCTTTTGGTGTAATTTCGTATATATTAACAATTCTTGTTCTTTTAACAACTGAATTTGGTTTTTTTGCTTTTGAACTTTTTTTGGACCATATTTCCTCAAGACCCATCTCTTTTTTAATTAATCTGGCTTTAAGGAATTTATTTATTGCTCTTTTAATGATTTGTTTTTGTCTTTTTATCTGGGCAAGTGAACTTATTTCTATTTTATCTTCCTCTGCGGCAATCACGTTTATCATTATTTCTTGAGTATTTTTCGAAGAGTTTGATTTATTTAGTTCTATAAGGATTAACAATGCCAATGTTGGATCTCTTGCACCTATACATATTTCTATGTCATTTTCTTCTCTCCTCTTCTTTTATTCTGGTATTAAATTAGAAAGTAATATAATAATAATCACTCCCAATAATAATGTCAAGGATTGTACGACGATTATTTTTTTGTTTGTCGCTTTGTGAATTTCTGGAATCAAATCAGCAGTGGCAATATAAATGAATCCGCCTCCAGCAATTGCCAGAATAATTGGGATAAGACCTTCAACTTTAATAGCAAATAAAAATACAGCGAAAACTCCAAAAAAAGAAGTCATCGATGAAAGAAAATTAAATATGAGTGCTTTCTTTCGCGAAAATCCTCCGTGAACCAAAATTGCAAAATCTCCGATCTCTTGCGGAATTTCATGCATCGCAATAGCAAAAGCAGTCATAAATCCCGTAGGAATACTAACTAAGAAAGCTGCCGCAATCAAAGCTCCATCAATGAAATTATGAAAAGCATCGCCAATTAAATTTAGATAAGTGACGGGATGATAGTGCGTTTCGCAGCTTTCATCGTGACAATGATGCCAATTAATATATGACTCCAGAATGAAAAAGAGCATGATGCCAACAAGCACATAAATCATCACGCTTCCTCCTGCCTTCTCAATTGCCTCTGGTAGAATATTAAAAAAAGCCGCACCCAAAAGCGATCCAGTCGCAAAAGCAACCAGCGCTGGTATAACTTTATTAAGTAGTTCTTTTTTAACAGAAATTGTAAAAATACCTATAAGAGACAGAAGGCTTAGCAAAACAACGCTTAAAATTGCATAATAAAATTCGTACATTTATTTTTATAAGTTATCTAAAATTCACTAAAAACAATCCAATTATAATTATACCAATACCGACTAATTGCGCAAGGGAAATATTTTCCTTAAAAATAAAATAACCCACAAAAGTGGTTATGATAATCGAAAAAGATATCCATAAAATGTTCATAATTGCCATTCCTTCATATTTTAAAGAATTTGCAAATAAAAGGCCAACCAAACCAAAAAGAAATATAACCACTAAAAGATAGGTTGGATTATCATTCAAATTCCACTTTTTAGCAACTACTATCCCAACAATTTCTGCTGTCGTTATCATAACAGCGTATAATATAGATAGATTCATAATAAATAACAATTATATAAACACGAATAATAAAGTTGTTTTTCTTTCTGTTTTATTATATTGTATATATATTGAAGTTAATTGGCAAATAAAATCATGTTAATATTTATTTTCCTTATTATCAAGTTCTGTAAAATTCCTTTCAAGATTGCCACGGATTTCTCGCCCTCGCAATGACAATTTTTTTGAGGATAGACTGTGGATAAAACAACAAAAAATATATGAAAACAACAAATGTAATCAAAATCAACGACACACAATCAAACCAAAGAATTGATAAATTTTTGGCAGATTTTTATTCCAAAACTTCAAGGGCATCTTGGCAAAAAAGAATTAAGAATGAGGAAATTTTAGTTAATGATAGAAAATTAAAACCAGATTATATATTGAAAAAAGGAGACAAGATAAATATTTTAGAAATCCAGCCAACGCTCCTTGAAAAAAACATAGAAAGTAAAGTCCCTGAAATAAAAATAATTTATGAAGATAAAGACGTAATTGTCATAAACAAGCCTGCGGGTATTCTTTCACAATCAACATTCTCGAGTAATAGCTCTGCTATATCTGATTTTCTTACTTTACACTTTCCTGCAATCAAAGAAGTCGGACAAGACGAACAAAGGTTCGGTATAGTTCACAGATTAGACAAAGACACTTCTGGTGTCATGATAGTTGCCAAAAATAATAACAGTTTTGAATTTTTGAAAGATCAATTTAAAACGAGAAGGACTGAAAAAACCTATACTACTTTAGTTTATGGAATTGTTAAACCAAAAGACGGAATAATAAATTTAAAAATTGGAAGATCAAAAACCAACCCGATGATGCAAACTGTGATTGACAGTCAAAAAAAAGAAAGTTTAAAGTCAAGAGAAGCATTGACTGTTTATAAAACAATAGAAACATTTAATAATTATTCTTTGCTTGAGGTTTCTCCCAAAACGGGAAGAATGCATCAAATTCGAGTTCATTTGAAATCATTAGGATATCCTGTCGTTGGTGATAAAAAATATTTTTATAAAAAATATCGCGATCTAGAACCAAAACTAGGGAGACAATTCCTCCATGCTCGTAAACTTAAAATAACAATCCCTAACGGTAAACTTAAAGTTTTTTCATCTGAATTAACGCCAGACTTAAAGAATTTCCTAATTAAAACAAAGCATCTTGACTAATTAAAGGTTATCCTATAAAATAAAGTAGTCTAAATAAATAAGCATTATTGCACTCTTTTGAATATCTCTGGATCGTTCTCAGAGGAAGAGTGTTTACTTTTTAATTAATCGTAAATAAAATCATGACTGTAACACTAAAAGAATTTAATCATAGCAAAACCAGAACTGACTTGCCAGATATCAAGCCTGGTCATATTGTGAAAGTATATCAAAAAATTACCGAGACAAAAGTAGCTGGTAAAAAAACAGAAACAAAAGAAAGAATTCAGATTTTTGAAGGTTTAGTGATTGGAAGAAAGGGCGGAACAGGAATTAATGCCACAATTACTGTCCGAAAATTTTCTGGAGGAATTGGCGTAGAAAGAATATTCCCCTTAAGTGCTCCAACCATTGAAAAAATTGAGATAATCAAAGTTACCAAGGTCAGAAGAGCAAAACTTAATTATATGAGAGATAGAATTGGAAAGGCTACAAGACCGAAAGGAGAAGTTGTTAATCCCGAAGATTATATGCCTAGAAAAGAAGTAACAGCAGCGGAGGAAACTGCAACTGAAACAGCTAAGACAGAAGCTAAAGAAGAAACAACAGAAGAAACTGCCGAAAAGAAAGAGGTAGTGGAAGAAACTGATGAAAAAAAGAGTTCTAATTAAATTGCTTATAAAATAGAGTCTTAATCGACTTTAACTAGCCGAGGTGGCGGAATTGGTATACGCGGCAGGTTGAGGGCCTGTGCTCAATTGAGCGTGAGGGTTCAAGTCCCTCTCTCGGCACATAATAACAATTTCTATTAGATTGTAAGCAGTGATTTATAATTTTAAATAAGGGCGATTAGCTCAGTTGGCTAGAGCATCTCGTTTACACCGAGAGGGTCGGGGGTTCGAATCCCTCATCGCCCACAAAAATACCTGAAACATATAAACACTTAAATAAATTAAAGTTATTCTAAAAATCTTGGATTTGTTTAAAGGTTAATATGTTTTTATGTTATTGTGCATCCTGCCGAGGTAGCTCAGTTGGTAGAGCAAAGGACTGAAAATCCTTGTGTCGGCGGTTCAAGTCCGCCTCTCGGCACCAGAATAAAACTCTCCTTTCTGAGAGTTTTTTAATGCATAAAATTTGTTAAAATGAAATGTCACCTTATATTACTATTCATCAATAGCAAATTTAATAAATATCTTCTCCATATTAAAAAACACTAGACCATCTAGTGTTTTTATTTGGAGCGGATGACCGGATTCGAACCGGCGACCTTCTCCTTGGCAAGGAGACGTTCTAGCCACTGAACTACATCCGCAATCTACTTAGATAGAATAGCATAAATTTATTATTTTGCAAGACCGAACTACATCTTACAAACTTCTTATACGACCAGAGAATAGATTAAAAACATCATCAAATTAATACAGTTAGCTCAGTTAATCTGTTGTAGGACGCCTTATTTTTGATTATTGATTAAGTATGAAACGCTTAGGTTATAATACTATTATGAAATGTCTTTTGATTAAATTGCACTTAGGAGCAGAATATAGACGCAAACTATGTTGTAAACACAAGCTGTGCAAAAGATAAGATACATAGGTAACACCCCTGTCTTGCCTAAAATCAAGAAAAAAGGCAATGTGGGTTATTCCACAAATAGCCAATCGGAAGACCAACAAACCATCTGAAAACCATCCTTGGAGAAAGTTTCAATACTCTAATAAGTTAATCAAAATGTCCAAATAGGACATTTCTAAATAATTTAAAATAGGACATTTCTATTTCACCTTTACAAACTAATACAAGCTGTTGACAAACATTAAATATTATGTTAGACTTTATTCGTAAAAGTCTTTCTAAGGCTTTTTTTAATTCTTAAGATAATACATGCGTAAATGCTATACCAATAGCGACTCGAAAAATTATACTTTAATAACTATAGCAATTTTAGCTATAATAAGCATAATTTTAAATTTATCAGCACCAGAAAATACAATTATAGCAAAATCAAACAAAAACATAAAAACAAATAATAATATACAGGGTGATGCCTGTGAATTAGAAAGAAAAGCGGTTTTTCAAGACACATCATTTCTTAAGCTGAAAAAACAAACGGAAAATAACAATCTAGAGATTGAAGTGCCAAAAAAAGAGGGGAGAGTACTTGCGGTTCAGATTGAAACTGACACTACAAGTAAAACTCCTACTGTGAGAAAGAAACAGGTTTTAGTCACAGCTTTTTCTTCCACGGTAGATCAAACTGATTCTACCCCCTTCATCACTGCCAGCGGAACAAGAGTACATGACGGCACAGTGGCAGCAAACTTTTTACCCTTTGGCACAAAAGTGAGGTTTCCATCTCTTTATGGAGATAAAATCTTCATTGTCGAAGATCGTATGAAAAGTGATTATAAAGTTGATATTTGGTTTCCAACTAGACAAGAGGCAATTAATTTTGGCGCCAAAAGATTAGAGATGGAAATACTATAACAGAAAAATAATATTATCAGATTGTCAAAATAATATAAGATTCAAATAGAGAGATTTCCTAACTTCGCTCAGAATGACAAAAAAACAGAGTTACTTACTAACTCTGTTTTTTTAGAGAAAAATTATTTGTTATTTTTTTTATGAACAATTTTTATTAGATAACGATGAAGTCGAAGTATTGGCTGAGGAGCTTCCATGGTAAAACTATGAGAAATGGTTTTGAACTCAAAATGAACTAAAGCTACAAAACCAATTAGAACAAGGGCAATGTTGATTACTCTAAAGATTAAACTAAATGCAAATCCACTGCTTTTTCCAATTCCCAATAAATTAAAAATAAAGGTTAGTGAAGCTTCAAAACTGCCAAGCGAACCGGGAATCGGAATGAAATTTGCCAAAGTAAATATAAAAAATATCGCACTTGAAAAAGCAAAATTAATTTCCGAACCTAGATAAAAAATAATCATCCAAATTACTATTAAATAAAGAAATACCTCAATAACAGCGAGAAACAATGCTCTTGCGAATATTTTTGTTTCTTTTTTGAAAAATTGAGCAATTACCTTTTCCATTCTTTCGATGTTTTCTTCTTTTTTCTTAATAAATTTAATTCTATCAAGTCTAGTCGTTCTGATGATAAACATAAAAAAACCATGCCCATCTGAATTAGTATTTATTATGCGAAAATAAAACATATAAAAAACGACCAGGGCGAAAATAATTATCAAAAGAAAACCATAAAAGATGCTCGTCGGCAAAGCAAAGTGATTAATTAGAAAAATAAAACCTGTAATCATAAACAAGAACATCACAAAAAAATAAATTGCTTGGTCGATAATTACTGAAGCAAATGATTTTTCCCAGCTATAGTCAGTTTCCTCCTTAATCATATAAGCTCTTACGGGCTCTCCTCCAACCAAGACAGACGGCGTAATATAACTAACTGCAAATCCAGCCAGTTTGGCTCGCAAAACCTTCCAAAAGCTGATTTTATGACTATTTTGAGCCTCAATTATAATCTTCCACCGCAAAGTACCAATCGCAAATATTGCTACAAAGTTAATAAAAAAAACAGCTAATAGAACTGCTAAAGGGAAAATTTTTATTGTTTGGAACACGCTTTCAATTCCAGCTTGAAGTATTGTTCCAATAAAGAGAAACAATCCTAATAGAATAGATAACGAAAAAAAAACTCTTTTCATTTTTATTTACTTAGAATTGGGTATTGTTCCTTTGATACCCGATAGAATTAAGATGTGCCGAGGGAGGGACTCGAACCCTCACAAAGTATAAGTTTAACGGATTTTAAGTCCGTCGCGTCTACCAATTCCGCCACCCCGGCATGTAATAACTAAGAACATATAACTGACAACAAAATTGTTATAAGTTATAGGATATTAATTATTAATTAAATATGAGGCCTGGGTCGGATTTGAACCGGCGTGCACGGTTTTGCAGACCGCTACCTAACCACTCGGTCACCAGGCCAAAGTTTGTCAATTATGCACTCTTAAGATAACATACCTAAATTATCACATTTTAAGCCAAAGGTCAACAGAGAATTAGCAAAAATACAGTTATGATAAATCAGCTTTATCAATTTTATCTAATATGTCTGGTATTTTCAAAAAGTCTTTTTTTAGGTCTTCTAAAACCTGTTTTCGATAAACGGTAGCGGCGGGATGATAAACTGGATAATATACCATCCCCTCCAATCTTTTTGGTTGCCCATGGTCAATTGAAATTTTTCGATTCGGTAAAAATCTCTCCATTGAATGCCTTCCCAGAAGAACAATCAATTTTGGTTTAATAATTTCAACTTGAAAATCAAGCCATTCCCGACAAGAGTCAACTTCATCAGGTTTAGGATCACGATTTTTAGGAGGACGACATTTTACAACATTGGTTATATAAATATCCTCTCTTTTAAAATTTATTGACTGCAACATCTCATCTAAAATTTTTCCCGCACTACCAACAAAAGGAAGTCCTGCCTCATCTTCATTTCTTCCTGGTGCTTCGCCAATAAACAAAATTTCAGATTTTTCATTTCCAAAACCGCAAACAACATTGAGGCGAGTCTTGCACAGCTTGCATTTCTCACACTTTATTATTTGTTTGTTTAATTCTTCGAGCGTCATAAGGTTTAAAAAAAATATCAAATAAATAAGAGAACATATAAAGCAACCAAAATGTCTCAGTAAAAGTCATTAACGAAGTTAATAGATTTATAAAGAAAATTATAATTGTAAATATGGAAAAGATACTATTGCCACCTGAATGTTGAGAAAATAATTACACCAAATATTCTTTTCCAGAATCACCTACAAAAAAACTTAACAACAATCACAAACAATGTCAAAATTCCAACGGTTCTTAATCGGATAAATTTTTTTAATATAAAAAACATCAAAAGAAGCCATTATGATAATCAAAATCCAGAATCTCAATAAACTTGGGCTAGAGACATACAAGAAAAATAAACAAACACTAGCTATTATAAAAAAAGCAATTTAAAATAAAATTTTCCCGAAAAATTCTTCTTTATTCATATTTTTCGCGGATATAAATTAATGCATCTTCTTTACCATCTCACTCCAATATCAAAACCAACTTCAGATTTCGCAAGTAAACCCGACTCTTGGCTCAACCGATAATCTCCATTAATTATAGAATCAATAAACAAAGGATCTTCTGAAAGATTGTTTTCTGCCAGCTCGCATTCTCCGTAGCAAACATAATTATTTTTATTATTCCAAATATTATTATATTTCAAAACCACTCCTGTGCTTTTTACATCGACATTAACTCCAGCGCACAATTCGCAAATCCCGCTATCTGTTATGATATTGTTGGCAATTTGAGCCGATGAATCGCTCAAATTAATCCCATAAGTTGCCCCTAAATACATCTTATAGTGATTATTATATGCTATTGTGTTGTGATTAATAAAAGCTGAAGACCTGTTAATATCAATGCCTGTCTTGTTATCAGTTATTAAATTATCAGTTATAATCAATTTTATCTCAGCGGCATCGGATTGCAACATATCTTCTTTCATTTCACTAATCACTTCTTTTTTTGCAATCTCACTAACAACTTCTTCTTTTTCAATAATGATTTCCTCCTCGATAAATTCTTCCCGTTTTTCAAAATTATAGACCTGAATACCTTTACTTGAAAATTGAAGAATGTTTTTTTGAATGACTGGATATGAGTCGCCCTTTACATAAATTCCAAATTCATTATCAATGATGATATTATCATATATCCAGGGTGATGAATTTTCAACATAAATGCCACTTAAACTTTTTCCAGAATTTTTTATAACAAACCCTGATATTTCATTTTTCCCAATATTATCATTTTTAAAAGTAACAACATTTCCAAATCCTTCGCCATTAATAATGCTAGATAACAATTTCTCTCTAACTTTAACCATTGCCGTTTCATCAGTTTCGATTACTTTATCTTCTTTGCTTAATTTTTCCAACTCTTGATTTTCTGTATCAACATTGTCCTGATTCTGTAAATCCACATCATATGCACCCTCATCTTGTTTCAAAACAAAACTTCCTAAAGCAATTTCTTCTTCAGTGCATTCAAAGTCAAAGTCAATATCACCATCTCTGCAAATCAATTTTTCTGTACCAACCAAATGAACACCCTGCTTCATTGATATGTTTTCGTTATATTCTCCAGCGGCAACCTTAATTATATCTCCATATTTGGCATTCTCAATTGCTTCTTGAATGCTCAGATAATCCTCTGGAACATTAATCTCTTTTGGTTTTAGCCGTGCAATGTTCTTTTTTATAAAATCAGAAAACCAACCCCTTACTTCGATGTCTTCAGATGCACTAGTTTCTTGTTCTCCTAAAACCATTAAGGCGTGGTAGTCCAATTTTTCTTCTCCGACATAGATAATATTTTCAACAATAACAATTTCACTATCATTAGAAACATTTTTATCTTTCAAAAATACAAAAAATACACTTGCTAAGAAAAGTGTTACTAAAAAAATTAATAAAATATTTTTAGTGGGAATATTTTTCATTCTTACTATTTGCTTTTTCTTAATTTCTTTAAAATTACTAAATCTTCTTCTGTCTTGTCATTTGGAGTTTCCAAAATAAAATCCATTTCTTTTATGCGCTCATTTTGCAAAATTGCCTCAAATCCCTCTCTCCCTATTTTACCACAACCAATATTATCATGCCTATCTTTGTGTGAATTAAATTCAGCCATTGAGTCATTAAGATGAATAAGCCCTAGTCGCTGGAAACCGATGATTTTTTCAAATTCTGCAAAAGTTTCTTGTACCACTTTTTTATTTCGCAAATCATACCCAGATGCAAAAGCATGAGCCGTATCAAAACAGACGCCTAATTTATTTTTCTCTAAACCTTTTTCAGCTTTCTTGATGAAATATGCAATTTCCTCAAAACTATCTCCCATAATTTCACCGGCTCCAGCAGTGATTTCCAAAAGGAGTTTTGCTTTAAATTTTATTTCTCCGTTATTTAAGGCACCTTCTCTAAGAGTAAGTGACAGACGAAATATTTTTTTTAAACCCTCAATTAATTTTTTTTCTGCTTCTTTTTTGCCTAAATCTTTCGCAGAACCAAGATGTGTCACAACCGCCTTGGCACCTAGCAAGTCAGCTTTTTTAAGCTCGTCTCGAATTGCAGAAATGGAACTGTGATAAATTCTACTATTTCCTGAGGCAAGATTTATATAATAAGGAGTGTGAATATAATAATTTTGAAAATTATATTTTTGGGCTTCTTTTTTAAAATCATCTACGATATCTTCTGTAATTTCCAATGATTTTCCTCCCTGCGGAGATTTTGAAAACATTTGAAAACACTCACAACCAATCTCGTGAGCTCTTTGAGGGGCTTTTTCAATGCCCCCGGCAATTGAAACATGAGAGCCAAAATTCATCTTTAACATTTATGACTAATTTTTTAATATTATTTATACTATAACTTTCTTTTATTTATCGCATTTTTTAATTTCCAGTAAGGCTTTCCTAATTTTTTCCGCACTTTCTTTTATACTACCACTGATTTCAAAGCCAGAAGCAAGCTTATGTCCTCCTCCTCCAAGGCTTCGAGCTATTCTGGAGACATCAATTCCTTTATATTCCTCACTTCGCAAGCTTCCCTTAATTTTATGATCGTTCGACTCAGTTAATAGTAATGAAAACTTTGAATCACTAATAGTATTGATTACATTCACTAGCCCGGCTAAATCTTCTTCTTTTGTTCCAAGATCTTCCATGTCTTTTTGAGACACATATGAAACTGCCATACCGGTATGATCGTCTGAACGAATTCGACTGAGGGCCAATCCCCATAATCTGATGGCGGCCATGTTTTTATTACTAAAAATATTTTTGGAAATTTTTTCTATTCTTGATCCTTTTTTCATGAATTCCGCTGCTGCTTGTAACGACTGCGGATCAGTATTGTTATGTTGAAAACCTCCCGTATCTGTAAAAATACCAGTTAACAAACAATTTGCAATATTCTTACTGATACTAATGTCCATTTCTTTCAAAAGATTATATACCAGTACGGCAGTTGAAGATGTTTTACAATCTATTATGTCAATACAATTTCTTACTGTATCGCACTGAGTTTCTGTTTTAGGATGGTGATCTAAAATTAATAATTTATCATAATCAGCTATAATTTCATTTATGTCTTCAATTCCCGTTCTCTTAAAGAGTGCACAGTCCAACAAAATTATTAAGTCATATTTTTTCCATGGTATCTGATTTTTTATTATTGAAACTTCGGGCAAAAAATGAAAATAACTTGGCACAGCATCTTTTGAAAAACATTGAACATTTTTTCCATTATCTGTCAAAGCATGTGCCAAACCCAACATCGAACCCACCGCATCTCCGTCTGGATTCTTGTGAGTTAATATTAAAATACGACTACTAGATTCAATCAAATCTTGTGCTCTTCTCATTATTTTATAATTTATTATCATCGATTAGCTTGTCTATTCTTCCAACATATTCTCCACTCTCATCAATACAAAATCTAATTTTCGGCAGTGGTTTCATAAAAAGTTTTTTGTTTAATGTTTTTTGCAGTTCATAGATGTTCTCTTTCAACAATTCCTGGACTTCTCTACTCTTTTCAAACGGCAAGACACTAATAAAAACATCCGCATAGCGGAGATCTTTAGAAACACTTACTTTTGTAATAGTTGTCAGAATATCAATAGGCAGGTTAGCTTCTTCTAATACTATCTTTCCAATTTCTCTTTTAAGTAGTTTATTTACTTTTTCTGTTCTTAGACTCACATTGTTTATATTATTTGAAATTAGAATTTTTTATAGCTTTCTCATTTTTGTTTCGTTTTTATATGAAACTATTATATCATTTTCTTGCACTAAAACATTTCCCTCAAAGGTGATGCCAGCATCATTCCCTTTTTTCACCTCTTTTACTACCTTTTTATTACACTGCAATTCCTTTACTATTCCATCTCCAATTTTTTCATCACCTCTAAATATTTCCAGCAAAGAACCTTTTTCAACTTTCCCGCTTTCAACTTTAGCTCCAAAAATCATGTCAATCTTTTTTGCTGATTTTTTGGGTAGTTTAAAAAGGGCAATTGTTTTCAAAGTTCCAAGATCGGTTCTCACAATTTCTGGTTCAAGAATTGAAGTAAGTCCTTTCTTAATTTCGCTTACTAATTCATAAATTACTTTAAATATCTTTACTTCAATTTTTTCCTTTTCGGCAAATTTTTCGATAACTGAACTAATTTCAACATTAAAACCAATTATTTTTGCATTTGAAGAACGTGCCATTTTTATATCAGTTTCACTGATATTTCCTACTCCCATTTTTAAAATTTGCACTACAACATCTTCAGAGTCAATTGCTTCAAGAATTTGAATAATTGCTTCGAGAGAACCTCTGGTGTCAGCCTTTAAAATGATATTCAATTTTTTCACTTTACGAGATTTTACCAGTTCCTTTATTCTTGAAGTACTAATAATTTGCCTTTCTCCTCTTCCTTCTTCTTTTTCTATTTTTGCAAATTCAATTGCCCTTCTTTCTGCTACAAGACGACTTGTTTCACCAATTAAGAAAGCACCTACTTTGGGAACCTCGTTTAATCCTGTCAAAGTGACGGGCGTTGAGGGGAGTGCTTTGTGAATTCTCTTCCCTAAAAAATTATCCATTCTCTTAATTCTTCCCCAAATAGAACCGACACTAACATAATCTCCATCTTTTAAAGTTCCACTCTGAATTAGAACAATCGCTACAGGACCAATTTGAGGATCCATATGCGATTCAATAACAAATCCTTCTGTGGTGCAATTTGGATTGGCTTTAATCTCTTCCATATCTGCCGCCAGAATAATCATGTCCATTAATTCATCTATTCCTGCTCCTGTTTTTGCTGAAACATTCACGCAAACCGTTTTTCCACCCCAGTCTTCTGTCAAGAGGCCAATTTCTGCGAGTTCTTGCTTCACTTTATCGATATTTTTATCAGCCTTATCAATTTTATTAATTGCCACCAAAACTGGAACACCAGCTTCCTTTGTAAAATTTACTGCTTCAATTGTTTGACGCTTAACTCCATCATCTGCCGCCACTACAATTACCGCTAAGTCTGTTATATATGCACCTCTTTCTCTCATAGAATGAAATGCTTCATGACCTGGGGTATCTATAAAAGTGATTGTTTCTCCTTTTTTATTGACCTGATAAGCGCTCACATTCTGAGTTATTCCACCTGATTCTTCTCCTGCAACATTAGTTTTCAAAATTTGATCAAGCAAGGTAGTTTTTCCATGGTCAACATGACCCATAACAACCACAACTGGAGGTCTTTTTTTTGCTCCTGGTCCAATGTTGTTTTTTAATTGTTGTTTTCTTTTTTCAGCAATGGTTTCTATTCTTACAAGCTCAAACCCAAAAAAGTCTGCCACAATTTCTGCAGTTTCAAAATCAAGAACATCATTTATATTAGCAAATATTCTGTTCTTAATAAGCTCAGAAATAAGATCAGTTGCTTTCACATTCATTTTTTCCGCCAGATTTTTAACAATAATCCGTTCTGGTACTTCAAGAACTTTTTTTCCTTCATTTGGTTTTATTTCCTCAGTATTAAGCATTTATTTTTTTATATTATAAATTTAATTCATGGCGATTTTAATTGCTTCCTCTTCTTCTTCAGAGAGCTTATATTCACATTTTCCCTCAATAATTTGTTTAGAATATACCTTAACACCCTCCCTTGAGTAAAGACTAAGTATTATAACACCACTGAGATAATTGTCAAGAAGAGCAATGGTAAAGCTTTGATTTCCTCCTACATCGCCAAAAGGATTAAATCTGACAACCCCCACTTTTTGAATACATTTTTGCATATTTTCTTTAATTTCTTTGTTCTCTGTGCAAATTTTGCTCATCTTTTCATTAATCCTGTCAGAATTTTTTATCTGGGTATAAAGAATCTCTTCCAGATCTTTAGCCTCTTTTCCCGCAAAAAAACTTTTTGTTCTTTTCTTGATTTTTCGAAAACTCAAACTTAAATAAATATTCAAAATTAAGAATAAAGCTATAGTCAATATTCCGATACGAGCAATTATTTCTTGATTATTATTAATGGTATTTATTATTTCTGACATTCTGATTGATTTAAATTAAAAATAAAACTAAAAAAGCTATCATATGATTATACACATAATAACTTTTGTATCGCGGTTAGTCAATGCAAAATGTATTTCATAATAAAATTACAAAACAGTAAAAATAAATCAAAACTAGCTAAATCGCATTTTTACATAAAATTAGCTAAAGCCAAAAAACGGCGACCGAAGGTCCTACTTAATACAAATCTAAATTTGGCGCTTAAGGAGAGAGATTTTTTCGTTTTATAGTAACTATAATGAACAAAAAAACGCTATCTTTGGACTTGATTAGAATGACTTCAGTCGTCCTTTTTTGAAAATAGCACATTTATTTTTATCGTAGAGAAGTAGCAATGCTACATTTGTATCCTTATGTTAAATTAAACAAAATCTTTTATAGGTTGAAATCTAAATTTCATAGTTTACTCCCGATAATAAATATTAGAAGTTTTTTCAAACCCACCTTTTAAATCTGTCTTTCTCAGTTTTATTGGCTTCAGGCTCCTGTATGGAGCTTTATGTCTAATCAATAATTTTCTCATAACTTCACCATACCGAAGTTACACCCGAAAGATTCTGAACTAAATTCAGAATGACAATTATAAAAAATAATCTTAAAAAATATTTAATGTGCGGGAAGCTAATAAAGATTAACTTCCGCACACCTCGCCTATGTAAAACATAGAGATTGATGTAAAGGAGTTTTCGTAAAATTAGTTAAGCAGGATTTTATGATTTTATCTGCAACCTCAACTCTCTCCTCTTTTACATCAACCTATCTGCTTTGATTGTTAGAGTATGACTCAATTGTCATTCTGAACTTGTTTCAGAATCTTTTGTCTTGTGAACAATGTCTCTAATAATTTCATAATTCTAGAAATTACAGTCGACAGATTCTGAGCTAAATTCAGAATGACAATTTAATTAAACAAAAAACGGATAGGCATATTTTCTTCGAAAAGAGATATTGCCTAACCGTTTTTTATATAAAGAAAAAGCTGGTTGACATATTGTTCACTAAATTTATATTTATGATAAATATAAAACTCAATGACCCTCTCCTCAAAGAATCAATATTCGTTTTCTTCGGTTTTCAAAATACTTCAATTCTTATCACGACTGTATATAATAGCATACTTTTATAATGTTGTCAAAAGTGCTAAAAAGATTCTTTTTTACCTCCGCTTTGTGATATATTTCTACTGCTTAAAACTGCTAAACCGATGATGATCCAAAACATTAAAGATAAATCATTTTTCCAATATGTTGTATCCACTAGTCCATGGACTAAAATATAAATCATTAAAGCCTTGATAATGTATGTCCTTTTAAAGGCACCACCACTCATATCACTATTAATAAAAAACCAAATCAAAATCAGAACAAATCCAAGAAAGCCAAGAAAGCCTGTTTGCAGATAAAAAGCTAGAAAAATATTGTGTGGCTGAGGAACAGCCCATTCCAAATAAGGCTCTCTAAATTCATTTGCATAGGATAGATAGGTTTCTTGAAATGTTCCAGGACCAATTCCGACAAAGGGATTGTCTTGGATAATTTCTCCGGCCGTTTTCCAAATCATCAGGCGAGAATGAAAAGAGGAACGGTTTTCAGAATTTGTTACTTGATTCAATTTATTAAATGATAAAAAACCAAAGAATAAAATAAATATTAAAACAAAGAAGCACCTAAAAGTCTTCCTTACCTTTAGATCTCTGTTTTTAATAATCAAATACAATACCCCCGCAAAAATTCCCAACAATGCGCCGTATGAATATGTAAAAAATAAAGGAATTGTGATAATTAATAAAAAGATAACTTTATTCTTTTTACTAGAGAATAATGTTTTTTCACTGCTAGTTGAAGTTTTAATCGCACAGCTAGTCTCTTGAAAAAAGAAATTTAGCATAATTAAGAAAACTGGTGCCAGATACATTGCCAAATGATTCGGAGAGAGAAAGAATGCTTTTAATCGTCCATCAAAAGTAATATTTCCGTTTAACAAATATAAAATTCCAATCAGAGAAACAACTACGCCTGATGCTAACCAACTTTTCAAAGCTTGGGTAATGTCTTTTCTTTTTTGGCAAACACTTATCAAGACAATAAAAAATAAGAAGGGACTCAAGAACCAACCTTTAAATATTCCAAGACTTGTTCTTATGTCGGATGAGATTATAGTTGAAATCGAAAGACCGAGAAACAGTAAAATAATTCCGACAAACAAAATTAGATTATTCTTATCTCTATGTCCCAAGTTGTGAAAATTATTAGCTAAAGCCAGGTATAATTTTTTTTTTATTTGCCTAAAAAACCACAACCCAAACAAAATATAAATCATCATTTCCAAAAAATTTACCGGAATCCCCACAACAGAAAACCGCCAAAGATATAGTGGCATTGAGAAAATCACCAGATATATTCCGTGTCTCAATTTGAACATATTTTCTATTATTAAGCTCACTCTTTATTTGCCGAAAGCAAGATAAATCCCTACAAATTAAATTATAACACAGTGACAGATATCTCGCAGATGCTCGTCACCACAGAATTGTAAAATATTTTTAACGAGCCTCTCGAACAACCATCACTGACAAAGATATAATAACAATAAAAATTGAAAGTATTACAGGTGAATATATTGGCGTATCAAAAAAACCATGGACCGAAAACCACATTAGTGAACCAATTAATCCTATAGATATGGCACGCTGAAAATTATCCTTTGTCTTCCTGCTTAATTGATATAATTGCCACATCGTTATGCCAATCAATAATATCCAGACCATCAAAGCCAAGATTCCCATTTCCGCACCAAGATCCAGATATAGATTATGGGCATAAACAGGACTGCGATATTCAATAGTTGGATAGAGATAAATTGAGTAGTTCCCAATGCCAACGCCAGTCAAAACATTGTCAGAAAAAACTTCCCAACCTTGATTCCAATTTTTAATTCTTTCTACATTTGACCCTTCGGCAAAGTTAAACGAAGACAAAAACCGGCTCACGATAGATTGATTAGTAAAAAACGCCACAAATAAAAATATGGCGAATATAAATCCCACAACCAGTTTTTTAAAATCATCTATATATTTCCAACTCAAAATAATTATTACTCCTGTCCCAGCCATCATACCAATATATCCTCCGCGAGATAAAGTGAGCAGTTCGACCAAGAGCATTGTAAAAAGAATAATATATATCAATTTTATATTAATATAAATGCGTTCACTTGTTTTATTCTTCATCTTATTATTTTCTTCGTTCTGAGCTTGATTCAGAATCTTTTTCCCCAAACCATAATATTTTAATATCTTCTTCAAGGCCTTCTGCCATCTTTGCAAAATTGTCTTTTTTAAATTTATATTTTTAATTACATCCTGGACTCCTGCCTCTATGGGGATGACAGAAATTATATTTTTTTTCTCAAACAATACTAACGCTAAAACGATAGGAACAATAAGTCCCAAATAGAATGAAAACATATGTGGATCAGGAAAAAGTGAAATTGCTCGCAGGACGGTTACTCCTGACACATTTACCAACCAGCTTGGATTTGAAAGAACCTCGGCTCCAAAAGTTTCTCCATAAAAAATAAATGCCACATATTTACTCCAAAATTCCATTACCAAATCAATACCAAAAATAAATTGCAATGCAAATTGCACAATGCCAATCAAAGAAATAACAAACCCTCCCAAGAGAAGTGCTTTAACTATTTTATAAAGAGGACTGTTTTTATTCTGAAGTACCTCTGACCCCTCCTTGTCTAGAGAGGGGACTTCTAAAGATGTTAAGATAAAATATAGTGGAAAAATTGAAAGAAAAACGAGAATTTTTCTTATTGCTCTTCCCATATCCTGGGCTTGTCCCATCGAGAATACTGCCAAAATTAAAAATGCACAAACGAAAAGTGTTTGCAAATTAAACCTAATTATAAACTTTTTCTCAGTCAGAGATTTCACAATCCAAACTGCAAACAAATATAATATCAAAACACGCCCCGAAGCAAGATCAATCCCCGCTGTCACATTCAGAGCGATTTGGAAGGGAATATAAAGAATCAATAAAAAAACCATCTGCTTAAAATATTTAAAGGAGGCTAAAAAAAACAAAACCGAAGTCAAGAAAAATAGAACTGACAAATTATAAACAGAAATTAAAAATCCCGCCGAAATCGCTGCTGCCAAAATACCTAAATATTCCAGTTTTATTTTTTTAATGATTTGAAACATTTTAATTTATTATTTTTTTTGAATTACGAAATAGGTCAATTTGTCATGGTGAGCTGAAGTTTATGCTGAGATTGCCGCAGTAAATCCATCTTGATTAATAATATTTCTTGTAACTTCAACCCTTCGACAGGATCAGGGTGACAAGTATGTTAAATTTCGTAATTCAAGATAATTTATTTTTCCCTGATAAAAGCAAATAAGCTTCACAACTTACCCACCCATTCGTCCACCGCTCAGGGCAGACTCTATCCAAGAAGAGATACCTAATGAAAAGCAGCAACCCATATAAATAGCACTCATCTCCTCCGTCATAATCTATTATCTCCATTATGAAATAATATTCAATTTCAGGCAAATAAAAAAGTTGCTTTTCTCAACTTTCAATCACAGGTGCCCTATTATCAATAAATAAGGCTTTTTATTAATTTTAAGACTTGTTCAAGTTCTCTCTACCAACTTGCCGATTTCCTCTTTTGAAATGCCACCTATGAAATAAATCACGGGTAAATAAACAATTCCTCCCAGAAAGACTAACATAAAAATATTTAAATTACTGAAAGAATACAAAACAAGTGCCATTAAAATCGAGGCTAAACTCGCTTTGAAAATAATTACAAATGAAGGAATATATTGAAGAGATTTATATATTACCACGACCATTAAAAAGGTCACCAAAAGTTCTGTGGCGACAGTTGTCGCCGCTGCACCGAAATAGGAATATTGCGGGATAAAAATAAAATTAGTAATAACATTAAAAACCATACCAACGAAATAAATTTGTGCTAGTCGTTTTTGTAAATTAGCAGCAATAATCACATTTGAAAAAAGTGCACCGAAAAATATAAAACCCAAAGCAATCATCAAAATATTCAAAACAACGGGGGAGTCCACGAAACCAACATCCCCTCCGATTAATTGCACAATCTTGTCTGAAATAAAAAAAACTCCCACAATCATCGGCACCACGCTAATAATTAAGAGATTCAAAGTTCTTTGCACAATCAATTGAAATCTCTCCTTGTCAGTGAAAATCGATCTGCTCATAATTGGCATCGTCAGTCCAACTAACATCGCTGGGAAAAAGATTAGGTTTTCCATAATTTTATAAGACAAGCCATAAATTCCCACAGCTTCGTTGGTTTTCAGCACTGACAAAAAAATCGTATCCAATTTAAAATAGATTAACACCAGAATTGCTGATATTGCCAAAGGAAAACCTTGTTTAAACAGTTTCTTCCAGAGATTAAAATCAAACCTGAACCTGATTTTAACATACTTAGAAGCAAAAAATAAAACTAAAAAGAAATTTAGCAGAGCACCAGCAAAAATTGAAGCGATAATATATAAAAAACCTAAATCTAAATTGATGGTTATCCATACAAATGAAAGCTGTGTAATCCGGCCACAAATTTCTGCCACCGCAACTCTATCCATCACAAGATGTTTTTGAAACAATCCCATTAACACTTGAGTGTTGGAAAGAATCCAAAAACCGAGAGCTGCCACCGCAATTCCCATTTTTACATCCCAAGAATAGGGAAATGAAAGAGAGACAAAAAAAGCAGAACCCAAAATAAATAGCCCTACCAAAGTTCGGAGAGTAAAAGCGTTATTCACAATTCTTTCCTCATTAGCCCCTGCACGCGATATCTCTCTGACTACAATCGAATAAAGCCCGAAATCGGCCAAGACCGAAAAGATATAAACAAAAGTAACGACAATAATGTAATCTCCAAAACCGCTCGTACCTAAATATCTGGTTGTTAATCCAACAATTATTAAAGCAAGGGCCACCTCAACAATGCGGGCCCCTGCAGAAAAAATAGCATTATAAGCAATTTTTTGAGTAAGATTAAATTTCATCAGTTTTACCTATAAACAAATTTCTATAAATCTTATAATATTAAATCTCAACACTCACATATTTCACAATAATTCTTCTTGCTATGTCTTCGCCGACACTTTCCGTTTCCAGATTATCCCTGCCAGCGATTTCCATATGAATTATTTTTCTTTCATAAGCGGACATTGGTCGTAAGGCCACTGAATTTTTATTATACATAACTTGGTTTGCAATTGTGTCTGCCAGTTTTATCAATGATTCTTTTTTCTGTTTTTTATAATCATTTATATCAATATTAAATCTAATTTCCTCATCATTACCATTATTTTCCTGCAAAATTCTTTTTCTGACAACAAGCCCAACTAAATGTTGAAATGAATGCAAATTAGAACCATATTGACCAATCAGAAGATTTGGCTCATCTGTTTTCAAATTAATAGTATAAACCTCCCCGCCGTCTTTTAAGTCCTCTATTCTCTCTTCTTCAACTTGCGCATCTGCTCCCATCACATTTAATAGTTCTATAACAGACTCTTTCACTAATCTTTGGTTATTTTCACTCATATATATGTAATTATGGGTTTAATAATATTATTGAACTTCTTTCTTTTGCTTCTTTATTATAATCATTTGCTGAACTATGGCAAATAATGTTGTCACTGCCCAATAAAGTGCAAGTCCAGCAGGAAAGCTCATAGCAAAGACAAAGGTTAAGACTGGCATCAAATAAATCATCTGTTTCGTCATAGACTGAGCAAAGTCTTGGGTTTTCTCTTCGGCTGACCTATCTTTTTTCTCATCTTTTTCATCCTTTTTCTCATCTTTTTTTGCACCCATTAACATCTTAGTTTGAAAAAACTGTAAAACTCCGGCAATAAAAGCCAAAACAATGTTTGTCTCTGCAAGATTAACAAAGCCGAAGGAAATAGGATTAATGTGTCCTGGATTAGTAATAAAAGGATATATAATAGAAAGACTTTCCTCTTTGAAAACATTTAGAAATACCCAATAAAGAGCAATGAGAATCGGAAATTGGATTAATAAAGGAAAACATCCCGACATCGGATTTACTTTCTTCTGTTGATATAATTCCATTAATTTTTTGGCTTGCTTTTCTTTATCATCTTTATATTTCGTCTGAATTTTTTTCATTTCTGGTTGAATCTTTTGCAACTGCTTCTGCGACTTTATCGCCTTCGTGTTTATTGGATAAAGAATGAATCTGACCAACAAAGTTAAAAGAATAATAGCGATTCCAATATCTCTTCCAGAAGTGTTATAAAAAAATACAACTAAGTTGAAAAGGGGATGATAAATTGCTTCGTTAAAAATATTCATTTTTATTTTTATTTAATTATTATTATTATTTTACTGGGTCATATCCACCTCTGGAAAGAGGATGACATCTTGACAGTCTTTTTAATCCCGAAAGAAAGCCTTTTAAAATTCCGTATTTTTCAATAGATTGATATGTATATTCACTACAAGTTGGTTGAAACCTACAACCTAAGCCAAAATACTTATAGAAATAATAAAATAAACCATGATCAATAGATAAGGTTTTTTGATAGAATCTAATAACTTTTAACACGGTTTTTTTAAGCACAATAATATATAAATAAATTTATTTTTTTAGTAATCCAGACCTTTTCAACAGTTTATCCACAATATCTTTAATTTCTGGATGAGTTTTTAACTCTATTCCGCTTTTCGCAATAAACACCACATCATAGCCTTTCTTAATCTGTAATTCAGACAATCTTATTTCTTCTCTGAGAATTCTTTTAATCCTGTTCCTCTGTACTGCTTTTTTGGATATTTTTTTACTTACTATAAAACCGAATCTAGAAAATAATTCTTTATTTTTAATAAATTTTATAGTCAAAAATCTTTCACTACTATAAGCTCCATGATTGAATATATTTTCAAAGTCCTTTTGCTTTCTTATCCTAAAATCCTTTTTAAGCATTTCATTACCTTAATTTTGAAAAATCAAGCTAGGCAAATTATGTATTACCCAGCTTAATTTAGACAGTCAAGCTTTTTCTGCCCTTTTTTCGTCGAGATGCCAAAACTCTTCTCCCTCCGACAGTCTGCATTCTTGCCATGAAGCCATGTTCTCGAGCTCTTTTCTTCTTTTTCGGTTGATATGTTCTTTTCATTTTTTTAACTAATCAGATTAATAACTTTAATTAAGCTATGAATAGTATAGAATGGTTTTTTAAGTTAGTCAATGGGAAAAGGCTCTACACTAATAACTGTGGTGAAAAGCTAAAGAAGTGGTAGAATTATATTGATAAATTATTTTTAAATTACGAAATTCAACATACTTGTCACCCTGATCCTCCCACCATGTCACCCTGAGCCTG
>JAHYJV010000012.1 GCA_019428855.1 Patescibacteria group bacterium | reverse complement strand
AACAGCATTTCGTAATTCAAGGTAATAATACATATTGATACATAGGTTAAGGATTTAACATCCTATTTACCTTTTTTCTTGATTTTAGGCAAGACAGGGGTGTTACCTATGTATCTCATCTTTTGCATGACCATATTTGAATCCTAATTGCATATATTTAGCTTATTTGGATTCCAATATGTGAGTGAACTTATACCAGAATACATAGCATCCTCATTAAATTTGTCTTATATGAAGCTGATGTTTGTTAAAGTTTGGTGTGATATGAGAACTCATCTCTTAACTCGAAATGACATATTAAAACATTTTTTAATATCATTTTTCAAAGGAGTGGTGAATTGTTTATTCTTTTGAATTACGAAATAGCTAAATTTGTCATGGTGAGCTTAAGTTTATGCTGAGCTTGTCGAAGTAAATCCATATTGATTGATAATATTTCTTGAGACTTCAACCCTTCGACAGGCTCAGGGTGACAAGGTGGGATGCTCAGGGTGACAAGTATGTTGAATTTCGTAATTTAAAAATAATTTATCAATATAATTCTACCACTTCTTTAGTTATCCATCGTGCTAATTAGTGTAGAGGCCTATTTTCTTGCTCAAAATCATAAAAATGCTAAAATTAGTAGACAAGAAATATGATATAGAATAATTATTGACTATATTTAATTATGAAAGAGTCATATCTATACAAAAAACTTAAAAATGACAAAGTTCAATGTAGCACCTGCACGCAGAGGTGTTTTATTTTGCCGAGAAAATATGGAATTTGTGGAGTTCGCCAAAATATTAATGGAAAATTATATGCCATGAATTATGGCAAAGCAATTTCAAATAGTATTGATCCGATTGAGAAAAAACCTCTTTTTCATTTTTTACCAGAAACAAATTCGCTTTCCATTGCAACTGTGGGATGCAATTTAAGATGTGGAAATTGTCAGAACTGGCAAATTTCACAACTTGTAAAAACGAATAAATCTCTGTTGGATGTGGGTATGGATTTATCGCCCCAGGAAATCGTAAACAATGCTATTAAAAATAAATGTCAAAGTATTTCATATACATATACTGAACCAACTATATTTTTAGAATACGCACTAGATACTATGAAAATTGCCCAAAAAGCAGGCATCAAAAATGTTTGGGTGACCAATGGATTTATGAGTATTGAAACCCTAAAATTAATTAAGCCCTATCTTAATGCAGTTAATGTCGATATCAAGTCTTTCGATAATAGATTTTATAGAGATATTTGTGGAGCAAAAGTTAATCCGATTTTAGAAAATCTAAAATGGATGAAAAAAAATGAAATTTGGATTGAAATCACAACTCTTGTAATTCCTGGTTTTTCGGATGATGAAAAAATGCTACAAAATATTGCAAAATATATCTTTACAGAACTTGGTAGTAAGACACCTTGGCATATCAGTGCGTTTTCAGGGGCGATTTCGTATAAGATGCAAAACATACCTGATACACCTCTCCAAACAATTCAAAAGTCCTATAAAATTGGAAAAGAAATAGGATTAAAATATGTTTATGGAGGAAATGTGTCTGGAAGCTCTATGGAAAACACTTTTTGTCCGAATTGCAATGAGCTTGTAATTGAGCGAATTGGTTATTTTATCAAAAGATATGATTCAAATGGAAAATGCAAAATTTGTAGCGAGAAATTAGATATAATTCAAAATTAATTATTAAATTAATTATATGTTAAAATTTGCTGCAATTTGTCCCCATCCCCCAATTTTAATACCTTCTATAGGAAAAGATTATCTCCGTGAAGTAATATCGACCACACAGGCTTTAAATGAGCTTGGACATAAAATTAAAGAATTAGAAATTAGCACCATTGTAATTATCTCGCCACACGCACCAGTTCAAATGGATGCTATGTCAATTAATGGTGGTGAAATTATGAAAGGTGACTTTTCACTTTTTGGCAATAGTACTTCCATGGAAATTGAAAATAACATTGATTTAGTTGGCAATATAAAAAAAATTGCCGAAGCAAAAAATATCTCAACTGAAATTATTGGCGACGATATTTCTCTCGATCACGGATCTATGGTGCCATTATATTTTCTCAGAAAACATAATCCCAAAATTAAGGTTGTCTCAATTGCTTTTTCATATCTTGATTTTGAAAAACATTTTGAATTTGGTGAAGCAATTTCTGAAGCAATAGGAACAATTAATGAAAATGTCGCTCTCGTGGCTAGCGGAGATCTTTCTCATCGACTTCTTTTTGAAGCTCCTTCGGGATATTCTCCAAAAGGAAAAGAGTTTGATAAGTTTTTGATTAAGCATCTTGAAAATAATGAAGTTTCAGAAATTATAAATTTCAATTCAGAACTAGTTGAAGAAGCAGGAGAGTGCGGACTTAGGTCTATTATAATACTCCTCGGTGCCCTTTCGTCTCTTGTGTATAAATTTAAAAAAATGAGCTATGAGTGCCCGTTTGGAGTTGGATATTTAGTAGGTGAATTCGAAGTCGGAAATTGTTAAAGATCTTATTTTTTTTCGAGAGTAAGTTAGTTTGGTATTAATTAATATGAGTAACAACGAAAAAACAATTATTGTCAATGGTATAATGAATAAAGTAAAAAGAGTGCTACGCAAATTAAATGTTAATCTAACCAACAAAGAATAGGATTCAGCTCAATTAATCAGTCACAATAAAGATGGATCTCACAATAAGAGAATTGATCATATGAAAAAAAATATTATTGATATTGAGTCAAAAATTTCAAACATAAAAACTCGTATAATGGCCAACATTTCTTAGGTCATGCCCATCTTCCCTGACAAAAAATCTCTTAACGCCCTGAGCACCGCATTTGCCCATGGTCTTTTTTGAGGGGAAAATGAAATTTTTATGATTTGCTTAAAAAATAAAATTACGCAATAATGATAGAGTGCCAATTTAACAAAAAAATTTCCATTTCTCTTTGCCATAACAAGTCCGTTGCGAACATGGTAATAAATATAACTCGCTGAACCCGGTTTTGTTGATCTTGAAATTTTATGATAAATTACAGATTCTGGAACAAAAATACATTTGAATCCAGCATTTTTTGCCCGCAAGGAATAGTCAGTATCTTCGTAATAAAGAAAATAATCTTCTGCAAGAACACCAATTTTATCCAAAACCTCTCTTTTAACTAATAAACAACAACCTGTTAAATAATCAACCTCTTTCATTTCGTTAAATTGCCCTTCGTCAATTTCATCTAGCCCAAGATGAGTTCCTTTGTTTTTCAGCCAATTAACCTTTCCTCCGGCAAACCAAATTCGATTTTTTTCAGTATGATAGTAAATTTTTGATCCCAATATGCCAACTTCTTCATCAGCCTCACCCACTCTAATGAGTTTAGTGAGAAAATTTTCTGCAACTGTCGTATCATTATTAAGAAGTAAAACATAATCAGCATTATTGTCGATCGCATATTTTGTGCCGACATTACATCCCCCAGCAAATCCCAAATTACTTTTGTTTTTAATAATATATAAATCAGAATACTGTCTTTCAATTTTTGCAATTGATTCTTTTTCTGATCCATTATCAATAACTATAATTTTATAATTTTTATAGTTATTTTTTTTAAGGGATTCTATACACTCAATAGTATCTCCTTCATTATTCCAATTTAATAAAATTATAAAAACTTCCTTTTGCATTATTTTTTTATTATTAATATAAAGCATTTGGATTTATAGTTTGATAATATAAAAATAAAAAAAATATGAATAATAATAATAATAATATGCCAGTTTTTATTATTTTTTAGCGTTGCTTATTTTTAACTGTGCTTTTCTTATTTATATTTGATTATTATTTTTATCAATATATCTTTCTGAATAACATTAATAACTCCAACGTAATTTAAAAAATAACCGAGATAACACATCCTATTGTTATGAGTAAATTATACAATTCCATATTCAAAGTGCTCAATTACTATCGCTAGTTACGCACATTATATTAAGTCAAGATACCACTTAAAACTACGATTATGGCATAAGACGAAAGAACAATTATTAATCCGAATATAGTCCAGGTGAACATTTTTTTCGCCATGGAAACCTTCTGTTCATCTCCTGAAGAGGTTATATACATTATACCACTAGCAACGAGCATAAGAAGCGTAACTGCTCCAGAAACTCCCAAAACCCACAGCAAAACATTCTCAACCAATGTTTCAAAATCAGATGTAATAATTGGATTAGCAACACTAACTACAAAAGCTTGGCTTGATTTAGCGATGATTACTCCAATTAACACTAAAAGCAGGAGCGGAAAAGTTGACTGTCTCTTTTTTATCAGTTTAAAAGTATGCTTCATTTTCATAATTTTACTGGTTATAGATTAGATGAATATATTATCTATTATTTTAATTATTACAAATCATAAAGATATTATCATAAATCAAAATTGCACTATTTGACTATCTCTGTTCCGGGATAATAATATTTGATTATTTCTTGCCAGGTAGTTCCATCAAGTGACATTTGATAGGCACCAACAGCACTCATTCCTGCACCATGGCTTATTGAAATCTTTTCTGGACTATGCTTTGTGTCTTGAGGATCTTTTATTCCACCGTGAAGATATAAAAAATCATTACTGCAATATGTCTTACTTAAAACATCACAGGCATTTTTTGTCACACCGCCAGAATCAGATGAATAAGCCGCCACAATTGGCTTATTATTGTAATTTATAACGAACCCTTTGGTTAATTTATTAGCAGCTACAATTTTGGCAGCGCGCATTTCAAAATTGTATCCTTTATATACTTGATCATTACCATTACCATTCCTACTGTTCTTTAAAATAAACGGCTCATTCATATGCTTGCCACCTTTTTTGATATAATAAATGGCATAAGTTCTGGCTATTGTTCCGAAGGCTTTGAGATATTCCTCAGGACTGTCATTAAAAGATTCTGCAACTCCGTTTACATAATCCTCTAGAAGTAGGTCATTTATAATCCATAGCTTTTCAGACTGGTCCGAATATTTAATTTCAATATTCCCTCGAAACTCATTGTCGTTTGTAATTTTATCCCATGCTAGATCACTATATGAAACTAATTTTAATATAACATTTTTATTCTCTGGCACAAACTTAACAAAAGAATTCGCAGTGAAATATTTAATAACTGTTTGTTGATTAGTTACTTTATAATCAGTTTTTTCAAGTGTGCCATCAGAATTATAATAGTTCACGGTATAATTTCCGTTCGCACTAACAATTACATCTTTATTATCAGTCGCATATATGGCTATTTTTATATTTGGATTATCTCTTTCTGTGCTATCAACTACATCGTTCGTCTCACCGATTTTATCATTACCCACCTTCTCTTGAGGAATTTGAGGGGTAACTGGTAATTTAGCAATGATTTTTGGTTTTAAATATAAATTCATCTCTGGTTCTGTTATTTCAATAACATTTGACCATTTATAGCCAGCTGCCAGAAATTCTTCCGCCGACTGAATCGCTTGAGGATCACCGTCTTTTATTACATAAACTTTATCCCCTTTAATTTTTCTCAACAAAACACCATCTGGGTATTTAACAAAGCCATCAGACGAATAATTTGAAAATTCTTCTCTTGATAACACCACGACCTCAGACCACTTGTTGTTCATAGTCTCGAACAAAGTTAACGATGTAAATTCTTTTCTTTTTCCATTCTCAATTTTAAAAATATTCGGAAAACCGTTTTTTTGGATTAAGGTGCCATCGGGATATAGCATATTTTCCCCCACAGGATAATCTTTTATTTCATCTGAATTGATTGTAATTATCTTATCCCAACTGTATCCTAACTTTTCAAACAAGTTTATTGATGTTATTTTTCTTCTTTTTCTAGATTCCAATAAATATATATCTGGCATTTGCTCTGATTTAATCAAAAACCCATCCGGATATAATACTTTTCCATCATTGGGGTATTGAATTATTTCATTTTTCTCAATCTCAATAACATTTTTCCATTTATATCCCGCTGTTTCAAACAAGACTGCGGAAGTGAATTCTTTTTTCTTGGCATCTTTAATCAAGTAAATCGATGGTGATTCAACTGATTTTACCAGTGTATCGTTCGGATATTTCATCGCCGTGCCGTTCGGAAAGTGCTTAAATTCATCGTCATTAATTGAAATCACATTATTAATATCAAACCCGAGAATATTCATTAAGGTTTCCGAGGTAATTTCATGACGCTGCTTGTCTTCGATATAATAAATTTTATCCTGATTTTCTTTTCTTATTAAAGTCTGATTAGGATATATAAGGTCTAAACCCTCTAAATAAAAACTGATAGATTGATCTTCTTTGATATCATCCCACTTATAACCTAAATATTCAAAAAGTTTTGCCGAGGTAAATTTCCTCTTTTTTCCATTCTGAGAGAGATATACTGTTCCTTTAGAATCTGTGATTAGTTTATTTTCTGGAGCATATTTAATTATTTTTCCCGACTCATATAATTTTAAATCGCTATTAAAAACCTTAATTATATCACTGGTTTGATAACCCATTTTTATAAACTCTTCGCCCGTCATTTCCATCGGTCTTTTTTTTCCGTTTTCAATATAATAAACCATTGCCATATCAAATTCTTGAAGTAGACTTTCATCAGGATATATATTCAAATCCTTATATTTATAAAAGTCTAACTGCGATTTCGTAATCGGTTGAATAGTTTTATTTGCATAAGCACTTGGCAGATTACTAATCGAATTAAATTTAGTTTTATATCCATTCGCGATAATATAAATTGCCCTATCTCCGCCAATTTGATATATATACTTATCGAATTTTTTCTTGATCACGTCCGCATTATTTTGTATACTATCCAACTGACTGTACAGATTGTCACCAGGACAATTTGTAGGTGAAAGGTCCCGATGCCCCACTAATCCGTCAATTTTTTTTCCATTAAAAATGGACGATTTATTCAATTGAATATTATTACCTGCTGAAACCCATCCGACTAAACTCTCAATTGATTTGGTAATTTTTGAATTTAACGGATTAGAAATATATGTTTTATTAATATTTCCACCATAAGTTCCTAAGATAGAAATTCCTACCGTACCCGTGTTAAAACCATTTACATGTCCTCCAACCACTCCATTTCCTCCGAATCTTCCTTCGTATATATTACCGTTTGGATCGATTAAATAATTATATCCAATATCTCCAAAACCGACATATTCTCCACTATCGTCATACCATTTCTTTTTACCATTATAATATGTATAAATATTATTAACCATGCTTTTAAATTCACCCGAGCCATCTGCATCAGGCACAAGAGTAGAGCTAGCTGTATGATGTATGATAATTTTCTCAACTTTTGCGTAATCTGTTTTCCAGGTCATTTTTGATTCATCGGCTCCCCACATTGATCTTGTTATTATGTTTGGAATACTTGTCGCCGAAGCCTGCGAAAATGAAAAAAAAGGCACAAAACAAATACTCAACAACAAGCTCATTGAAATAATAATGATATTCCTATTTTTTTTTAAATAATTCATATAATATATCTTCATATAGCTATATTGTAGCAAATATATGATAGTTAGTCTACTAAAATTTTTAATATAAAAAACCATAAAGCAATGGTTTTTATTAATAGATGTGTTTTTTTCTAATTCTATATATTATCCCCTTTAAGATATTGACTTAACTCAGACTCATTCACGGTTAATATCTCATCCCAATTGTAACCATTAGAAACAAATGTTGCAGCACTTGTTATCCATCTTTTTTGACCATTTTCGATTAAGTATACTTGTGGTCCATAGCCCTTCAACAATGTTCCATCAGATTTTAACTCAAAATCTGCTACAACATTTTCTCCTTCTTGATATAATTTTAGCTCAGATTCACTAACAATAATAATATTATCCCAATTAAAATTATGGGCGACAAAAACTGCAGCACTTGTTATCCATCTTTTTTGACCATTTTCAATTAAGTATACTTGTGGTCCATAGCCCTTCAACAATGTTCCATCAGATTTTAACTCAAAATCTGCTACAACATTTTCTCCTTCTTGATATAATTTTAGCTCAGATTCACTAACAATAATAATATTATCCCAATTAAAATTATGGGCGACAAAAACTGCAGCACTTGTTATCCATCTTTTTTGACCATTTTCAATTAAGTATACCTTTTGTTCATTTTCTACCTTTAACAAAGAATTATTATCATACTTATTCATTGTAATATTTTCAATCTTTAATGAAAAAGAAAAACTTTCCACATTGCTTCCTGTTCCAAATGATTTATTATGGCTTATTGGAATTATTGAAACAGATTGAACATGCTTTTCCGTATTTGATATGGATAAGAGTGCATCTTGAGCGTTATCTATATCAAGATATTTAACTTCCTTGGTATCGTCTTGAAAAATAACTACATAGGGAACAGAAAACTTTCCGCTATTTTGTCCATTGAAAGAAATTTTAATTAGAGTTAATTTTTCTTCATCACTATCACCAATTAAAAAATTGTAATATTCACTGCTCCAATCCTTGATGCTGCCAGAAACATTTTTTGCCTCATTATTTAAAACTATAAAGTTATTATTTATAGGAACATGAAAATTTGTGTAGCTTATATTTTCATTTTTATAACTATATATATCAGTTGACAATGAAATCTTATCATTCAGATAATTCGCAATTGTCCAATCAATAAAAACATCTTCAAATGAAATATTACCATATCCCACACTATCAAGTGCCTTGTTAATGCTCTTTATGCCGACTTCATTATTACTAATCATTTCCTTAAAAATTATTTTGCCAAATCTATCAGCAAGATATTGTGAAAAAAGATTTACCGAGGAATAATCATAAATTTTATTCTGCCATTCAGTGAGCGAATCAACTGGATCAATCTGAAAATTTTCAATCCGAGCTTTCAGATTACTCTGCTTATAATTATCATCATATCCAATCGCAGTTGAGGCAAATTCCGAACGAGTTTCATTTAACCAAATATCTTCTGTAATGTTTTGCAATTTAGTTTTATTATACCAAGTTATCATATGCTGAAATTCATGTGCCAAAAAACTTTTAATTCTTTTGTTACCAAGAAAAGTAGCATTCAAATAAAGCATTTCTCTTTCATTACTTTTTCCATTAACAATTTCTTCTTTTAAGTATTCATCACTTGGATTAAAATATCCACCGACATTTTCTTTTGTTTGCGTTAAAAGAATTATAATTCTGCTGTCATTATCAATCCCTGGACTCCATTCTGTTCCGAATGTATTTCTCATTCTAGGATAGATAATAATATCAAAATCAGTAGATAAATTTATTAGATTATCATCAAATTCATCTTGAAGATTTTTACTGAGACTACCATAATATTCATCTTCTACATAAAAATAACCGTTCAAGCTTATTTTTTTTAAGGTCGCATTAATTTCTTGTCGGTCGCTTGAATCGTAGGAATTATCAACAAAAAAAACTTCTTTTTCCTGGGGAGCACTTGCCCTTGCTTCAGAGTTAATTATTTGTGAGAATATAATACAAAAAAACAGCAAAATAAATATATTTGCTATTTTATTCAAGCCGCTAAAAATTATTTTTTGTTTTTGTAACATAAATATATAAAAGCTGTTTTTTATTTATGGATATTCTTTTTGGAGCGGGTAACGGGAATCGAACCCGTGTCCTCAGCTTGGAAGGCTGATATAATAAGCCATTATACGATACCCGCGAACATGTAAACAGTATATCAAAGATGACAAATATGGCAAGAGCCAAAAGACAAAATAAAAAAGAACTGTTAATTTCACCAATAAGTCCCTTGTGTGAGCAAAGGAAGATCAGAAATGGACAGTTCTTGGGCGATTATAAATAATTATTATCAAGGAATATTCCAACGATATTTTAAATTTAGAGCCTTAAAAGACTGTTTTTTTATGTAATATCAAAATTCCTCTATTTTAAATTATTTAAACCTAAAAAATCAATATAGTAATTAGGAATTCAGATTTTAACCGATAATTTTTCATTTTTAACAATCAACTTTCACTTTAAGTAACCCGCACAGTCCCTAAATATTATTAGGCCGTAATTTTAATTTTTGACCTTTCTTGAATTTCTCTTTCAACTATTTCCCTGTCTTTCCCATATTTTAATAAAGATAATTGTCTGACAGCTTCAGCAATCTCAGGACTTCCTTTTTGTGGTGGATATGTGGCCATGTTAAATCCTTGAGAAATAGTTCCCTTAATCATTAATTTTGTATATGCGTTAAAATTATCAATATTAATCAAATCTTGTTCATTAAAAACTGGTGCAAATTGTTTCGCTATAAATTCTGCGTCATTGGGTCCGATTCGAAAAGAAGTGATTGTTCCTACATTTCCAAAAACTGATTTTTGTATTTCTTCTGGAAGTTGACCGAGAAATTGATGAGCAATATTCAGAGAAAGTCTATATTTTCTCGCTTCTGAAAGAATAGTTGAAATACTATCAGTCGTAAAATTCTGAAACTCATCGATATAGAAATAGAAATCTTTTCGGTCGTCTTCTGGTATGTCAGTGCGTCCCAATGAGGCCACTAATATTTTTCCGACGATAACAAGACCTAAAAGATAAGCATTCATTTCTCCAATTTTTCCCTTCGAAAGATTTACCAGTAATATTTTTTTATTATCCATCGCTTCTCTGAAATCTATAGAACTTTTTTGTTGTCCAATTATTGGTCGCATCGTATCATTGGAAATAAATTGTGTTAATTTACTGGTGATATATGGCACCATATTTGCCAAAGCCGCTTCACCCCCAGCTTTATTTGCTTCCTTTTCCCAAAAATTTACAACTGTAAAATTTTTACATTTTGACAATTTATATTTCCTAAATTCCTCATCCGCCAGTACTTTTGAAATTTCAATTAGTGTTGAACCTGACTCCGGATCATCCATAATTAAAAGCATAGCATTTCTCATGTATTGCTCAAACATCGGACCACCGGTCGACTTGAGGTCATATAATTTATCAAAGATATTTATCATTTCGTTAATAACAAAAGTTTTTTGTTCTGGATATCTTTCGTCATATTCAAGTAAATTCAAACCCATCGGTTTCGAAATAATTCCAGGGTCAAATAAAATTACATCTTCTGCTCTTTCTTTTGGAATAACACTCAAAGCAGCCTCAATAAGATCGCCATGAGGGTCAATTACGCACAGCCCTTCTCCATTTTGAATATCCTGCCTAATTAGCTCTCCAAGATAGCCAGACTTACCTGTACCAGTTTGTCCAATTATATACATATGCCTTCGACGATCTTCCTTCCCTATCCTAATTTCATTATCAATCCCACGATAGGTATTATGTCCAAGAAGTAATCCCTCAGTCGGCATTTCAGTCGGAACTGGAGATTGTTTCGATTTAAGCCATTTAATTTGAGGAGTTGAGGTTGACGAAATTGGGAAATGAAAAAGACTAGCAAGCTCTTCCGTATTCAAAATCATCTCTCTTTTTTTTTCAAAATTTCTAAAAATATAATTATAAATTGTTTGATTTAAAAACTTCTTTTTATTGATAAATTTATCTTTGATATCAAACGAATTGCATTCTGGAGAATTGAATTGAGAAAAAGTATTTTCCAAATCCTTTAAAACTCCCACTGCTTTTTCTTTCGTCTCAGCAGAGGCGACTAGACGCAGATTAGTTTCAAAACCGATTTTAGTTGATTTAGCCTCTATGGCCTTCAGTGTTTCTTCTTGCATAGGCGTTAAATGCACTTGAGCTTCTTCTTTTTGCTTATCTTCGGCTGTCTTACTTCCTGCACTTATTATTCCAACAAATTCTTTTACAACCTTAACCACAAAAGACGGCTTTTTTTGCTCACCAAATCCTTTGCCTTTCTGCATAATCTTCATTCTTTCTCTGCTCTCACGTTGCCAGGAACTACTGGATGGCTTGATTATCATTTGAATCGCCGCTCCCTCATGAAGCGGAATTTTACTTAAGGCATTTGTAATACTTGAAAGTGGATCAGTTTCCAGATTTCTGTATGTTTTAATTGGAAAAATTTCATCTCTTTTTAAGGTGATATAAGAAGCTGCTGATTCGCCATTGGGAACAAATATATTGTAATCATCAATCTGTTTTATTTCCGCATCTGAATAAAAGCCATGTATTTGCTTTTCGACAATACTTTGAAACTTTTTAGGAACGGAAACATAAAAAAATATTTCTTTACTACTAATTGGTGTGGCAATTTCGAAAGAAAGATAAAAAGGACCATAAATCATTCTTTTAAAAAAATCTTCTCTAATATTACTAACACCAGAATATAACTGTTCCATCAGAGATATATTTTCCTTTTCTTTATCCTTGCCTTCCTGTTGTTGATCAAATGCCAATTTGGGAACAGACACCTGAAAAATAATCATATTAAGTGATCTCGTAATTTTTCCCGATTTTTCTAATTTATTTTTTACAAGAAGAAAAACGAAAATAAACAAAAAAAGCACAATTGCAAAATCAATTGTTGTAATTTCCAATATATAACTTCCGAGTAAAATATCCATTGTTTTCCATTAAACGAATAAAAAACTAAATTTTTTTTAGCTTTCCTTTTTTTATCAATTCTTCGTGAAGCTCTCCGATAAGTTTGTCGTGCAGAGCATCAAGTAAATAGGCATCACCTAGGCTTCTGGCAACTTTTATACTGTGCGCAAGTCCCTTATCAAACGCCAGTGCTGAAAGTTTGTTAACTTGTCCGACCGTATCTAGGTTTTTCAACTCGGCAGTAGTAATTTTCACTTTTTTTTCATCTTCATTTTCTTGTTGCACTTGAGTCTGTGATGCAATTGGTTGTGTTATTGGCTGTTCTACTGAATTTTCTTTGGTGATTTCAACTTCCTTTTTCTCAATTCCTAAATTACCATTTTCAAATCCCAGTGCCGCTTTTTTTCTGGCCAGTTCTCTTTCCATATTTTCAATTTCTTGCAAATTAGGATTTTCGCTATTTATCTCTACCATAATTTTGATTTAATATTTTAATTCGAGTTTAATGAGAAAACTTTTTAAAAAATACTCAGCTTTTTTTTGAATCTTGAGCCCACGATGGAAGTCCAACTCCACATATAAAATCTATAGCCTTACCAGTTTTTTCACCATTTAAAATCCAATCAAGGCATATGCCTCCTCCGATAATTGGAAGTGCAACTGCCAATCCAGCTACTTTAGCCGTCTTTTTAATTAAAGGTATTAATTCTCCTTGCTTTTGGAGGTCAATCATTGTTCCTACAGCAGCTGCAACACCAGCCGCGATAGTAATATTATCAAATGTCAAAAAAGCCGGCAAAGGAACACCAGTTGCAAGACATAAGCTTACAACTCCACCAACAACGCCCAACGCAACCAGCGTAGCGATTAGCTTTTTATCAGTTCTACTAATATGCTCTAGATTTTCAACGGCAGCAACTACTTCTTGCCTCTGTTCTTCTCTTGATTTTTCATTCAATGCTTCAAATTTTTCTAAATATTTTTGATACTCTTCAATTGCCTTAATTATATATTGAAGCTGTTCCATTTCGATTTGTCTATCTTCATGCGTGTTTTTTAAATTTCCAAAGTCATCTCCATTTGGCTCCATGGTTTCCATTAAATAATCTATCTTTCTAATACTTAAGACATTTTTTGTTGTCTTCATAAATCCATCAGCTGCTTTTTTAACATTTCCTTTTTCAGCACCAGTTAATTGTGATAAATCGACATTCTCCAGGCTAAAATGACTCATTAAGTTCTCTGATATTTCTTTTCTATTTTCCATCGTTCGATCTATTTCATCTTTCAAGCCAGCTCGCAAATTTCTTATATCCTCATAATTTCTAAGAATTTCTAGCACATTTTTATCTCCTAAAATATTCTGATTTTCCAATGTTAATTTTTCCTTCAAATATTCTTCAATTTCAGTTTTATTTTTTTCTATAATACTTTTCTTTTCAGGATCCTTTTTTTCGTTCCATTCTTCCCTTCTTTCTTCTCTCTCTTTTTCAACTTCTTCCTGAGTTTTTATTAATTCTTGTTGAATTATAATATCAATTTCTTCTTCAATTTCTATTGCATCTTGATTAGCTTCATCTACATTTGATTTACTTTCATCTTTTATCTCTTGAGAAACCTCACTTTGATTGCCATCGAGAATAGCAGCAATCCTTTCTGCACTCTTATCCACTTCACCTATATCAGATTTCACCCGATTATTAATTCCTTCAACAACACTACCCAAGCCTTCTGCTTGAGATTCTAATTCGTCACCCCCTTTTTTTTCTGGAGACATTTCAGTGTTTATTTCCAATTTATCACTTAAATCCATATTTTTTATAATTAACTTTTTTTAATCTCATTTCTTATTTCTTCAAGTTTTTTTTCATCAGCCAGCTTTATTGATTTTTCCATCAAATCCGACTGTTTTTTAATCAAAATCAATATCTTAGAATGAAATTTTTCATACAAAGCCTTAATTCTCTTAATTTTTTCTTGATCAGGTAATCGACTCATTTCTTTATGGTAAATAATAAATTCTAAATGGAGTAAATAGATTACATATTAATACTATCGAATTCCAAACCAACGATTATCCTTTTCAGAATATCTTTCTTGTTAATTTATTGTTAATTCCTTCTTTACTGCCTCAGCTTCATTTCTGAAGATTTCTGCTGCTTTTGGATTTTTCAAAACCATATAATCCTCCATCTGCTCCAAATTATCTTTCGGAATTTGATTAAACTCTTCTGTCTCCTCGTCACTGAAGACTTCCACAATTTTTAATCCTGCTCTTTGACTGATAAGTTCCAACACTCTGGTCATAATCTCATCCTGCTTTTCCTTTGCCAGAAATCTCAGCCCCAATGACTCGAATAAATCATCTATAATTTTATCATTGATTAATTTCATAAGATTTATTTTAATAATTTTTTAGTATCTTTTTTATTATTATTCATTTGTATTTTTTGTAGCAATCTCATCTAATTTGATAATATAATCAACAAATTTTTTTAAATCGGTATTCTTAAACTTTTCAAGAGATTTAAACCCGATAAAGCTCATATCACTTTCTGATATCAGTTTCTTTTCTACTGCATCTTTGACGGTAGATAATAAGTTTACCTTATTGCTATTAATACCAGCAATCTCATGACTAATTGATTTTAAATTCTCTATAAATTCATTTTTCTTTTGGCTTTTTTTTGAATTTATTGACTTTAAAACGCTAATAATGTAAGGTTCATTGTTTTGTAAATATTTTAAATCATTAAATCCCTCATAAATATTTAACTGAGGTATTTCCTTTGAGGCAAATGATGACAGAGGAACATTAGAGCTAGGGCTAGAGGATTCAGAATTAGGAGTGTTGGGAGTGTTAGGAAGGATGCTAACATCTTCTTCCCCCTCCGTTTCTTCAACGCTTTTCTCGTTAACAATCTCAATTATTTTTTGGAAAAATTTTTTCAAAATTTCTTTTTTCTGATCAGTTAGCTTTAAATTTGAAACCTTACTATTTTCACTCTCACAATATTTTTTAACCTCGTTATCATACTTTTTTTGATTTTGAATTTTGTCTGACACTTCTCTTTTAAATTCTGTCACGCGTTCAACATCTCCCATTTTTGAAAAACCTGATAACCCAGCTAAAGCGTTATAAGCTTGGTTAATACTATCTACACCTTTCATTTGATCAATTTTTTCTAATATTTCTTTTTCTGCTCCTTTTTCAAATACTAGTTCTTCGTTAGTTGATTCAGGCGTTGTTCCTGAATTTGATGTGCCTTGACCTGCTGTATTCTCACTATTTATATGCCATTGCTTATTTATATTTTCCACGAAACTATTAACTGCCGAAACTCTTTCTTTTCCTAAATCTTCTCTCTGTCTTTCTTTTAGCTCTGCAGCAAGTATAGCAACTCTCAATTTTGATTCTTGTGCACTTAGTGCTTTCAATGTTCCATCTAACATAGCAATTCTTTCTTTATATGTTCCTGCATAAAGGGATGATGCGATTTCTGCACCAGACACATGTAATGCAGTTGCTGTTTCTAGGTTTCCTAATATCATGACTTTCTTAGCTTCTTTTATCTTTTCTTCAGATAAGTCCCCTCCCAAGCCAAGATTCTCAACTAAAATCTGGTCATCTAGGGACAGCATGCTTATCCGTTTATTTACTTCACTGTTTGTTTCTTTTAGAATTTCAATAATATCCACATAACGCTCTGGGACTTCTATAGATTCTATATCACACTCTGCAACTTCTGAAATATTTGTTGCACTCCGCATTTGCGCTTCTTGCTCTCCATCTGACCCAGTACCAGTCAATTCTTCTCCTACTGTTACTACTTCTACCTCATTTTTAGTGTCTTCTATTTCTGACGATTCTGTCTCGCTTAAACTATCCTTTTCTATTTTTTCGACACTAACTTCAATATTTTGATTTTTAAAGTCATACTTTATAGTAATATTAAATTTATAAGTATTGTTGGAAGCTGTAACTAAAACAGAATTATCATTTATTTTATCAACCCAATCAAGACTAACAGAATAATAAGGTAAATTTAATTCGTTTTCAGTTAATTCATATAATGATTGATAAGCATTGTACCATCTTCCTTGGCCTGGTTTTTCAAAAAACAAGCTTAAAGTTTTCAATTGTTCTTTATTTACATCATATTTTTTCCCTTTTTCTGCTGATTCTTGAAAATCTTTTGTTGCATTCGTTTTTTTATCTATTGTGTCTTTTAACTTAATTGCCGCTGATTCCCCTGTTATAATTTTTCCCCTTAAATCTTCTTCAACGGCAATATCTCGAGCGATTTTATTCGCCTCTTTTATTTCTCTACTTACTGCTTCTATCTCGTTGGTGTTTAAATTAAATAGAACATCACGACTAATGGTTCTTATATCGTTTTTATTCTTCTGATTCTCAAGCACAACATAGTCTGGATTTTCTTGTGGAAGGTCAATAATTTTAAAATCAGAATTTTCTCCCTCTCCTATTCGTAAAAGAATTCCATTCTCCATTAAACTTTTTAATCCCCGATTAATTTCACGAGCACTGTCTTTAGTATTTTTTCCTTCCTTATTTTTTTTCTCTTCCAACTGTTTTCCTTCTTGCTTACCTTCTCTCTCAGGCTGATTATTCATCTGATTAGCAGTATAATTTTCATCTTGAGAACTTGTGTTCTCTTTTCTTTTTTCAGCCTCATTAATTTCTAGAGCTTTAATTAAGGCCGAATAATTACTAATATCAATTTCTTGTTCATCATTCCCTTTATTATCTTTAAGAATATTTTCTACTGTTCCTTCTAGTGCATGCGTATTAAGTCCGTTTTCTTCAAAAGCACTTCTGCCTAATTCTTCCTTCTCAAAAGATTTAATTAAATCTTGCAAGTATGCCTGACTTATTTTAATATTATTAATTTTGTATAGAAATTCTTTATTCATTGTTGCTGTTTTTGAACCTTCATTTTTTGTATTTTTCAATTCAACGGTTCCTCCTTTATTAATCCCCTTTTCTGAACCTACAATCTCAAAAGATTGATCATCTCCTTCACTAATTCTCAGCAAAGTTCCGTTTTCCTTGCAATTAATAAAATATTTATCAATAGCTTCTTTTGCATCATTTACAACAGCTTCTGCTGTTGGTGTTTCAGCTTTTGCAGAATCGCCATCTTTAGTCTTTTCAGTTTCTTTTTCTCCACTGGTTTCTTCTTTTTCTTTATCAAATTGATCAAAAGCATTCTTTACTAATTGTGCCGAAGCCTCCTTCATATCAGACTCCTTCATTATTTTGCTTATTTCATCACGATTTTTACTTATTAAAATACCTTCTATATGACTCCTTAACTTCGAATTTATTTCCTTTCTTTTATAATCTTTGTCTTTAGTTAGTTTTATTAAACCATCATATATCTTTGCAATTTCATTTAATGTTATAATTAAATTCTTATCACCTTTTTCAACACCTATTAATTCCTCTGAATGTGAACCTTCAGGAGTAGGGCCAGATTCTTCGCTCGCACTTGAAAAAGCGTCACTAGCCTGTTCTTGTGCTTTTAAACTCTCATGTTTTTCCTCCAATTCCATTAATATCCCTTTTTGTTCCTCTATTTTTTTATCATTTTCAGCACCTTTAATTTGTTTACAAAGATAGTCAATTTTACTTTCCACTACACCTATTTCAATATTTAATCTTTGCTTTTCATCTCCACCTCTTACTTCCCTTCCACTATCAAATATCTCTTTTCTCATATTTTTAACTTTAAACTAATAAAATCCATTAAACTCTATACTGTATCACAAAAAAAAAATTTGTCAAGAAGAGGTTATTGTTATACTATTCCAAAAATCTTCGTGATAAAGAGCAGATAAAGTATCAAATACATCATACCCTCCCAATTATAAATCTTTCTTGAGATACCAGAGAAAATATAGAGGATTGTGGCAGCAATAAGAAATGGGATACCATAAATATAAGTTAGATTATCAATTTTCAAATCGCTAATGAGAGCTGGTAGACCAACCACTACGAGAATATTGAAAATATTAGAACCAAACACATTTCCCAAGGCAATTTCATATTTTTTCTTTCTGACGGCTCCAACCGAAACCACTAATTCTGGCAAAGATGTTCCGATGGCAACCGCACTCATAGCAACTAAAGCTGTTCCGATATTGAGTATAGTGGCGATATTGACAATTGATTCAACTGTATAACTTGCTCCGAGATAAATGAAAAACGAACTTATAATTAGGGTTAGAATTACACCGATTTCAACTTTAGGTTTAAAGTTCCAGATTTTTTTTAGTTTATTTTTAAGGTCTTTTTTTTCATGAGAACTTTCCTTTTTGTCTGAGATGTGATTTAATATTTTTCGTTCGTGTTTTGATGAAAATATATAAAAAGTATAAACAGCATAGGTTATCATCAAGATGACACCTTCGCGAAAAGTGACAATTTGATCAGAAAAAGTAAAAAGAGCAATCGTAGTGGCAGTCGCCAAGAGAGGTAAGTCAAGATTAATCAGACTTCGCTTGATACTCATTTTTTTTGCGACGATAGATGCAATGCCAACTATTAAAAGAATATTAGCAACGCATGAACCCACCGCATTGGCAACTGCAATTTCCGTTTGTCCTTTTGACACAGCAATCAATGCTGTGGCAAGCTCTGGAAGAGATGTTCCAATACTGACAATCGCAATTCCGACGATAAAAGGTGGTATTTTTAAATCAATACCAATTTTTTCACTACTTTCAGTAAAATAATCAGCAGCCTTAATTAAGACAACAAGACTAATTATAAATACAAATAACCAAAAAAATAAATACATATAAATTAACAGTTCAATTAATTAAATAGAGTTTGCTGATTTTCATCTATTTTTGATAAAGATGAGATAAATTTATCTTAATCAAAAATATATTTTAACCTCCTTTAAGTTAGTTTCTCGAGCCCACCATTTCTCCTTGTTCAAAAAGAGGTTTCACTGAAAAAAATCAACCAGTCTTATACAATTAACGAGACCTAGTATTTCCTGTTGAGGGAGAGGGACTACTTTTTTTCATGTCAGAAGCTTTGCTTTTATACGCATATTTATTCTCATCTCCAGTTATACCTCGCCGAAGCTGATCAATATCTCTTTTGCTAAAATCTTTTCGCATGCCTTTAATATCTATTCCTGCTTCCTTGATATTTTTGTAATTTTTACCACTATAATTTTTACCTTTGAAGGATCTCGCAAATTTATCAAAATCTTTTCTAGTTAAAGTAGTTTTACTTGTATTATAGGCTTCGATAGCTTTTAGAAAGGCAACTTTTTTTTTGATATCAACGCCATGAACTTTATGTAAAGTTTTTTCCATCTTTTTTATTCCACCCGTACTAAAATCATTTAGTTTATTGTGTCGAAAAACTTTAGTTTCAGAGTGGCTATAAACCTTCTTGGCTCCTCCGCCAACAATTCTTCCATCTCTTGTTTTTTGCTCCTCACCACCATTGTCATCTTTTTTTTTAAATTGATTTCTTTCTTTCCGAATTCGATCCATTATCTCTTTCTTTCGAGCTTCTCGTTCTTTTCTATCATCTTCAATCTCTTTTATTGCATCTTCGTATTTTTGATTTTCCGCATCCATCTGAGCATCACTACTTTCTTCTTCTGGAATAGCTACATTTGTTGTATTGTTGTTTTTATCATCTTTCATATTTAATGCAAATTTTTTTAATTAATCACAAATATAACTAAAGTATAGCATAATTACCGAGATATAACAATAGCACTATTTGTAAAATATCTTATTACCAGCCTTTACATAAATATAATTCAAGGAATTAAATTGATTATCATCTATGACACTAGATAAAAAATCTTCTAGATATGAAAGTTGCACAGTTACATCCTGTGTTGTGTCAAAATATATTCTAATATTTTTATCAGTATAGGCAATAAGTTCTCTTGTTTTCGTTCCTTTAGTTTTATAATACTTTACTTTGAATGCGCTCATACTTTCAATCTTTTCGTTTAAAGATAACGAAAATCTGAGAAAATCTTCATCTGTTACTTTTTCATTTAAGAATATCTTCTGATAAAAAGGCTCATCTTCATTAACTGTCTCATCACTTTCTACAAGATCAACACTATCAATATTTTCAAGACTGATTTGATCACCAGCAGTTTCCTCCTTTTTTTCAGACAAAGCTAGCTCTTCTGCTATTTCTTTTTCTTCAATTATTTTTATAACTTTTTTATCGTATTTCAAATCATCAACGTCAGCTTCTCGTGCAAAAGCAGTTCCGTTTATATCTAAATAAAAACACTCTTCCGCTTTACACCACATAATTAAGGGATTTTTTTCAGTAATATTAATTTTGAGACTTTGAGGGTACTTTTTCACAATATCAATCTTTTCAACTTTTAAATATTTTTCCAAAATCAATTTTTTTAAATTCTCTTCTTCCAGCAAGAAAATATTATTCCTTGGAAATAATTGATATTGGTTAGCTGAAATATTTTCGAAAATAACATTCTCCACCTCGCTACTGGATATTATTTTAGTTTGATTTATTTCTATTGACTGAACCCGAAAATGCTCCGAAATAATAAATAGATAATAGAATATAACAAAGAATGATAAAATAATGACAATGACTATTGATTTAGAATTACTTTTATTCAAGGAATATTTTCTTTTTTTTCTATATGATATCCGAGAATTATTTCTCTGATATTTTCTCCTTTTTTTTGAAAAATAATTCATTCTCATTAAATTAAATTTAAAACATATTCATAAATCAGGGCAAGGAAAAATGTAGAAGCCTCTACCAAATGCAGTTTAAATCATCATCTTCGTGTCTATGTGATATCTGGAATTCGAAATGACAATTTTTTAGATTTCTCAGTTAATATTAATACCCTCTTTTTAACTTACGGATTGATTCTATAAAATAAGTCAATAAATACTTTTGATTCAAGGGTAAATCTTGACAGTGCAATACATTTTCTTGATATCCTCCAAATCCTTTTTTAAATTTTGAAAGCCCGCTCCAAGGATGATTTGGCTTGTCCTCGACAATGCCATAGAAGTTAAAAATGGCTTTTCCTCTTTTTTTTGCTTCGTCAATGGCTTGCCATAAATTCAAATACGATGAAGGAATTTTCATATATGTCGATGATGATGCTCCGTGATGATAAAACGCTTGCCCTCCATAAAAGACCACGATTGCCGAAGAAATTACCTTTCCTTTGTATAGAGCCGAAAATATTTCTATTTGGTTATCTTGCTTAAAAGTTTCTATTTCTTTTTTAATATAATCATAGGAAAATGGAATGAATTTATGTCTTTGGACAGTTTCCGTATGAATATCATAAAAAGCATGCAAGTATTTTTCCTCAGAACTTTGCACAATTTTTACGCCATCTTTTGTGGCTCTTCGAACAAGATTACGATGCGTTTTTCTCATTTCTTTCATTAGGTCATCTTCACTTTTTGTAATATCTAAAAGCCAAGTTGTTTCAGGATGCATCATGTGAATGGGAGCATTACGAAATCCAAATTTCTGAAATATCTCCAAATTTTCTTTAGTTTTTTCAAGTAATGGGCTAATTCTAATAAATCCAACCTGCTCTGTTTTCCCTAAATTTTTTAGATATTGAAATATATCGTTTAATATTTGCTTAATATTATCTACTTTTTGATTAAAAATCGGACCGTGAGGAATGAACAAAAAAGAACCTCTTCTGGCCTTGATTTTGAGAACAAGGAAGACTGCGGCAAGTTCATTTTGGTTAAACATTCCCAATCTCCAAATTTCTTCGCCTGTATTCTTATTAAACTCCCCCCAATTCCAAGAATGCAAAAAAGTATTTTTTTCGTTTGATTGCACAAAATTTTCCCATATAGATTTATCACTTATTTCTTTTATTAACATTATATTTGACTTATTATCTTTGGTAATTAATATTTCTTCTAATCTAAATAAATGAAACATTCTATTTTTTTAAATTCCCATGCTGGTTATTCGTTAAAAAGACTAGTAATTTTCTCAACATCTTTATTATCAATTTTATGGTGCGTCGGTAAATTTACACACCGTGAACTTACTTTCTCTGCAATCGGACAATCACCTGTTTTATATCCTGATTTTACCAAATTAATTTCTGCTGGACCAACAACTTGTGGAAACCAGTCACCTAATATTATATGATTTTTTTGAGCCTTTTTAAGGATCTCTTTTTTATTTTCTACAAATATGGTATACCATAAAAATATATTTTTCGTTTCTAATGTCGACCCTGGCAGATTTATTTTCAAATTATTTTTTAAATCTCTTTTATAATAATTCGCAATTACAATGCGATGATTATTAAATTTATTAATCAACTTCATCTGATGCAGAGCAATTCTTGCCAATGAGTTCGGCATTTTAGCTGGAAAATTTTCTGATTTCTGATTACTCTTTTCTTCTTTTGTATAGGCTTTTGGCAATATTTTAAATTTATTCACCACAAACATCATCATCTTGCCGATATTAAAAAAATAATAAACCCTTAAAGCCTTAAAGGTAATGATCGGATGCAAAAGCTGCCTAAAGACCAAAGATTTTTTCGGGTACGGCATTTGGTCTCTAAATTGCTTTATTTTTTCTCCCAACTCATTATTATTCGTCACCACCACTCCGCCAGCCACGGATGAAATCACCTTATCTCTCCCTAAACTAAAAAAGGCCGCATCACCAAAAGTTCCTGTTTTCTTTCCTTGATATTCTGCACCAAGTGAATGCGCACAATCTTCAATAATATATAAATTATGTTTTTTAGCGATTTTAATTATTTCATCAATTTCTGCAGGGTTTCCGAAGGTATGCTGAACGATAATCGCTTTTGTTTTTTTCGTAATCTTTTTTTCGATTTTCGACGGATCAATATTCAGAGTTTTCTCCTTGATATCGACAAAAACTGGTTTCGCTCCGCACCATTGAATGATATTAGGAAGAGCCACGGTTGTAAATGCCTGCAAAATTATTTCGTCATAATCCTTAATTTGAAGACATTTCAAAATTGCATAAAAACCACTCCGACCGCTGTCAAAACTAACTGCCCATCGGGAGCCCATATACCCACAAAATTTTCTCTCCAACCTGCGATAATTTTTTCCTTTTTGCAATTTATCCCAATTCCACGGTAATAAATATTTTCCCGCAATCAAACAATCCCAAAATGTATAATTGGGAGCAAAAGCCGCCGCGATTGGTTGGAATCTTTTGAATATTGACATATTATTAATAATGATTTATTTTAGATATAAACATGGAGGTTCTTGAAAATGACAGAATTAATGAATATAGCGTTAATTTTTTTTGGTAGTATGTTCTACCAAAAAAAATAAACAAGGTCATATATTTCTATCCAACGCTTCCCAAAATAAAGTTGCGTTGAAGGACGACAAAATAGTCGTCTATTTTTTCTATTTTTTTAACTTCCTCATCACCACACCCGCTCCCCTACTCTCAAAAAGAATAGCGGTTTTTTCCTTTAAATCCTTTCTGATTGTTTCGGACACTTTCTCAAAATCATTTTCAAAAATATATTTACAATTTATTTCCTTCATCTCGTCTATTATATCTTTTAAATCAGAATTCATAATATATGCAACATCACAAACCTGATTAATCCTAATAAATAATTTTCGATGTATCTCATCGCTTTTCTTACCCAATTCAATAATTCCCGGGAAAACTATTATTTTCTGATAATCCTGATCAACATCAGATAGATAATCAAGTGCCGCTAACACACCGTCTGGATTGGCGCTATAACTATCATCAATAAAAACAGAATTATTCAATCCTTTTAATTTTCTCATCATGTACTCAGTCGGTTTGATTTTTTCAACCTCCCTTGCAATTTCATCCAGCTTCATACCCAAGTGCTCTGCAACCATTATAGCAGAAATTATGTTTTCGATGTAGTGTTTTCCCAGGATATTTGTTTGAAATGCTTGATTTTTATATTTAAATTCAATATTGTTGTTGATATATTTTATTTCATTTGCGAGTCCTTTTGAAAAATATTGAATATCTTTGACTTTTACTTCTGGCTTGATGCTTTGGATGTTTTCATTTAGCAGTGCAAAACCGTCATCTGGGAGAGCTTCAATTAACTCGAATTTTGCTTTTCTCGTATTTTCAATTGACCCGAATAGTTCAATGTGCTGTTCGTTGATACCAGTTAAAATTCCGATTTTAGGATTTACAATACTGCAAATTTCAGTAATTTCAGCAATTTTATACGCCCCCATTTCACAAATAAAATAATCATATTCATCACTTACCTTATTCAAGACTGTATAAGCCACACCAATGTTAGTGTTATTGTTTCCTTCGGTTTTAACAACCTTATATTTTGAAGATAGAATTGTATATAAAAATTCTTTCGTACTTGTCTTCCCATAACTTCCAGTTATACCAATAACTTTTATTTTTTTCAGTCGTTTCATTTTCTCGATAGCGTTCATTATAATTTTTTGCTTTTTATAATTAAAAAAAGGATTAATTAAAAAAATAATTGCTGAAATGACAAGCGTATTTGAGAGCAATATGAACAGAATCAACAATGCAGTTTTTTGTTCAAAAAGATTTCCCATCTTTTGAATTGAGCTATTCCAACAAATGAAATATGAGAAATATACAAGGACTAACAGAAAATATATAACTTTAATCTTAAAAGTATTTTTTGGTCTTTTTAGAGTTCTGTTCTTGATTTCCATTATAGTTTGTGCGAAAGAACTAGCAAAAAATATTAATGCTAAATATTGAAATACTAATGGATAGTTTTTCAAGAATATAAAGTATGAAACAAAAAGGATGAATATCAAAATATAAAATAAATTATTTTTCAATATCTCCTTTTTGCTCTTTAAGTATGAAATCATTCTGTCAATTCTATATTCCTTTACCTGCCACAACCAAACAAAAAACAAACTGTCGCGGAGAAGTTTTATGAAGAATAATGCTATAATTAATAATAGAAATATTAACATTTTATGTTTTAATTGTCATATTCGGTTCGGAGGTGTACATTTGTTAAATGACACATATACAATACCAATGAATTTTTATTATGCAATTTGGTTAATAATAACTGCATTATATTTTTTTTCAAAAATATTTAAAGAAAAAATATATATTATTGGGAAAATACATAAATATTGAGCAGTGCTCAGTTTTATTGTATTATTTTTGATGTTCAGTATAGTAATCGAAAGTACAATAAATCAAAATCAAAAAATATTTTTATTACCCTCTATACCACCAGAATTCAGTCTGTTGGTGATACTTTTGGTAGAAAGTAATAAATAGCACAATCAATAACTGAATTAATTTTCAGTTTTTTTTATAAACTCTTCAATAATTTTTACAAATTCTTCTGACTTCTGATAAGGCAAACTATGATTAGCATCTTCAATAACAATTAATTTAGAATTTTCAATCTTTTTATGCATAATCATTCCATCAGATAAGGGTGTTGAATTATCAAGCTTCCCCCATACCAAAAGTATTGGTTTTTTTATTTTTCCAAGAATTGGCGTTAAGTCTTCAGCTAGCACATTTTTCATAATCCCCTTCATCCTCAAACTCGCCTTTTGATAGTCTTTCTCTTGGACAATCTTATATAAAAACTTTTCCGCATATTTTTGAAATTTATTTATAACTGGCAATGAAAAAATTGTTTTACCAATCTTCGCCAAGATAAAAAATATTCTTTGTTTTTTTGAAGGTTGATGTTTAATGCCCGCCGCCCCAGTGAGAATTAATTTTTCAATTTTTTCTGGATATTTCATCGCGTATTTAATCGCAATTCTTCCGCCAAATGAATGACCGATTAAAATAAACTTCCTCAGGGGCTTAGCCCCTGTCGTGACAGGGGCTAAGCCCCTATTTAGATCAATATTTTTTAAAATATTTTTGACCAATTCAAATCCTCGAGCTTGTGTTGCCCCTTTAATGAATTTGTCTGTAAATTCAACATAATCATCTAAATCCCAATTTTCACCCGGCTCATCACTTTTCCCAAATCCAGGTAAATCTGGAATGATAATTTTCAAATCAGAGTTCCTTTCTAAAAGCATCTTTGCCGACTTCATATATTTGTCCGAATCAACCCCCCAGCCATGCAACAAAAAAATCAGAATTTCCCCATCTCCAAATTCCTTATAGTTTATATTCAAACTATCTATATTGATTTGTTTTTCTTGCATTGTTTTTAATTTGATATAATAATTTCAGCAAAAAATATGAAAAAAAACATTGGTATCCAACATGCGAGAATCTTGTTGAATTCTGAGATAAGATAAAATAATCTCTCCTCTTCTTTTTTTATCCAATCACATCTTTTCCAATCCATTTTTGTAGAACTTCTGGCACAATAACGGTACCATCTTTTTGTTGATAATTTTCCAAAATAGCAATCATTGTTCGAAGATCAGCGCAAGCAGTGTTGTTAAGAGTGTGAACAAATTGTTTCTTTCCGTTCTTGTCAGTAAATCGGCAATTTAGTCTTCGAGCTTGGAATTCAGTATCATTACTGCAAGAATTTGTTTCGCGATATTTATCTTGCCCTGGCATCCAGGTTTCGATGTCATATTTTTTGGCATTTGGTGCACCAATATCTCCCGTACACATATTCAAAACCTGATAGTGAAGATTCAAGGATTGCAAAAATTCTTCAGCACACTGCAAAAGAAATTCATGTAATTTCCAGGACTCCTCTGGTTTACAAAAAATAAACATCTCGATTTTATTAAATTGATGTCCCCGCAAAATTCCCTTCATATCCTTGCCATATGTGCCAGCCTCTCTTCTAAAACAGCTTGAATATCCGAGATATTTTTTTGCCTCTTTTTTCAAATCCAAAACTTCATTCATATGATAGGCAGCCAGCGAAACTTCGGCTGTGCCGACTAAAAATAAATTATCCTCGTCAGCGTTAACATTGTATATTTCGTTTTCGTCTGCTGGAAAAAATCCTGTTCCATACATGGCTTCTTCTCGAACCAGCATTGGCACAATCATTGGCTCAAATCCTTTATCCGCATAAAAATTGAAAGCATATTGCATCAGTGCAAATTCCAGTTTTGCTAGATCACCTTTCAAATACCAAAAGCGTGCACCGGAAACCTTTGCCCCCCTCTCTGTGTCAATCAAATCTTTGACCGACTTAATTTCAAAATGTTCCTTCGGTACAAAATCAAATTCTGGTTTTTTACCCCATTTCTTTACCACAACATTACCAGATTCATCAGGTCCAACTGGGACACTTTCATGGGTTATATTTGGCAAATATAGTAAATTATCCCTGATTTCAGTTTCCATTTTTTTTAGCTCTGGGTCTAATTGCGAAAGTTGAGATTTTATATCCTTCATCTTGCAAAGCAAGTCATTGTTTTTGCCTTTGGCCATTGCTTGATTGGCGTTATTTTGCTGTTTTCTTAATTCCTCAATTTCTTGTTGAAGATTTCTCTTTTTTACATCAATAGTAATAATGGAATCAACAATGTCAATATTCTTCCAATTTCTTTTTTTGATTTCTTCTTTTACTATATTCGCGTTCTCCCGAATAAATTTTATGTCTAACATAATTTTAAATTATTTCTTTATTGTCATTTGAATTAAGCTCAAAATAACATATAAATATTGTTCTATTAAATTATAATTTAGAAGACTTATATATCTCAGGAAAAAATGAATCTAATCTTATAATTTTTGTCTTCGCCAGACCGAACTCAATTAATTTTTCCCTCAACTCCCGCTCCGAAACTTTTTGGTCATAACCCAAACAAATGACATTAGGTTTAAATTCTTGAATAATTTTATACCTGTCTTCTATACTTCCTATGGCAACCTCATCTGCCAATTTACTTTCAACTATTTTTCTTTGTCTCACTATTTCACCATTTCGCGGCAATTTTCCTTTGATTTTCAAAACATTTTTATCTCGAGCAACAATGACAATCAAATATTCTCCCAATTTTCGTGCTTGACGAAAGAAATCTTCGTGTCCTTTGTGCAATATATCAAAAGTCCCAAACACCATTACATTTTTCATTTTTTATTCTTAAACTAATTTTTCAATATTAATTTCAATATCTTTTCCATCTAATTCAGAATCTCCTTTTTCTACTACTATTGTATAATTTTTTTTCGGTCTCATGGTCGGAAAAAATACCACATCGCGAATACTTTCTTGATTGGTTAAAATCATAAACAATCGATCAATCCCAACTCCAAATCCAGCTGTCGGGGGCATACCATATTCTAGTGCTTCAATAAAATCTTCATCCATCATTTGTGCCTCATCATCTCCTTCGGCACGCAATTTGTCTTGTGCCTCAAATCTTTCTCTTTGGTCGATTGGATTATTAAGTTCCGAAAATCCATTGCCAACTTCAGCCGTAGCTATGAGAACTTGTATTCTTTGCACCTTCGTTTTATCATCATCTTTTTTCTTGGCCAGTGGTGAAATATCAAGTGGCTGATTAATCAAAAAGGATGGTTGGATTAATTTTGGTCGCACCAGCTTTTTGTATAATTGGTCAATCAATCTTCCTCTGCCAGCTTTCGGGTCAACTTTAATGCCCTTCTGTGCAACAATCTTTTGCATGTCTTCTTTGGTCGGATATAAATCAATATCCACTCCAGACTCTTGCAAAACAACTTCACGATAATCAATTCTTGGCCATGGGGCCTTAAAATTCAAAACGGTATCTTTATACTTAATCTTCAAAGTTCCAAATGTTTTTTGAATAATATCCATATAAAAATTTTCCACAAAGATCATCAAATCTTCATAATCGGCATAAGCCCAGTAGAACTCCAGCATTGTGAATTCCTGCAAATGCTGAGTACTCATTCCCTCATTTCGAAAAACTTTTCCGATTTCATAAATCTTTTCAAATCCACCAACAAGTAATCTCTTCAAATGTAATTCCAGTGATATGCGAAGATACAAATCAATATCTAACTTGTTGTGATGTGTCAAAAAAGGCTCGGCGTCAGCTCCTCCGGGAATCGCTTCGAGAACTGGCGTTTCAACTTCCAAATACCCATGGTCGTTCAAAAACTTTCTCGTATTGTTGGTGAATTCAGTCCTTTTTATAAAAAGATCTTTCGTATCTTTATTCATAAGCAAATCAAGATATCTTTTTCTGTATCTTAATTCCTCATCTTGAAGTCCATGCCATTTTTCTGGTAAAGGTAATAATGATTTTGTTAGAATGTTATAATCTTTTATCGCTAATGTCTGTTCTCCTCTTTTTGTGGTAAATAATATACCTTCGGCTTGCAGAAAATCTCCCATATCTAAATTAACAAGCATTTCATATTTTGCTTCATCAATATCGTCTTTTCGAAAAAATAATTGCATTCGTCCACTTTGATCTTCAAGGTCAACAAAAGTCAGCGCACCGTGCACTCTTATTGTTCTAACTCTTCCAGCGACAGTAATTTTTTCTTCGGATTTTGAAAGCTCATCGAAATTCTCCAGTGCGTGCTTTATATTATGCGTTCGGCTTGATTTAGCAGGATAAGGTTCAATTCCAGCTTCATAAATTTTATCCAACTTATTAAGTCTCACCTGTTTTAACTTGTCTAGCATTTCGTTTATATTAATCTTTAATCTTTTATAAATATACTATTTTATTTGAAATTAGTCAAAAAAATAGGGCTCTACACTAATAACTATGGCGGATAACTAAAGAAGTGGTAGAATTATATTAAAACAATAAAAATTCCTTTTTACAAGCTCAGAAAAATAATAAATAAAGTTTGTTTCTTTGTTTTTATTCACTGGATGACTGACGTGAACAACCTTCATTTCATCTAAAAGCACAAATTTATATCTTCCTTCATAGAGAAGAAACATTAGATAATCATCATCATAACTGCAATAAGGAAAATACTTAAAATCTGATATTTTTTTAATATCTTTTTTTTGCAAAAACCAAAATTAGAAATAAATCTTCTTTCCTAGAGCAAGAAAGGTTTTTCTCTGCGTAGATTTTTTAAAGGTTTACCAAAATTTAACAATAATGTTTTTAAATATTTTTTTTAATTATCGCAACACCGCAGAAGCATTTTTTTAAACCAATCTTTTTTTGTTCATAATCTTTTTGCACCATAACCATAGTCAAATTTACAAGACAAATTATAAACATTACTAAATGCCTTTTTGTCAATTACAATTGCATCATCATCTATAAAAATTAAGAATTTCTCCTGTGGCATAATTAGCACCCAAATTTCTTCCTCTAGCCATTGTCATGTACCTCCTATTATTTATCAATATAAATTTAATTATTGATTTTTTTTGAATTCCATTTCTTTAAATTCCAATAACTATTATTTATGTTATTTGTATATACATTTCAGAAATGCACTATCTAGAAAAATTTTCTTCTTGAGCTGGTCTTGAAAACTTGACAAGCTCCTTGTCTCCTGTTTCCACTGTTGTCAAAATTTCACCTCTCGCAGCTACATACAAAACAATAGCGATTTTTTTTGGACTAATGACTCTCTTGAAATCTTGATAAATCTTTGCAATAATGTGTTCATGAGAAATAGGTAACTCCTCATATCCAGTGAAATAGAACTTCAAACTTTTTAGTTCTGGAATAAATTTATCAGGTATAAATTTAATTTTAATTTTATAGATATCTTTTAATCCTGTCATCGGACATTTTGCTTGAAGTTCTGAATAAGAGTATTCAACTATTAGTTCCTCGCCACCAATATAAGGAACAGGTCTAATTTTATTTTGCACTTCAAAATTCATTGCATCTACTATTCTTTTTTTTAACTCTTGATCGCTCATCTTTTCTATAGTTTTTACATAATCCCATTTTTTATTATTAGTCATATAATTCTATTTATTTACTTAAATGTCAACTATTTCAATAAAATAACATAAGAATTGTTATTGATTACATTTTATCATATATGCCCATTCGGTCCTAATTAAATTCTCGAGATATAAAATAATCCCTTATTTAAGGGATTATTTTAGTGTGTACATGAATAAGTTCACATACATTCTGGACTCTCTAGAAGGAGAAAAGAGTATATGCAAATAGGATTTAAGTATCATAATTGCCAAGGATTTGGTATGCTATATGAGTATTCATTTAAACATACTCATATG
>JAHYJV010000011.1 GCA_019428855.1 Patescibacteria group bacterium | reverse complement strand
TATCATCTCCAAAGAAAAAATTCCCGCAAATTATGTTATGGTTGATGGTCTTGGAGTTGGTGATGTTGGCAATGTTGTTTTGCGTGATCGCCAACAAATGAGTGAGGACGGAATGTTTACGGTGATTGTTATTGTTGATAGTAAAACAGGAACAATTGTCGGTTCACCAGATATCATCTCCAAAGGATTTATCTATATGAAAGGATCAACTGGACTTATCCAAGAAACTAAAACAAAGATTTCGGAAATCATCAACAAAAAAACTGCCCCTGAACATAGCGCCAACTGGTCTTATGTAAAAGATAATATCAGAGATCAAATCGGCCAATTCTTGTTTACCAAAACCAAAAGAAGACCAATGATTTTGCCAGTGATAATTGAAGTATAAAATTGTATTGTTTTAGATTTGTTTTAATTTTTAGCTGTATTCCGACCGTAAGGTAGTGGAGCGGAGAAATCGCTCTTATCTAGTATAAATGTTAAACTAATCAAGAGGGATCCCTCTGCTCCTCACGTCGCTCAAGATGACATCTAAAAAAAATAAGTAAGAAATTCGAACCTCGTTTATTTTTTGCTCTCTGCTAAAAAGTGTGGTGATCAAGCTTAGCAGTGAAGCAAAAACTAATACAACTTTGGCTAGCTAATTTTTAACATTTCTAAATCCAAAAAATATTCTCTTAATTTGACATAAAAAATATATGTGCTATTCTTATCTCAGAAATAAATGTTCTTTGCATAATCATAAAATCCATAAGCTAGATCTCGAATTTATAGTTCGGGGCTGGGTCTAGTTTCTTCGCAAATATCTTGCGAAAGGATGATTTCTGCTCTAGTGGAAATCCGGTCTCCCCCGTAATCATGGGATAAACTGATGTCGTCTTGCTCTTGCAAGGGTCAGAGTCGGTAAAGTGGTTTGAGGTCCGCTATCTAGCAGATTTTTTTGTTAGTGATGACCTCAAACAATCAAGGTGGTACCACGGGAAACTTCTCGTCCTTGCATACATAATGTTTTTATGTATTCAAAGACGAGAAGTTTTTTTATTTCTCAAAAATACAAACAAATATAAAAGACGAGGTGAATATAATGGCAGGAGAAAACCTAAATTTAAAGTGTCCAACTTGTGGTGAATCCATAGATATAATTACAACCAAACAGGAAGGAAAATTCGGAGAAAAAATAACATATACGAAACATTGTACGAATTGTGACAGAGAAAATAAAATGAACAGTAACAATGAAATCATCTGTCCAGCTTGTGGAGGAAAATTAGAACCAATTGAAAAGTATCCTTTCGGATTTGGAATAGTCCAGAAATGTAAAAGTCCAGAATGTAAAAAAGAATTTTACAAAACAAACAACAGCGGAAAAACCATGTTAAGAAGGGCGGGGATATAAATCAAAAATATCCCCCAAATTTATAAATTGATAAACTTTCCATATAAAGCTATAATAAAATTGAAAAACAAAGAGATAAAGTATCGAATTTAATATTAGCAGTAAAAGAAATTAATAAAATAATCAAAATCATGACAAAAAAACAAACTATTTTCAGTGCAATTCAGCCTTCGGGGGAATTGCATATTGGGAACTATCTAGGAGCTCTCAAAAATTTTGTAAAGCTTCAAGAAGAATACAAATGCTATTTTTTTATTGCAGATTATCATTCCATTTCAGGAGAATATAATCCAACTGAAAAGAAAAAACAGATTATAGGTTTGGCTCTTGATTTTTTGGCAATTGGACTTGATCCCAAAAAATGCACCATTGCCGTGCAATCACAAGTTCCAGAGCATACCGAACTGGCTTGGATTTTCAATACCATCACTCCCCTTGCCGAGTTACAAAGAATGACCCAGTTCAAAGACAAGTCACAACAACAAGATAAAAATATTAATATGGGATTGCTTGATTATCCCGTTTTGCAAGCGGCAGATATTTTGATGTATAAATCTTCTACCGTGCCAGTAGGACAAGACCAAATTCAACATGTGGAGCTCACTCGTAAAATTGCTCGCTTTTTCAATAATAAATTTGGTGAGACTTTCCCTGAACCGAAATATTTAATCACGAAAACTCCGAGAGTTATGAGTCTGCTTGACCCAACGAAAAAGATGAGTAAATCTTCGGGACCAAAATCTTATATCGCAATTAATGACGAACCAGAAGTTATTCAAAAAAAGGTGAGAAAAGCAATGTCAGTTTCAGATTTTAAAGAATTAGTTGACTTGGGAGTATTAGAGTTAGGTTATAATAATTTAGGTCACATAAAAATAAGTTATATAGAAGGAAATGAGAACAGTATAGAAAACAAAATAGCGGCTCATAGTGTTGTAAATTTCAATATGCTCTTAGATAATTTTGGTACACTAGAGCATCAAAAATATTTTTCTGAGAAATTTAAAAATAATACTATAAAATTCTCTGAATTAAAAACTACCCTCGCCGAAGACATCACCAATCACTTCAAATCATTCCGTGAAAGAAGAAAAGAACTTGAAAGTAATCCGAAAGAAGTAATAAAAATATTAAAAGAAGGAGCCGAAAAAGCCAGAGTTATTGCGCAAAAAACAATGAAAGAAGTGAAGGAAAAAATCGGCGTTAATTATGAAAAAGAAGCTTTATAAAAATATTTTGTCATCTTGAGCAACAAGAGAAGCTAAGAGATTTCTCTGGGCAAGCAAGGCTTTATTGGAAAGTATGGTAAGCTAAAAAGCGATTCCTCTATTCGCTGTCGTTTAGTCGGAATTGACATCACAAACTGTTGGCGCCAGTCCCCTGACTGGAGCCTTTTGCGATTTTTAAAAAGGCTAATCAAAATTAAAAAAATGAGAATAGAACGTTCAGCTAGATAAAACTATTAAATCTACAAATTAATTTACAAAATAAAAGGCAGGTCATTTTGATAATGCCTGCGGTTTTGGTATAATAATTTTTCCATACAAATATTTTTTTGGATCAATTATACCTATTTCAATTTTAAATATTCCGGCTTTTTCCATCCGTCGTAAATATTCAATTATTTTTCGACGAATAACCGTTCCTTTTGTTTTTGTTTGTATAAAATCTACTAATTCTGAAAAAGTCGGAGGTTCATTTTGAAGATTATTAATAATATCCTCGACAAATTCAGCTAGTAATATATCTTCTGTTCTTTCCATAGTAATCCTCCTTTTGTTTTTATTTCTATTTAATATTTTGTAAACGAGCAAAATTTTTTACTCACAAAAAGATAACCTCTTAATTGAGGTTATCTTGTTGTGAGTAGTAAATTCGAAAAATATAAAAAACACTTGAGATGAAATTTAGTAAGAGATTTTTCCCGAATTCGTAAATTCATTGAAATATTTTTATTAAAAACTATTACGCTTTAACAAGTATATTATAAATTAAAAATAGTGTCAATTTCTTAATTTATCTCTTATATTTATCTTTAATTCTAATTGTATCATCAGGATGAGGAGTGGAATACTCTTGCAAAATTGTGTTTTGAACTGCCCAGATTGTATGAGGAGTGCAAGGCTCGATTCTAATTGTCTTGTTCTTTTTAATAACAACCTCCTTATCATCAAATTTAATTATCACCTCTCCTGAGACAACATGCATTGTTTCATCTTTTTGGGCATGCTTGTGATGAGAAGTTCCTTCATTCTTCATTAAATATAATTCTTTTGTTAAATACTTATCTGTTAGAACAATAACTTTTTCATATCCCCACGGCTTGTCTTCTTTGTTTGAATATTCTTCATTTACTCTTTGCAGATCTTTGATTGAATCAACTGATTGCCAAAAAACATCTTCCTTGTAATAATCCATTAATCCTGTTCTCGCTATCTCTGGAAAAATTAAATCTTCGATTGATCCTTCTTTATATTTTAAAATAAGAGGCTTAAGATTCTTAGAGATGATATATATTCCAGCATTGAGATAGTGATTTAATTTTGGCTTTTCCTTAAATCCAATAATTTTCTTTTCTGATAATTCTGCAATTCCATAAGGAGAAATAAGAGGTGTAATATACATTATCATTTGGTTCTTATGTTCTGCAATCATTTCCTTGATATTCGCATCACAAACCACATCTCCATTTCTGATGATATAATTATCGACCTCAAAATTTTCCAGCAAATTATTAATCGCAAACAAAGTTCCTCGAGGTTCATCCTCAATCAGATAGTTAATCTTCACTCCATTCCAGCTATCGCCAAATTTCTCTTGAATTTTTTCATGCAAATGGCCACAAAGTAAAACAACCTGATTTATACCAGCATATTTGAATTGCAAAATCTGTTTATCTAAAATTGTGTAATCTTTCTTGATTTCCAAAAGAGGTTTTGGTAAATTATCAGTCAAAGGTTTAAGCCTCTTTCCGAATCCTCCACATAAAATAGCTCCAATCATATTAATAGTTTAATTTGTAAATATTAAATAATAAATTTTAGTTTCAATATTTAAACACATATTTTTTATAACCAAAATAGTTGAATACGGCGACAAAGGCGACGGCGACAAACTTGGAAATATTCAGCCATATGATATCTGAAAAATAATTTTGTTTTACAAATGAAGTTAGGGAAAAAACAATTATCACATTTGCAATCACACCAAAAAGACTTATCGTCAGAAATGATTTATATCCCAAGTCATTACTACTACTTTTAAATGTCCATTTACGGTTGAGAAAATAGCTATTTATATTTGCGATTAAAAAAGAAACTGCACTGAAAATTGCAGCTAAAAAACCCTTGTTAAATCCCGTAACATAGCTCAATGAGTTCAAAATTGTTATATCAAGAAAAAAATTAATACCTCCTATGATTGCAAATTTTATGAATCTTTTCGGATGCCGATTTTCAAATAATTTCATAATCTATTTTTTTAAAATTTCAGATATCTCCTTCACTTTTTCTGCCATAATTTCTTTGGTCTTAGCTTCAAGGTTTAAACGAATTACAGGCTCTGTGTTTGATCCGCGAATATTAAACCACCAAGCTGGATATTCAACGGTAATACCATCTAATTTAATTATTTGACCGTCTTTATATAGCTTCTCAATCTCCTCCATTTTATCTTGCGTATTATCAACTTTGAAATTAATCTCTCCTGAATGAAAGTATTTTTTATAAGGTGCCACAATTTCAGAAAATGGTAGATTTTTTTCAGAAAGAAATTTTAGGAATTTTGCCATTAAAATAAAAGGCATTTCATAATATCCATATTCCTTTTTATAAAAATAGTGCCCCGAAGATTCACCTCCAAACTCAGCATTATTTTCAATCATAATTTCCTTGATTAGTGAATGTCCTACTGGTGTCACCACCGCCTTTCCTCCCATTTCTTCAATCATATCCCTTGTTATTCTCCCTGGTCTAATATCATAACAAACTACTGATCCAGGTTTTTCAACTAATTCAATTTGCGCCATAATCCCCCTTAAAATTTCTTGTCTCAAAACATCTCCCTTTTCATCTACAAAAAAATATCGGTCACCATCACCATCAGGCGAAAAACCAAAATCCGCACCTGTTTCAATAACTTTTTTACTTAATAATTCAAGATTTTCTTCTTTTAAGGGATCAGCTTCATGGGAAGGAAAAGATCCATCGAGCTTGAAATTTATCCTAATTAAATCAACTGGGATTGACTTAAAAAATTCTTCCATATCAAGAGCTCCCATGGAGTTGGCTGCATCAACAACGATTTTGAATTTTTTTATTTTTGAAATATCAATATCGCGTAATTGCTCAGCTGCTAAATCCTGTAAAATATTTTCTTTCTCAATTATAATACCTGACTTATTAGATTTAATAAAATCATCTGCGAGAATATAGTCTTTAATTTCAAAAATACCATTCGTTTTACTAATTGGATAGGATTTTCTTTTGACCAACTTAAAACCGTTATATTCTTTGGGATTATGCGAAGCTGAAACCTGAATTCCTCCGTCATAATTATAAAATCCTACTGCAAAATAAAAAGTGGGTGTGCTTACTAAGCCAATATCAATAACATTCAATCCACTCTCAATCAATCCTTTAATTAATTCTTTTTTTAGTAAAGGTGAAGAAAGACGCATATCAGATCCGACCACAATATTTTTTGCCTTTGGATTATCTCTTAAAATAAAAGTTGCATATCCCCTACCAATATTATAAGCGGTTTCTTCATTAATCTGACTGGGATAAACTCCTCTGATATCATAGGCCTTAAAAATTGATTTATCTATTTTTGTCATAAATTATTCTCTTAGTTTATTAATTATATCCTCCAACTTGAATAAATCTTGAATTATATAATTCGTTAGCTCCGACTTTTTTTTAATATGACCTCCTTGCGGTCTGATTATTTTCATCGTCGTAACTTCAGGCACTCTCCTTTTTACATTATCAATGCTTTCCGCCTTGTCTTCTATCAAAATTATATTTTCTTTATGTTTTTTATGAATTTCCTCGATGTCATCTGCTTTATCTCGTGCGGTAACGATAATTTCACTAAAATATGGAACAATGCCAGATTTTTCAATCTTATTTTTTTGAAAATCAGACAAACCATAAGAAAGAAGAATTAGTTCTTCTTTTTTCGCAAAACTCAGAAAACAAAAAAAATCTGAGAAAATAAAATCACTGGAGCTTTCAGTTAAGCTTTGCATACCATCCTTGGCCTGGTTTCTATCATAGGGTCTAATTTTTTCTATTATATCCGAAAAAATATCAGGATCAAAGTCGTTAATATCCTTCTTGCACTGTCTATAAGCACCCCAAAATTCATCATTTGTAAATCCCAGACTGTTAAAAATTTTTCTAAATTCTTGCATAAGAAGAAAGGTGTTGAATATGGTATCATCAAAATCTAAGACTATCTTCATTATTTTGTTTTATGTTAAAGATTATTTATTTGTTAATTCCTGAATAATTTTTTTGGCTTGAGAAAAGTTTCTTATTTCAAAGTTTGTTTTTGAGGAACTTTGTTTAGTATAAACACCTCTTGCTCTTTCCATTTTTAATGTTACAATTCCTAACATTAGCCTTTCCGCTTGATCAATATCGGAAGGTCTATCGTCTATAAAAAATAATCTGTCTCTCGAATATTTTTTATAAATTAATTCTAATTTTTTAATTTTATCCTCGGTTACAAAAACTTTGTCAAAATAATTGCTTATTTTTGAATTTTCAATTTTCTTTTTTTGCAAAGATGTTTTTCCAGAAGAAAGAAGGATAAGATCTTTTTTCTTAAAGTTATCAACAAACCGATAAAAATCTGGATAAATAAATTTTTCAGCATTTTTTAATAACAAAACCATTTCTTGAACAACTTCTGACTTATTATTAAAATCAAGTTTTTCTAAGAGAGTGACTACCTCCCTTTGATTGAAGTCTACTTTTTTCTGCTTTGCTTTTTTATAAATTTCTTGAAATTCTTCAGATTTGTATCCCGCCTTTTTGAGATTATCTAAAATATTTTTTATCAATTTATAAGTGTTAAAAATTGTATCATCAAACCCTATAACTATTTTCATGTTTTTTTTATTATTTGCTTACATCTCTTTTGATAATCTCTCCCGGCAAAATCATACATCCTGAATCAATTTTTACTCCGGGATAGAAAGAATTATTAATTCCCGTCTTGCAATTATCACCAATAAAAATTCCTAATTTATTTTTTCTGGTATCAACTAGATTTCCATTTATCATAGTTTTGATATTTTTCCCATCATGCCTCAAATTCGCCGTAATAGTACCCGCCCCAAGATTGACATTATTACCAATCACCGAGTCACCAATATAAGAAAGATGAGCAATGTTAGAGTTGTCTCCAATAATCGAATTTTTAATTTCCACTGCTTGTCCGATATGACAGTTATCCCCAATTGTCGTGCTTTTTCTCAGATAACAATTCGGACCTATTTTACAATCCTGTCCTATAATAACCCCATCTTCAATATAACTACCAGATTTGATAATTGTATTTTCTCCGAAAGAAACATTCTTACTAATGTTCGTAAATTTCTCGATTGTAACTTTCTTATTCTTTGTATTTTTAATATTATTTTTAATCATATATTCATTTGCTTCAAGCAAATTCCAGGGATATGTAATCGGAAACCAATAATCCGCAACTTGAACCACATACATTTTATGTTTTTTGGCCATTAAATTATAGGCATCAGTGAGCTCATATTCATTGCGAGAAGATAATTTAATGTCATCTAAAACGCCAAAAATCTTCTTAGAAAAAACAAAACAACCAATATTTACCAAATCCGATATAAATTCTTTTGGTTTCTCAACAACTTCACAAAAAATATTATTCCTAGTTTTTAAAACCCCAAAACATTCAGGATTATTAACCTTTTGAGCCAAAATTGCATTATCATATTTTAAAAGATTTTTAATGTCTTTCTTGCTGTACAAATCATCCCCAAACATCAAGATGAATCTATCTTTAATTTCTTTCTCAACAAGCTTTAAAGCATCAGCATTACCGATCACATCATTTTGCATAATATATTTAATTTTTGTTTTTCCAAAACGATTACCCAAAAAATCTTTTATCATTTTAGATCTATAGCCAACAACGATAACCACCTCGTCAACAAACTCTGAAAGCTGTTCAAGATTATGCTCGATAATTGTCTTGTTGGCTACTTTCAAAAGAGGTTTTGGCCTAGTCAATGTCAAGGGATAAGTTCTAGTAGACCTGCCAGCTGCTAAAATTACTGCTTGCATATTTTATTTGTTATTTTTCATATAAATGTTTTGTGTTGGATAAGGAATTATTATCCCCTCTTTATTAAACTGCTTGTAGATTTCTTCACTTAACTTTGTTTTGACATTAAATTTTTTCTTCGGATTATCCACCCATGTTACAACTAAAAAGTCCAGCCCAAAATCTCCCAATTCTGTCAAATAAACAGATGGGGCTGGGTTTTTTTCAACTCCCTCAATTCCAACTGCAAGATCAAAAAGAATTTTTTTTACCTTATCAATATCAGATCCATAAGCAACTTTTACTGTAATTTTCTGCTTAATCTTGGAGGCAGGTTGATTATAATTTATAATTTTGGAACTGGCAATAATATTATTTGGAATAACAATCACCGTTTCATCAAAAGTTTTAATTCTCGTTGATCTAATACCAATTTCTAAAACATCTCCAATTTCAGAACTGTCCAGCTGAACGCGATCTCCAACCCTGAAAGGTTTATCGAAATATATCGAAATTCCTCCGAATAAATGAGAAATTGTGTCTTGAGCCGCAAAAGCAATTACAAATCCAGCGATTCCAGCCGAAGCTAAAAACGGAGTGATGTCAATATTCCAGATTTGAAGCAAAATCATAATTCCTGCAAAATAGATAACAATGCGACTTAATTTTTCAAAAAGAGGCATTAGCTCATCATCAAGGGTGGATTTTGTGCGAGCTGCAAACTTAAACCCCAGTTTAACAATAATGACATTAACAATATTTGAGATTGCAAATATCCAAATTATAATTGCCAGAGATTGTATAATTTTTGAAAACTCACTTGCAAAGTTACTTAAGATTCCAATATACGAAAAAGACTGATAAACTCCGAAAAGAACGATAGAATAAAATATGGGCATATTCAATATTTTGATTATTTCGTCATCAATGTCATTCTTCGTTTTGACTGTTAAAATTAAAAAAACTTTATTAAATACAAAATTTACCAGTTGAGCAATTATAAAAAAAGATATGAGAATTAGAATTGCCACTAAATATGAGGCAATGCTGATACCAGTATATATTCCGAGAGCTTGGTTGATTTGTTGAAAATAATCGATCATTTTTTAAAAAAATTAAGAATAAAGTGAACTTATTTAATCTACAAGTATAATCTTAACATAAATAACTGACAAAAACAAGCATGGATGAATTCAGGCATGTATTAATTATGTTGACTTATATTTAAATTTATAATAATATCAATATTATGAAACAAAAAAAAATAGCAGTAGTCATATTTGTACTACTAGCGATAGCAGTAGCAGCTGGATTGTCCATAGATTATTATTATGGCAAAGGAGCTGAAGGAGCATTCGCCCTGGGAGGACTTTCTGCGGTGGCGATTTGGATTCTAAGCCAAAAAGTTAAATAGCAGATTGTCAAAATATAAAATATTAAGACAATCTGTATTTTTTTTTATTTTTATTGACTAAAACAAGACTTTAAGATAAGTTTAAGAGGTAAATAATAACCTAAAAATATGGGATTTTCAGTCGGAATTGTCGGTTTGCCAAATGTCGGCAAATCAACGCTCTTCAAAACAATAACCAAAAAAGAAATTGACATTTCAAACTATCCATTTTGCACAATTGATCCTAATGTTGGTATTGTCAAAGTGCCCGATGGAAGACTCGCCAAACTGGCTGAATTTTCGCAAACTGAAAAAATTATTCCGACTGCCATTGAATTTGTGGACATTGCGGGACTGGTCAAAGATGCACACAAAGGTGAAGGTTTGGGAAATAAATTTCTTTCCAACATTCGTGAAGTTGATATGATTGTCCATATTGTTCGTGGATTTTCCAATGATAACATCATTCATGTCGGTGGAAAAATCGACCCAAGCGATGACATTGAAACTATTAATCTTGAGCTTATTTTAGCTGACCTTGAAACAATTAATAAGAGTTTAGAAAAAATTCAAAGAGATGTTAGGGCAGGTAAAAAAGATGCGATTGAACTTCAGTCCATTCTTGAAAAATATAAACTAACGCTTGAAGGTGAAAAATTCGCCAACACTGTCGAGTTAAATAAAAATGAAAAAAAAGCTATTAAAGGATTACAGCTTCTGACAAATAAGCCGATTCTTTATGTCGTAAATATTAATGAAGAACAGAAAATCGAAAAAGATAAGCTTTTGCCAAAAATAAAAAATAAGCTTTTTATCCCGATTAAATTTGAATTAGACTTAATGGATCTTACACCAGAGGAAGTTCAAGAATTTAAAGCAGAAACTAAATTAGATGAAAATGTTTCTTCTTTGGACGATCTGGTAAAAAAATGCTACGAACTCCTTGGTTTAATCACATTCCTAACGACTGGAAAAATTGAAACTCGCGCCTGGACCATTAAAAAAAATTCGACTGCGCCACAAGCTGGCAGTGCCATTCATAGCGATTTTGAACAAAAATTCATTCGGGCCAGTATAATCAATTGGCAAAAATTATTAGATTCTGGTTCAATGTCAAATGCGATTGAAAAAGGACTGCTCCGTACCGAAGGAAAGGACTATATCGTCCAAGACGGAGATGTAATTGAATTTAAAATCTAAGATATAGTAAACTCAATAATACATTGCTAAGTAGCCCTTGGGCAATTTATAAGAAATGTCAAAAAAAAGTTATGACAAAATAAAAGAACTTTCATATTATCTTTGATTCTTTGTATTCAAGAAAATAGTAATTTTTACTCATCATTCCGACCATAGTGTTAGCAAAGTGAAGAAATCGCTCTTATTCGAAAATGATGTTTAATAATGTTTAGTGTGTTTAAGAAGGATTTCTCAAATTATTATCGTCATTCTGGATGACATCTCAAAACATTTTTTTGATATCATTTTTCAAAGGAGTGGTATGAATTGTTTATTCTTTTGAATTACGAAATGAGCATTTCTTTTTTTGTCATCCCGAAAGAGCGATAGCGACGGAGGGATCTAAAAGTAAATTTAGTTTCATTTCCCATATTTTAAGATCTCTCACTCCGTTTGAGATGACAAGATTGAAACACCTTTTTGTCACATTAAGCCACACTTGTCACCCTGAGCTTGTCGAAGGGTGACATGGTGGGAAGATCAGGGTGACAAGTATGTTGAATTTTGTAATTTAAAAATAATTTATCAATATAATTCTACCACTTCTTTAGCTTTTCACCACAGTTATTAGTGTAGAGCCTTTTTTTCGGCTTTTTTTCAAAATGGGTGGTGGCTGAATTACAGTAATTTTATTATCTTTCTGATCGTAGTGGTAGTGGAATGACAGAGTCTCACTTATTTGGCAAAAATATTTAATGCCTGACATTTTGTATTTGAAGGTTGGCTCCCTTGTGGCGGTAGCCCTGTGAGCCTTATTTGAATTGGGAAAAGTTGGTTGAAAATTATAAAAGGCTCCAGCCAGGAGACATGGATCCAGCGGTTTTTTATAAAATTCCAGATTCTGAATCCTTTGAGAATTCAGAATCTTGATTCAATCCTTTTTCTTTCGACATGGTTTATAATGTTATTTGCTGAACACTATATGATACCGTAAAAAAGAGCTTCGGGGTTTGAATTCGGGGAGAGACCATTTCTCTTGCCAAAATCAAAACCTCGTGCTAGCATATAGTTACTTAAGATATATGGTGTATACAAAGTTTATACATCCAAAGGTCCATATATATCTGTCTTTTTTGTACCAAAACCAGAAAAATTAATTAAATAATAATCAAATAATGAATAATTACGAATTACTTTACATTCTGCCGTCAACTATGACGGGGGCAGAGATTAAAAAAACTTTTGTGGAAATTGAAAAAGAAATTGAAAATTTTGGAGGAAAAAAACTCCAGACACTGCTTGACCATCCATTTCTACTTAAAACAGAAGTGTCTAAAGAGGAAGCAGTTGAATTACAAGACCTTCCTATAATCAAAAAAAGGTTGGCCTATCCAATTGAAAAGAATAGATTTGGATTTTATTGTCTTTTTAATTTTAGTAGTGAAGGAAAAATATTACAAGAACTAAATAAATATCTTTTAAGAAACAAAAATGTTCTAAGACATATTATCGTTCAAGAAGATCCCATGAATATCGAGCAATTAAAACAACTTCAAAAACTTTTTGCACGGAAAAAAGCCGAAGGAGATAAAGAGGAAATAGCAAAAAAGAAAGAGGAGACAAAGAAAGAAAAAGTACTCACTGAAATTAAAAAAGTTCCAGCACCGAAAGAAGAGGCAAAGGAGATAAAGGCGGGAGAAGATAAAAAGGAAGTTCCAGCGCCGAAAGAAGATATTAAGGAAATTAAAGCTCCACTTGAAGTTAAAGAAGTTCAAGCGCCTAAGGAAGAAGAACCGAAGGAAGAAAAGAAAACTACCAAGACCAGAAAAAAGAAAATTAAACTTGAAGACCTAGAGGAAAAATTAGATGAAATTCTTGAAGATACAATGTTATAATTTTATAAGTAATATTAAATAATAACTAAAAATTATGAATTTCAACAAAGCAATAGTAATCGGGAGGGTGACAAAAGATCCAGAAATTAGAACAACTCCCAATGGTCAAAATGTGGCCTCAATTGGTCTGGCGACTAACAGAGTTTGGAATACAAATGGTGGCGAAAGACAAGAAAAAGTAGAGTTTCATAGTATTGTTGCTTGGGGCAAGCTTGCAGATATCTGCAAACAATACTTATCTAAGGGTCAATTAGTTCTTTTTGAAGGAAGATTGGAAACAAGAACATGGGAAGGACAAGACGGCGTCAAGAGATCTAAAACTGAAATAATTGCAGAAAATATGCAAATGGGACCAAGAAAATCTGGTAGTGGAGGGGAAGAAAATGTTTCTTATCAAGCTGACAATACTGGTTCTGTTGATCATAGCCCAATGAAAAATGCAAATAACGAGAATAACCAAGAAGAAGAAATAAAGATTGAGGATATCCCATTTTAAAAAACTATTAACTAAATATTTATTATGAATCATAACCATAATCGTAGTCAGAACAATATACAAATACAAAGACAGTGCTTGTTCTGTATTGAAAGAGAAAGAAAAGTTGATTATAAAGATCCTCAAACACTTCGAAGATTTTTATCCCAACGTGCAAAAATTCTACAGCCTAAAAGAACTGGTGCTTGCACAAAACATCAAAGGCATGTATCAAATGCAATCAAAAAAGCAAGATTTATGGGACTGCTTCCTTATATAAGCAAATAAATCTAACTATTTAAAAAAATATACCGACTTTCAAATCGGTATATTTTTTATTCTTTCAAAAACTATTATAACCCTTTCTTAGAACTAATAATTTAAACCGCAGCGGCTTCTCTTTCTTTTTTGACTGCTTCTTGAATTTTATTAATAATTTCCTCAGTTGTTTTTGGATTATCTTTGAGAAACCTTCTGCTAATTTCATATCCTTGTCCGAGTTTTTGCTCGCCGTAATTGTACCAAGCACCTCCCCTTTTTAATACTTCATACTTTACACCAGTGTTCAATATATCTCCATAATAAGCAATTCCTTCATTATACATAATATCAAACTCCGTTGTTTTAAATGGTGGAGAAACTTTATTCTTCACAACCTTTACTTTCACTCTGTTACCAATAATATTATCACCCTGTTTAATTTGAGCTGATTTTCGCACCTCAATTCTGACCGATGAATAGAATTTCAGAGCATTCCCACCAGTTGTTGTCTCTGGATTTCCAAAAACAACCCCAATCTTCATTCTGATTTGATTAATAAAAATCACGGTTGTATTTGATTTATGGACAATTCCCGTTAATTTTCTCAAGGCTTGACTCATCAATCTTGCTTGAAGACCCATGTGAGAATCTCCCATTTCTCCTTCAATTTCTGCTTTTGGTGTCAGAGCGGCGACTGAATCAATGACCACTAAATCAACCGCTTCTGATCTCACAAGAGCTTCCACAATCTCCAGAGCTTGCTCTCCACTATCAGGTTGAGAGATAATTAAATCATTTGTTTTGACGCCAATTTTTTTAGCATATTCAGGATCAAGAGCATGTTCGGCATCCACAAAGGCAGCTGTTCCACCTTTTTTTTGAAGCTCAGATACAATATGCAATGAAAGTGTTGTCTTTCCACTAGCTTCAGGACCATAAATTTCAATTATTCTACCCTGCGGAACCCCACCACCAAGAGCAATATCAAGCGAGATTGAACCAGTAGGAGTAAATTCTACATCCATTGCTCTGGCCTCCCCAAGCTTCATAATAGAACCCTCCCCAAACCGAGTTCTAATTTCGTCTAAGGTTTCATTTACCAACTTATCCCTTTTTTCTTTTTTATCATTTTTCTCATTATTTTTTTTATCTTCTTCTTTTACCATAAATTTATTTTTAAAAATTAGTTAGTCTAAAATACCTACCTAAAAAATTACACACTACTGTTTATTCTTACGGTCCAATAAATTCCATGTCTTCATCAAATATTTCGATTTCGTATAGCCCGCTATCTTCAACAATATTTTCCTTCTTTGTATGCACTGGAACAGGTTCTAATTCTTTCTGATAAATTATATTTCTGATTTCCGAAGTTATTCTATTAAATTTATTAATTGCCTCTATTTCGATTTTATTATTCCCTGGTTTTAAATAAATTGTCTCAGAAAAATATCCCATGGGATCAACATAAATATCCTCACCATTAATCTTAACAACTATATCTTCCTCAGTTTGACCAGAAACCTGTAAATGGGCATCACTTATAATTCGGTCATTTAATGGATTCGCTACAAAAAGATAGGGCGTTGAGCTGAATGAACTTATTTGATACCACAGGTAATATCCGATTATAGCAATAACAAGAATACTAAAAAACAAAGTAATAATTTTAGGAGTTATAATGGGATAGCCTGTAGATAATGATATTTTTTTCACTTTCTTTGTGTCTTTCTTTTTTTGCATCTTTTCATCAATTCCTCTTTCTTTATTATACAAAGTGAGCATTTTTTCAAAGTTATATCCTACGACCTGGCAATACCCTTTTATAAATCCTTTTACATAAACATCCGGAGGTAATTTATCATAATTATTATTTTCAAGATTTTCAAGATAATTTTCTCTAATTTTCAATTTATCACTAATTTCTTTTATACTCATGCCCAACTCTTCTCTTTTCTTTTGAAGGCACTCTCCAACTGTCATATTTGTAACAATTTTTTTAGTCTTGAATTTTGTTAGCATAAATCGTTATTAAATATTTTATTCTTCTAATTCTCCTTCTTCTGTTTTTATTTCTTCTCCGCTTTCCATGTCAGCATAAACTTCGCGCGGCTTTGATCCACTTCCAGGACCAATTATTCCTTTGTTTTCCATTAAATCAAGTAATCGAGCAGCACGCGAATAGCCAACCCTCATTCTTCTTTGGAGCAAAGATGCCGAGGCCTTTCCTGCGTCTCTCACAAACTCAACGGCTTCATTGAAACGCCTGTCCTCTTCATCATCTTGGTCAAAATCAGATTCTGAATTTGTTTTATTATTTTTTACGATTTCTTCAATATATTCGTTTTCTTCTTCCTTTTGATTTTTCAAAAATTCAACTACTTTTCTCACTTCATTTTCTGAAATGAATACTCCTTGAATTCTTCTGGGTTTATTTGAATCACCAGATAAATAAAGCATGTCTCCGCTTCCTAATAGTTTTTCTGCACCAGACATATCAAGAATGGTCCGAGAATCAATTTGGCTGGCAACCTGAAAGGCAATTCTTGTGGTAACATTTGCCTTAATCAATCCCGTAATAACTTCAACAGAAGGCCTTTGTGTCGAAAGCACTAAATGAATTCCGACTGCTCTGGCCATTTGAGCAAGCCGAACGATAGTCGCCTCCACTTCTCTTCCGTGAGTTGCCATTAAATCTGCCAGCTCATCAATCACAATAATTATATACGGGAGAATCTCTCTTTGAGTATACTTTGTTTCAACTGCCGTATTATAAGATTCAATATTTCGGCAACCGAGGTGACTTAAAGTTTCATACCTTTTTTCCATCTCACCAATCGCCCATTTCAATGAATTAACGGCTTTTTCTGGATCTGTTATAACAGGTGTTAAAAGATGTGGAATCTCATCATAGGGAGTAAGTTCAACTCTTTTTGGATCTATCATAATAAATTTCAATTTTTCTGGAGAGTTTTGAAAGAGAAGACCCGTAATCAAGGTGTTGATACAAACAGTTTTACCACTTCCTGTCGAGCCGGCAATCATAAGATGAGGCATTTTTTCCAGATTAGCAAAAATTGCACTTCCGGACACATCTCTTCCGAGAATCACATTTAATTTAGCTTTATTGTCCTTTAATTCTGAAGATAAAAGCATGCTCTTCAGTCTAACCATACCGACCGACTTATTTGGCAATTCCAACCCAACCCATGATTTTCCAGGAATCGGTGCTTCCAGCCGCAGAGAATGAGCAGCTAAAGCAAGGGCTAGATCATTTTGCAAAGAAGTAATTCTGCTTAATTTAATTCCAACCGCAGGCTTCAGCTTATATTGCGTTACAGTTGGGCCTACTTTAACTTCACCCATTTCAACTTCAATTCCAAAATTAGCGAGCGTAACCTTGATGATATTTAAATTAGCTTTAATGTCTCCACTCGTTGACTTGCTATCCCCTCCCTCTAACAGGTTTATGCCTGGAAGGAGCCAATTTTTATTTTTATCTCCTCCAACACCTGCACTTTCTCGAAAGTCTTTGTCTATGTTATTATCTTGATTTTCTTCTGGTTCTTCATATTTATTTGTCTCTTCTAAATAAGTTTCATCATCTGCTAGCGGTTTAATTGAAAACTCTGGCACGCGATTTTTCAAGGATAATTTATCTTTGAGCGAAGATATAATTCCTTTTTTTTCTTTTGGCAAAACATCAACAACAACTTCCTCTTCATATTCCCCTTCGTCTTCTGATAATTCTTCTTCGTCATCATTTTGATCTGCTGGTGTTTCTGATTCTTTTTTCTTTTTAATAAGACTAATGCCATTATTTATTTTTGAAAATTTGAATTTTGACAGCAAGTTCACAAATGAGATGTCAAATATCAAAAGAACAGAGATAGTTATCATGGCAAAAATTATCACCAGAGATCCCCACTTTCCAATTAGACTGATTAATATCCATGCGAGTCCTGCACCCAAAAATCCTCCACCAGAGCCTGATTTTGCCAAAGAAAACATCAAAAAAGGTTCATAAAAAAGATGCAATAAAGAAAGAAGTGACAGTGTCAGAATTATAATCCCAAAAAGAGAAGACTTACTATCGAAAATACTCTCTGATTTAATCATCTTCCAACCCCATGATATCAAAGCGAAGGGAAACAAAATAAATCCCCAACCAAACAATAGTTTGATTATTTCACTAATTTTTCCTCCTAATCCTCCCGCTAAATCAAAAAAACTTAAAAAGCTTAAAAGAGCGAAGACTAAAAGAAAAATCGCAATTACATCCTTTTTAATCTCAGCACTAATTTCAAGCTGAGGTAGCCTAAACGCGGGACCACTATATCCTCTTTTTCTTCTTTTTCTTCTTGCCATATACTTATTACTTCTTATTTTTACCTTTTTATTATAGCTTAAAATTTAATCTTAGGCAAAGAATAAAAAAGGTGGTCTTTATCAAGAACCACCTTTTTATTTGTTATTCTATCCTATCTTTTTCGAGTTTTTTTCAAATACTTTTTTCGATATCTGAGGATTAAGCGAACAACGATCGCCAAGATAATAATGCCGACATTAACAATAATAAACCAAGACACATATCTAATTGCAACAGGCCCATTATCTTTTGGAATGTATTGGGGTGCTTCTTTAGAGCCCCATCCTTCGATTTTACCGCTCTGCTGAAGAGTTGTACTACGCGTATCTGGAATTTCATATGAATAACGATCACGATCTTGAGATGCATTTTTTAATTCCTGCATTTGCTGTTTATTTACCAAAGCCAAGAGTGAAGAATATGGCGACACAATGTGATTCTTTTGCGAAAAATAGTGGAAACTATCCGCAAGTTTTAAATCATTTTCCAAGCTACCTTGATAAGAACTTAGCACTTTATCAAGATAGGCTTTATCAATAAAATACAGTAGTGGATCACTCTCATTTGTTTTCACATAAAAGAAATCTAAAGCCTTTTGAGGATCAAAATAACTCTGGGCATAATTAGGAACAGAAACAATCCAGTAAGGGTTAAATGCGATATGACTTGCTGAATTTTTAAATCGCAATTGTTTTGTCAAAACATAATGTGAAATCACCTCATTGAGATTAAGAGCAACTTTTCCTCCACTTTGCATTATATAATTTGACACTTCAGCTGAATAAGGAGGAACAATATTGTCCTTGTGAATGATATATAACGGAGCTTTATTATTAGCACTTAAATTGTCTTTCTGAGTTAAAACCTTACTATCTAAAGTAAAGACAATGATAAAATCATATTGATTTTCGATTTCTTTAATTTGACTCGTCCACTCACTTGTTCCAAAATATATCACATCAGATAAATTATCTAATTGATCTTTAACCAGTGTTCTCTTTTTACTCAGCATATCATTAAATAGATAAAAATCGATTGTATTATTTTTGAGCAAGTTTTCTTCAGTTTTGAGATTGTTTATAAAATCATCCAAGAACAAATTATCCTTGTTCTCATAAGATGCATCAAAAAGAACAGCAAATTTTGAATTTTTCAAGGCACCCATTAAGTTAATACCAAACTCCTTGTCACATCGATAGCTAGCATTAAGCTCCGTGAAATTTTTATATGGAATTAATTGAGCAAGAATATTATCAACTGGTTTAATTTCTGCTTCGCCTGCAAGCTGAAGTGGCATATAATCAACTGGTTTTTCTTTAACTTCCAAGACAGTTGATAGATTGCATAAATTATCATTGGTGAACGATGAGTTGAACACATATGGACTATCGCCATTAGTAGCAACAGACTGAGCATCTAAATAATAAGATATCTCTGTCGAATCATCAATGTTGATATTTTGCTTCTTCGAATAAATCGGCAAGGCATATCCTTTTGAAGTTATTTCAGTGACATAGGAGAATTTAACTTTTTGATTTTTACCACCGAGAGTTGTTCGATCATTCTTGCTCGGAATAGGGAATACTCGTAAACGATATTGTCTTGGTCCAGTTTGTTCCAAGATGGCAGGATCCCGTCTTTGAACAAGTTGAGCCTGATAAACTTTTCCAGCGGCCCCACGCGGAGCAATCACACCATCGAACTCTAAATCGGCACCAAGCTTCAAATCCATAATTACGGCATTGGCTGGAAGCGAGAATTCATAAACCACTTCCTGATTTGCAGTAACAGTATTTTTAAACTCTTCCTCAATACTGACAGTGGCCAACGCTCCTTGATGTTCCGTAACGGCATGAATCTTGCGAGAAACAAGCTGAATTTTTTTTGATTGATTTATAATTTTTCCTTCTTGTCCGAACTCATACCCAAAGATATATTTGTAATTCAAAAGCGCTTCCCCATATCTGTCATAAGTTCCCTGATATACGAAAGGATAAGCAAGCTCGATAAATGCTTTCTGAATAATCCCAGCTAAAGTATTATCAAATTTAAACTCCTTTCGATAGGCATTCTTCAGAAAATCATTATTTTTATCAATATTATACGAACTTTTCTCTTTAGAAATTTCTGTTAATTCCTTTTCAATTTTTGATTTTTTTTCAATAATTTGCCGAGCAATATCTTCTCTTTGTTCAAAATTTTCCAAAGATTTATAATCTTCAAGTTTTTGAACCAGACCAGAATTTGGTTGATATGAAAAAACAAAAACAAGAAAAATCCAAGCTAGGGCTATAATAATATTAGCTCTCTTTAACTTTTCGGTACTAACTTCTTTTGCCAAATCCAGTTGAGCATAACGAAATGATTTGAAAATCAGATATGTAATCAAGAAAGGAAAAGCTAACAATAAACCGCATAAAATAATTAAAATCAATCTGAGAAATATCGCGAAGATGTCTGCAAAAATAAAATGAACCGAGATATAGGATATAGAAGTTTTAATTAATATAGGAATGATGAACAAATATAAGAAGATGAGATATACTGCTGAAATTAGAATTGCTTGTTTTAAGATGAAAATTACCCATTTTTGTCGCAGAGAATAAGTTTTTATTTTTAAAGAATCTAGGAAAAAAATGCCAATAAAAAAAATAATTATGTTAATAAAAAACCAAACTGCCAAAGGCGCATTTTCGAGAACAAAAAGTGAAAATATCAAAATAATAATCAGTGGCAATTCAAACTGAAAAATAATTTTATTGATTTGCAATTCTTTTTTTGTTTTTTGCAATTTGTAGGCGATGTAAAAACTAAGACAAGGAACTGCCAAAATTATCAGCACGGTAAATCTTCTTGCTAAGCCACCATCAAGAAATAAACTTCCAATCTCCTCTCGATAGCTTTTGGAAAATGTGGAATAAAGGAAATATAATGATATCAACACAATATAAAAACCATTATATGCCCAAAACAAAAAGCTTAAAACCCAATTGATAGCCCCCATGTAAATATCACTCTCTGATTCTTTGGGAACTTGAAATGCTGGAGAAGATGGAGAAATTTGTGAGTGCTGTGAAATTTCATCTTCACTTTTCTTTAATTTTTGAATCAAGACCTGTAGTGCAATTTGACTTGCTATGGTTGAAAAATCAGCTGGAGTTATATCAGTCTTGCTTAGCATTAAGCGTACATCTCCAGTATTTTCATTAACAATCACTTCAACTCCACCCGGATTTTCTGGATAACGAGTGGTATATTCTTGTAAAACCATTGTTTGAATCGCAGAAATTATTTCAAAATGTTTTATACCGCGATTCAGAACGGTATCCAATAAATACTCAAATTCTTTTCCCATATTTTTAATTTTAAATGGATTATTTGTAAAATTTTATGAAATAAAGCGAAAAAATATAGTATATTTTCTATCTATTATCGCCTGATATTTTTGGATTATTCAAGACGATCTTTTAAATTTATTTTCAGAGACTGGATACCCTGTGCGGATTTGAGATTGTAATAACATCTGAATTACTCTGCTTACTAATATTATATACTAATTTATCTCAATAGTCTATTAATTGAAATTAATTAAATTACATATTTGATTGTCCAGCGTTGTTTATAGTTCTTCTGGATAAAAGTAATTGATTAGTTTTTATAGGATTGTGCTTGCGGGTTTATTTCTGAGAAAATAATTGCTCATACAAAAAGCTCCACCCAGGAGAGTGGAGCTAATGATTTGCTGCGATTTACATCCTCTTGCAAAATAAATCTAATCTACAATTTCTTCTTTCTTTTTATTAATATTTCTGAAATATCCCGTTCCAGATGGAATTAATCTTCCGATGATAACATTTTCTTTCAATCCTCGAAGTTTATCTTCTTTACCAGTGACGGCGGCATTAATCAAAACGCGTGCAGTTTCCTGAAAAGAAGCGGCTGATAAGAAACTTTCTGTAGTCAAAGATGCTTTGGTAATCCCGAGCAATAATTGCTCCGCCACGGCAACTTTTTTAAGTTTATCTGTAACCCCCGTCTTTCCTTCATTTTCTTTTTCAACAGCTTCATTAGCTTCGAGAAATTGTGCCTTTTCAACAACATCTCCCATTAACAAATTAGTATCACCAGAATCTGTAATTTTAACCCGCGAAAGCATTTGTCTGATGATGATTTCAATATGTTTATCATCAATTCCTTCACCCTGCGAAGTGTATACCTGTTGCACTTCTTTCACGATATAATTTTGAATCTCAGTAATACCCTTGAGATTAAAAAGCTCGTGTAAATCAACATGTCCTTCAACTAACTGCTGACCGGCATTAATTAACTCCCCTTTCTTAACTAAAATTGAAATATCTTTGTCAATTACATATTCCATAATGTCATTAGCTCTTTCTTCAGCAGTTAAATCTTCATTTTTTGGTTTGAATTTAATTTGAATAATTCTTGAATCTCGTGTCTCCTTAATGTCGTCAACTTTTCCATCAACCTCCGAAATTATAGCTTTACCTTTTGGAAGTCTTGCTTCAAAAATTTCTTCAACTCGAGGAAGACCTTGTGTAATATCTTTTCCAGCAACACCTCCGCTATGGAATGTTCTCATCGTCAACTGGGTTCCAGGTTCTCCAATAGCCTGAGCAGTAACGATACCAACAGCTTGCCCAATTTCTACAAGCTTATTTTTTCCAAGATCATAACCATAACACTGTTGGCATAAACCTCTTTGTGCTTTGCATTTAATGACATTTCTAAGCCATACTCTTTCAATGCCAGCCTTTTGTATATCATCAGCTTGATATTTGTTAATCTGTTCCCCCTTTTTCACAATGATTTTCTTGGTTTGCGGATCTTTAATATCTTTCAATGTTGTTTTTCCTCTAATTCTCATAGACAGCGTTCTGCCAATATCAACATGCTCACTACCAATGATTTCCGCACCTTCCGTGTCTCCACAATCTGCTTCATGAATAATTACATCTTGAGCAACATCTACAAGCCTTCTCGTTAAGTATCCTGCGCTGGCAGTTCGGAGGGCGGTATCTGCCATTCCTTTTCTGGTTCCATGTGTTGAAATGAAATATTCCAACACATTAAAACCTTCTTTAAAGCTACTCTTAATTGGCAGTTCAATTGTTTCTCCCGAAGGATTCACGACTAATCCTTTCATACCACCCATTTGAGTGACAACTGCCCAATTGCTTCTTGCCCCAGAATTAATCATGTAGGCTACAGGACTTTCTTCTCCAATAGTACTTGGAATTTCTTTGGCAATCTTTCCTTTAATGTCATTCCAGACCTCAATTGATTTTATTCTTCTTTCATTTTCCGTTAGCAAACCGTCATCATACTGTTCTCTGAGTTCATCAATCAACTTATCTCCTTGCTCAAAGAGCTTAAATTTTGAGGGTGGTGTTTTCACATCATCCATCCCCCAGCTTAATCCAGATTTAGTTGCATATTTGAAACCAAGTTGTTTAATAGTATCTATTAACAAAACGGTTTTTTCTTGTCCGATTTTATCAAAGGCATCTGAAATCAAACCCTTCAACGCACCTGAATCCATCAACTTATTAATTAAAAGAAGCTCTTTGGGGAGATGCTGGTTAAAAATTATTCTTCCAACAGATGTTTCTATAAAAGAGTCTTCCTTGTTATTGACTTTCGCTTGATCATCTTTGCTGAGCCATGAATTATTTCTCAATTTGATTTTTGCTCTCAAGTCTATTTGCTCAAGTTCATACAAGATGACGGCTTCTTCAAAATCATTAAAAGCTTTTCCTTCTCCTAGTTTACCATCAACGATTTTGGTCATATAATAACATCCTAAAACAATGTCTTGAGATGGTACAACGATCGGATCCCCAGAAGCTGGCTTTAAAAGATTTTTTGCCGAAAGCATAATCTCTGCCGACTCTCTCTGTGCTTCTTTGGTCAAAGGAAGATGAACTGCCATTTGATCTCCATCAAAATCTGCATTAAACGCCTTACAAACCATCGGATGGATTTGAATAGCCTTTCCTTCAATTAACACTGGATAAAAAGCTTGAATACCAAGACGATGTAAAGTTGGAGCACGATTCAAAAGAACGGTTTTATTCTTAATTACTTCTTCAAGAATATCCCAAACTTCTGTAATTCCTTGATCAATTAATTTGTTGGCACTTCGAACATTATAAGCATAATTTCCTTCAATTAATTCTTTCATCACAAACGGCTTGAAAAGCTCGAGAGCCATTTTTTTCGGCAGACCACATTGATCTAATCTCAAATTTGGTCCAACGACAATAACACTACGAGCGGAATAATCAACACGCTTGCCTAAAAGATTTTGACGAAATCTACCCTGTTTTCCCTTGAGCATGTCTGCCAAAGATCGAAGTTGTCTTCTTTTTCCAGTTGCGGCCATCGTGGCTTGACCTCTGCGAGCAGAGTTGTCAATTAAGGCATCTACTGCTTCCTGAAGCATTCTTTTTTCATTGCGAGAGATAACTTCTGGTGCTCCCAACTCAATCAGTTTTTTCAAACGATTATTTCTATTAATCACTCTTCTATATAAATCATTCAAATCAGATGTTGCAAATCTTCCTCCATCAAGCTGAACCATTGGTCTAAGATCTGGTGGTATGACAGGAAGAACATTCAAGCACATCCACTCTGGTTTAATTTCAGCTTTTAAAAATCCTTGCACAAGATTTAACCTTTTCATCATTTTTTTTCTTTGTGCAGAAGACGGCGCAAGTTTGACTATATCTTTTTCGACAATTTTCACCAACTTCTTCAAATCTATATTTTGGAGAACACTCTGAATCGCATGTGTTCCTATATCAGCTTTGAAAATAGATGAGTATTTCAAAGAAAGATCCCTATATTCCATCTCAGAAATAACTTTAAATTTTTTAATTCCTCTAAGTTCTTCCTTGGCTTTATCTTTAGCCTCTTTAATATCGTTAATTTGAGGAATTGTCAAAGTTTCCTTTCCACTTTTTATCTTTGATTTATATTCAGCTTCAATCTGTTCAGCAACGGCTTTTTTCCCTTCTTCATCAACCTCGGTAATCAAATAACTTGCGAAATAAATAACTCTTTCTAATTCTTGAATAGACATATTCAAAACAAGCCCAATACTTGAGGGGACACCTCTTAAAAACCAAACATGCGAAATTGGCACCGCCAGTTTAATATAACCCATCCTCTCTCTTCTGACGATGGATTTTGTAACTTCCACACCACACTTATCGCAAACAATTCCTTTATATCTAATTCTTTTATATTTTCCACAATAGCACTCCCAATCTTTGGTAGGTCCAAATATTTTTTCACAGAACAATCCATCTTTTTCTGGTCTCTGAGTACGATAATTTATTGTTTCTGGTTTTAAGACTTCTCCATGAGACCAATTTAAGATTGCTTCAGGACTGGCAAGCTTTAATCTTACTGCCTCGAAATCTTCAACTTTTGCTCCTATATTTGACATATATTTTGAAAATTAATTTATAACTATAAAGCTTATTCATCGTTTAGATCTTATCTGCAGAAGCAATATCATTTTCTGTTTTATTTTTGATTTCTATTTTTTCTTCCATCTTTTCATCGTCACCATTTTCAATGTTTTCTTCGCCTTCCTCGTCCACTTTTTGTTCCTTGGCACCTAAAAGATCAACACTCAGGCCAAGAGCTTTCAGTTCATTCACTAAAACATGAAAAGAAGCTGGAATATGAGGACTCTTTATTGACTCCCCTTTTATAATAGATTCATAGGCCTTTGATCTTCCCAAGACATCATCTGATTTTATAGTTAGTACTTCCTGCAAAGTATGTGCGGCACCGTGTCCTTCTAGTGCCCATACCTCCATTTCTCCAAACCTCTGTCCACCAAATTGAGCCTTCCCTCCAAGTGGCTGTTGAGTGATGAGAGAGTAAGGACCGATAGAACGCATATGAATTTTATCTTCAACAAGATGATTTAATTTCAAGATGTAAGTGACTCCCACGGTCGAAAGATTTTCAAATGCCTTTCCAGTTCTACCATCAAAAAGCTGCACCTTTCCATCTTCTGGCAAATCAGCTTTTCGAAGTTCTCCCTTAATCTGCTCTTCAGTCACACCGTTGAGGGATTGACAAGCAACCTTATATCCAAGTTTACTGGCAGCCCAACCAAGATGAGTTTCTAAAATCTGTCCAATATTCATACGAGAAGCAACTCCTAACGGATTTAAAATTATATCAACCGTAGATCCATCTTCAAGATAGGGCATATCTTCAACTGGCAAAATTGTGGAAATTACACCTTTGTTCCCATGCCTTCCAGCAAGCTTATCTCCCACTTGAATTTTACGAAGTTGGGCTACACTAACTTGAATTTTCTTAATCACTCCACTTGATAATTTATCACCTTGATCTCTGGAAAATATTTTTACATCCACAACTTTACCTTGCTCCCCATGTTGAAGGTATAAGGAAGTATCTTTAACATCCCTTGCTTTTTCTCCAAAAATTGACCGCAAGAGTCTTTCTTCGGCAGTTAAATCACTTTCTCCCTTAGGGGTAATCTTACCAACCAAAATATCTCCCGAACGAACTTCTGCTCCAATTCTGACAATACCTTCTTCGTCGAGATCTTTTAATTTATCTTCTCCTATATTTGGGATATCACAAGTAACAACCTCTGGCCCTAATTTTGTATCACGCACATCAATGGAAAAATCTTCGATATGAATTGAGCTGAATCTGTCCTCTTCAACAACTCTTTGAGATAGTATAATTGCATCTTCAAAATTACATCCTGCCCAAGGGATAAAAGCAACTACAAGATTTTGTCCAAGAGCAAGTTCGCCGTTTTCAGTACCAGAGCCATCAGCAACTAAATCTCCTTTTTTAATTTTCTGCCCTTTAGCAACTCTTGGATGTTGAGTCATACAGGTTGCAGCATTAGACCTGACAAAATTATGAAGGTTATAGGTCAAAGAAGTTCCATTCTTATTTTTGATTTTGATATGTGCTCCATCTAATTCAGTAACTTCACCGTCTTCTTCCGCTAGAATAACATGACCAGAATCTTCAGCGGCTCTTTTTTCTAAACCCGTACCCACTACTGGTGATTGAGACACAATACAAGTTACAGCCTGTCGTTGCATGTTCGAGCCCATTAAAGCTCGATGAGCATCATCATTTTCTAAAAAAGGAATCAAAGAAGTTGCAACGCTAATTGCTTGATTTGGAGAAACATCCATATAGTTTACCTTTTCAGCCTCAATAATTCCTGGCCTTCCTTTGACTCGGGCCTGCACTTCTTTTTGGGTAAACATTTGAGTTTTTCGGTCATATGGAACACTCGCATGAGCAATAATAGCCTCTTCTTCCTCAGACGCATCAAGATATTCAATATTTTCTGACACTTTCCCATCTTTAACTTTTCGATAAGGAGTTTCCAGAAAACCATATTCATTTATGGTGGCATAAAGAGCAAGATGTCCCACTAAACCGATATTTGGTCCTTCAGGGGTTTGAATTGGACATACTCTGCCATAATGAGAACGATGCACATCACGAACTTCAAAGCCAGCTCTTTCCCTGGTAAGTCCTCCTGGACCCATAGCTGATAATCTTCTCTTATGTTCAAGCTCAGAAAGTGGATTTACTTGATCCATAAACTGACAAAGTTGAGAAGACATAAAAAATTCTCGAATAACAGCAATCAACGGTCTAGTATTGATTAATTGCGAAGGCGAAGCAGTATTAATATCCAAAGTACTCATGCGGTCTTTAATATTTCTTTCAACTCTCATAAATCCAAGACGAAATCTTTCCTGAATTAATTCTCCGACAGTTCTTACTCTTCTATTTCCAAGATGGTCAATATCGTCGGCCACGGAACCTGGAGTATTATTTAATCTAATAATTTCTTTTATGACAGCAATTAAGTCACTAGATTGAAATACTCTGTTTTCAACTGTATCTGCTAAATCTATATTTAACCTTTGATTTATCTTATGTCTACCAACTTTACCAAGATCGTATCGATCAAATTTGAAAAACATTCCTTCAATTAATTGTCTGGCATTATCAGCTGTAGCAAGATCTCCCGGTCTAATTCTTTTATAAACTTCAATAAACCCCTCACCCTTGGTCTTGGCAATATCTTTGGCTATTGTAGCTTCAATAAATTTAACATTACCCGTATCTACATCTGAAAACAATTCCAAAAGCTGTTTGTCTGTACTATTCCCAAAAGCTCTCAAAAGAGAAGTTATTGCGACTTTCCTTTTTTTATCTATCTTCACAAAAATCGCCCCGCTAGCTTCTGTTTCAACCTCAAGCCAAGCACCCCTGGTCGGGATTAGTTTTGCCCCAAAATATCTCTTATCTTCTTTCTCAGTCACAAGAGAAAAAAATGTGCCTGGTGATTTTATCAACTGACTTACTACCACTCTTTCGACTCCGTTAATAATAAAAGTTCCTCGCTTTGTCATTAGCGGGAACTCTCCAAAATAAATTTCTTGTTCTTTTTTAAAATTATCTTCTTTACTTACTAATCTCACCTTACATCGGAGAGGTGCCTCATAAGAAAGATTTTTCTTTTTTGATGTTTCTTCATCATATTTAGGCTTGTCTAAATAATAATCAACAAAATCCAGCTCTAGCTGTTTATTAAAGCTAATAATTGGAGACACTTCTTCTAGCAATTCGCGAAGTCCTATTTCGATAAACCAATTATAAGAAGTTATTTGAGACTTGATTAGATAAGGGGCATTTACTACTTCATCTATTTCATTAAAATATTTCCTATTTGATTTTAAGCTAGTCGCCTCTTTGATTTTGAGTATTGACATATTTTATAAAAATAAGTTAATTATTAGCAAAATAAATTATTATATCCATTTTTAATATAATAACGAAAAAGAACACTTTTAAACGAAAATCTAAAATACGGTAAAAAATATTTCAAAGACACAAAAACAAGCCTAAACAGCAAACACTGCAGGCATGAAAGGGCATCCCGTATTTATCTGATGATTTTATAAATCATATATCAATTTTTGACTTGTATTCAAGTATATTCATTATATACAAACAATAAATATTGTCAAGATGTGGTTTTTTTATAAGATTTAGACTCTTGTTGACAGGTTTTTTCTCTTGAAACGATTTGACTCTGACTTCTTTCTAGAGCTAAACCATGTGCTTTAACATAATAATCAACAAAATTTTCCCAGTCTGCCATAAAGGCCACCTTCCGTGCTTGCATTTTATTTTCGATTCTTTGTTTTTTGGTAAACAACGTATACTTATACAAAATATCGACAAATTCTCTTAGAATGTCTTCTCTTTTTTCATTTTCGATATCTAAGATATATATTCCGGGATTCTTTTTGTCGTGAAGATTGCTGTAAAAATATTTTCCAAATCCAGAAAGATTGCTCGTCAAGGAAGCAACTCCGAGGGCGGCAGTTTCCAAAGGAGTATAACCCCATGGTTCATAATAAGAAGGAAAAGCACCTAAATGGCAAGCTTGGATACTTTGATAATAATCAAGGTCACTCAAGCCATCTGCACCAGTTAAGTATATTGGATAAAAAATAACCTTAACTTTGTCCTCTTCTTTATTTTCCAGACCAGCTGCTTTAAAAGCTCGCAAAATTGAATCATTTTCTGCTTGAGAAATTTCATGTGTTGAGAGCGGAGCTGGACCATTTTTTGACTTTAGTTTCAAAAGCTTACTTTTCATAGCTAGATTAAAGCTTTCAGAAAATATTGATTTCTTGTTTATTTTTTCTTCTGCCGAAATTGTATAAAGTAAATTTTCTTTTATATCATCCTCTTCCTCTTCCAATAAATCTTTAATATCCCTGAAAAATTCGCGGGCTTCAATAATGTCTGGATTAATGTTCGTCATTTGAGCTGGTACATAAAAAAAAGTTACGATATTTTTTTTACTATTGTTTTTTTTCATTTTTTCATTGAGCTTTCCTAAAGACTCAATGAAAATGTCTAAACCTTTGTTATGAAACTCATATCTACTAGCAGTAAAATAGAATAAAGTGTTCTCAAGATCAATTTTATAATAGGGCGAGAAATAATATAGAGCGAATCTTCTTAATCTATTGCGATATTGTTTATGCTTCAAGGCTGTCTCTTCGAAACTCGGAAATTCAGACATATCGAGACCATTAGGCAAAATTACATCGACATCCTTACCCAAAATATATTTGGCTTCTAAAGCAGTAATTTGACTTACTGTTGTAAAAACATTCGCATTTTCTGCAGATACCTTTTCGAGATTATGTTTTGCCTGAACTCCATATTTATACGCCTCTTCCGTCGGCTTGATTTTATCTAATTCGTAATATAAATCCAAGCCGTGACTTGCAATAGTTCTGCCAAGGGTTGTAGCATGAGTTGTAAAAACAGAACATATTTTTGAATTATTTTTTTTGAGATATAAAATTGCTCCTCCAGAAAGCCATTCATGAGCATGAAGCACGATATTTTTGTCTTGTTGTACTTGACCTATTTTTTCAACTAACATACCAACCGTCCAGCTCCACAAAACTGGCTCATCAAAATCATAAGCACTACTTATCGAATCCACTCCAAAGCTTTCCCACATTTGTTTTTTTATATCATCCTTATTATACCAAAAATTACTAAAATCAACTAAAATAACTTTCGGCTCTCCCTTAATAACCCAAGTTCCGAAATGAAGAATTATCCCGACATCTTTTAGGTCAGAATAAACTTGTTTATAAATTTCTGGAATAGGCTCCTCTTTAAAAACACCTCTACTTTTATCAACAAAATATGGTCCTACTAAACAATAAGAATTTCGATAACGCTTTTGCATTTGTTTTGCCTTTGAACTCAGCACCGTAAAAATTCCGCCGACTTTATTACATACTTCCCAAGACATCTCAATCAACATATCTGGTTTGGTAATTATTTTTGTTTTGGCTTTCATCAATATAAGATTATTTTTTTTATTTAATTCTCATTACCTTCTATAATTCTCATAGTAAGTTTCAATTCCGTATTTTCTGAGTTTGCTTCCATCCCTTGTTGCAATATTTCTTTTGCTTCTTCAATTTGACCTTTTTCATCAAGCATTAAAGCATAATTATTATAGGCTGAAATTATGCTTGGATTAATTTCTATCGCTTTTTTGAAATTATTTTCAGCTGCATCATAGTTTTCCATAATCCAATATATATTACCGATACTATTGTAAGATGAAACACTATTTTCATCAATAACAATAATCCTCTGATATGTTTTAATCGCCTCACTATAATTTTTTAATCTGTAATTTGTTATGGCATATTCTGTTAAATAATTTATATTATTAGGCTCTTCATCAATTGCTTTTTTAAAAAAATCCAAGGCTGAAGAATAATTTTTTTCATCAAAAAGAGTTATTCCGGATTTATAGTTTGTTTCAGACGAAGTTTGATTTTTTTGAATATATTGATTCTTATCAGCAACATCTCCTTGCTGAGGATTAATATTATTATAAAAACCAAATAGCATCGGCATGATAAAAACAAAAGATATCACCGATAAAATTATAAAAGTAAATAATCCGAAAAGGATAATATTCTTTTCATATTTTTCCATATATGGATCTTTTTTAAATATTTTTCTTTCTTTTTTGCTGGTTTCTTTCATATTTTTATATTAGTTTCGATGTAAATTAACATTATTCATGATCAAAAAAATCTTTTATTTTTTTTATAATATCGTTCGGATTGCTCCTAGCTTTAACAATATAGTCCTCAACACCAAGATATTTTGCTTCCTCAATATCTTCTTTACTTGATAAATTCGAAACAATAAAAACTGGAACTTTTCTGATTTTGACATCCTCTGATTTTTTTAACTTATCGATAACATCAAATCCATCCATTTTCGGAAGAAGAATATCAAGCAAAACCAAGTCTGGTTTTTCTTTGATTATCATCTTTACTGCTTGTAGTCCGTTATCAGCAGAAACTACTTCGTAATTATTGGAACGTAATTTAATCTCGTAAATCTCCTTAACGGTAGGATCATCTTCGACCACTGCAATTTTTTTTGTTTTTTTCATAAAATATTTTCATTATTCACATTATAAAACAAATATAAGTATAAATCAATAATAAAATCAGGTTTCTATTTATATCTTAAGGCATCCAAGGCGTTTAATTTTGAAGCTCTTCTTGCTGGATAAAGACCTGTCATAAAACCTACTACTGTTGAAAAAACTAAAATAATTATAACAAAAGCAGTCGGGGTATAAAATAAGTCAACTACTTGACCTCCAAGGGAACTCGCTAATTTATTTATTCCGAAATTTAGGACTTTTCCTCCCAGAAAACCAATCAATATACCGCTGACACCTCCTAGAAAACCAATAATAACAGATTCTATCAAAAATAATTTCCAAATATCACTTCTCGAAGCACCAAGTGCTTTCATAATTCCAATCTCTTGAATTCTTTCCAAAAGAGCAATAGTCATAGTATTAAACATTCCAATCGCAGAAACAATTAAGGCAACCGCTCCAAAAAGAGAGAGGACAATTTGCACCGCCTGAAATATTTTATTGGCTTCATCAATAATATCAGATAGTGCTGAAACACCAAATCCCATTTCAATTATTTTATTTCGCACATCCTCAAGGTCATTCTCAGTCTTCACTTTTATCTTTACTGTCGAATAATCGGGCAAATTCATACTCTTAATATTTTCAGAAGAAGGGATAAATAAAAAGGAATTATACTCATCGTCAACAATACCGACAATATCAAAATCATAGGCTAGATTTATTTCTTCAATTTCAGCCACGGGAATTTCTTCACTTTCTAATTCTCTTTTTTGGGAGAGATAGAGCTTGATTGTGACAGTCTTATCCAAAGCACTGCCGAAATCTTCAATATTAAAAGACCTTAAAGTCGCCGAAGAGATAACTGCCTTGTTGCTATTACCCTTAGCAAAAAAACTTCCTTTTTCAATTTGCATTCCTGATAGATTAAAGTATGATGCATCAACAACATTGACGACCGTACCACTCCTCAAACCGTCAATTTCAATTTGGGCTGGTACTGCAATCAGCGGACTTACTTCATCTATCTCAGGAATTGCTTGAATTTTCTCTAGGTTTTCCTTGTCTAATGCTATAATTGAAGATGATTCTGAATATACATCCAGACTTAATAAGGCATCCGAAGTCGTAATTTGTTCTAGAATAACTTTTTGCAAACCAAAGCCAAAGGAAACTAAAAACAAGATTGTACCAATACCAACACCAATACCAAGAATTGTAAGACCAGTTCTGAGCTTATTTGTTTTGAAAACTCTTGTTGAAAGTCGTATGATATCTTTTGACTGCATTTGAAATTATAAGATAATTATTTATTTAATGTCCGTGCTAGTTCCAAATTTTACGAGAAGTATTATTTCTAAATCTCTGGTTATTTTTTTAGTAACCCTTTTATCAAGTCCAACTCCGCCTTCACTTGATGGCATGTCCAAAACTTTGTCAAATGTTTCTGCTTCAATTTCATTTTTAAATCTCATATCAACAAGATGCTCCAATCTGTTCTTCTGCTGCTCACTAATATTTCCTATATAAGAACGGATTAAATATCTGGAGATTAATTTTGCTTTTAAAACGGATTCCTCTAAATTTAAGCTTTCTGCTTTGTCTTTCAGATTTTTTTGTAACAAACCTGCTCCTTGAATAATTTTTTCTGTCTCGGAAGAATATTGGATGGCAGTTCTTTCGTCTAAGCCAATTCCACCCTTTTCAAACGATCTATCAAGCATCATCCTGAATTCATATTTAGAAAACTTACCAGACATTCTCTTTTTAATAAATTCTTCTATCCGCTGTATTTGATCGGTGTTCAAAGATGTTAATAAATATTCTGACATAATTTTCGCCTTGAACGGAATCATCAAGGTATGAAGTTGTGCTTCTGAAAGACCAGGGAAAGATCTTGCTAATAAATCAAACTCTTTTTCCTTCTGCGTGACATCCTTTTTCAGGTGTTTTGATTTTTTATTTACGACAACATGTGTCATTCTTCCATCTTTCATATAAAATATACGATGTGCATATTCGAGATATTCAGGGTTGTGAGTTACCATGACGATGGTTTTTTTATTTTTTTCATTAAGTTCTTTAATGATATCAAGAACATTTGCAGCTGATTTTGAATCTAGATTACCCACAGGTTCATCTGCCAAAATTATTGGCTGATCATTAATTAAGGAACGCGCGATTCCAATTCTTTGTTGTTGCCCTCCAGAAAGCTCTGTGGGAATTTTATTAGCATGTTCATATATTCCAAATTTTTTAAGCAATACATCAGCTCTGTTATTTCGCTCTTTGAAATCATGATTACCCAAAAAAACTTGCGGAAGAATAATGTTATCTTTGACAGTCAAACTAGAAAGTAAATTATAGGCCTGAAAAATCATGCCAATTTTTGTACAATGAAATCTGGACATCTGGGCATAATCCATTTCACTTATGTTTTGCCCATCAATTATGATATCACCTTCGGTTGGATTTTCAAGCCCCGCAATTAGATTTAAGAGTGTAGATTTTCCACATCCGGACGGACCAAAAATCATCACATATTCCTCTGGGTATATTTCCAAATTTATATCCAAAACTGCATTTGATTCATTGGTCAAACCTTTGTTGTAGATGACACTTACCTTCTTTACTTCTATCAAGGCCATTTGCTATTCATTATTTATTAAATTAGGCTTAATGGTCAATTCGGGTGCTTAATTTTTAAGCATTTCACAAATTGCCTTGTATCTTTTAGTCTTGCTCATTCCTCGGTGAATTCTCAGTAAAGTTTTAAAATAGGAGAATGATCCATCCAAAGAATTAGTAGTATTGGGAATTTTTAATTGAGGATATTTCTGATAGGTAAAAAGATAAGGCAAATTTGTTTTTAAACTTCGATAAGCCGATCTTAATCTTTTGTGAGTGTAATGTAGTTTTCCTGTTTCAAAGTTGAATGACTTTTCTTGCAAGAAATCTTTCCACTTTTCAT
>JAHYJV010000010.1 GCA_019428855.1 Patescibacteria group bacterium | reverse complement strand
TTGAAACAGGAAAACTACATTACACTCACAAAAGATTAAGATCGGCCTATCGAAGTTTAAAAACAAATCTACCTTATCTTTTTACCTATCAGAAATATCCTCAATTAAAAATTCCCAATACTACTAACTCTTTGGATGGATCATTCTCCTATTTTAAAACTTTACTGAGAATTCACCGAGGAATGAGCAAGACTAAAAGATACAAGGCAATTTGTGAAATACTTAAAAATTAAGCACCCTAATTGACCATTAAGCCATAAAAATCAAAAAATGGAAATTAGCGTGGAAGATTTGAATTCCTATTTTTTACTTGCCAATGAAAAAGCTGGGGTCAGAGAAGATTAAATGATCAACGTTTTCGAAGACCTTACTTCAAAAATTCATCCGCTTTCCTTGGGAAATGCTTATCGTGCCACCAGAAAGGCCAAGCAAATTGTTGAAAAATTATTATTAATGCATTTTGATAAAAATCGCGACCAAAAAACAATTAAAAAAATTACCAATGAAATTACGGGAGATATTTGTATTCATGGCTAACCAATCACTTGCGACGAGGCTGAAACTCTGGGACTAAAGATGATTGAACCTGATCAGAATTTAGAAAAAATAATGTGGTAGTTATACGAAAAGTATGCCGATAAAATGGAGCTGAAAAAGAAATTTGATCCTATCGCAATTCTAGGCGGACAAGAAATGGCCAATTTTAAATTTTCAAGAGCATTTATCGAAAGTACAGATATGACAGACGGATTTATTTTCAATGGCAAAATTAGAAGAATTATCAAAGACAACAAAGCTAATATTGATGTTAATGTTGAATCTTCAACTTGGCAAAAATTATAAATATTCATTTAACAGTAAGCACATAAAAAAGGCTCAAGTTTTACACTTAAGTTTTTTTTGCAACAAAAAAAAGAAGAGTTTTAATAACTCCTCATTGTTTTATTTTCTTCACTATCCTATCTGTTATAGGATTAACAAATACCAGTAACAAAAGGACAGGTATTCCAATATATTTGAGCAATAAATAATAGCTTGGAAGATCTTGGAAAAATTTATCCATTAACCATACCGCCATAAAAACGATTTCAATAACCGCAAATGTAAATATAATAATATTTATAACGGTTCTTCTAATGTCATAAAAATTTTCACTCCTTCCAGCAATCTTCAAGGCTCGATCTAATACTCTGACTGTTTCTGCTTCCTGCCTTGGAGACATTTCTTTTTCAAATATTTTCCGAAGACTATCTAATCTCTTTTTAAGAATTGTATTTATAATATTAATCCCTCCATAGTAAAATTTACCTTTTTATTTATGTCTTGTCAATAAATAAAAGCTCTCGGTAAATTCAAACCCCGAATCCCCTTTTTATGGTATCATATAGTTTTAAGCAAATAACATTATAAACCATGTCAAAAGGAAGAGAAAGGATTGTAAAGATAAAACAATCAGTTCTGAAAGTATCTCTAATTATATCTATAACGGACAAGGAAAATTCGGAGGATTGTATCAAAATTTAAGAAGTAAATAGGTTGTGCAGATTGCATAATGCGAGAATAAAACTGCTTTGATTTCAGAGAAAGCAGTTCGAAAAAATATTAAATCTTTATCAAATTTATGGTTAACTATTACTAGAGACAATGGTTCTGAAAATGCTTTGCACTTTGAAAATAATGTCCCCTCATTTTTCCGTGATTCTTATAAATCTTATCAAAAAGGAATAGTCGAAAATTTGAATGGACTGATTAGGGAATACTTTCCTAAAAGATCTAATCTTAATATAAAATCAAAGGAAGAAATCTATCTTATCCAAAAAAAATAAACAACAGACCTTGAAAATGTTTGAACTATCAAATTCTCAACGAAGTTGTCACTTATGAGCTAGAAAAAGAGGCATTAAATTCTTTAATTCGTAAAATAGGACGCCTTGCATCTTGCGTGGCATTTATTTGAGCTTGTGCGTTTGCGTTATGAAGATGTCCAGCAAGATGCAGAGCATCCTCGAAAAAAAGTATTTCGTAATTCAAGTTAATTAAACAACTAGATATCTTATCACACTAGATAGGACATTTCTATTTAATCCCAATGGAACATTATCACATAAAGAAAATAATTATCAAAACCGCAAGTGCAATCCTGTATCCCACAAAAATATTATAATTTCTGTTCTCTAGATATTTCAACATATATTTAATTGCCGAATAGCCACAAATTGCTGCTGTCAAAATCCCAACTAGAATACTCGTATCAATGCCTTCCCTGATTAAATTGGGAAATTCCATAATCCCCGCTCCGATAATAATCGGAGTAGAAAGAAGAAACGAAAACCTCGCTGAAGATGTTCTTGAAAAACCTAATAAAAGAGCTGCCGTGATTGTAATACCGCTTCGAGATACCCCGGGAATAATTGCTAGGGCCTGAAAAAGTCCAATTATAATCCCCATTTTGAGAGTTAATTTTGACATATCATTCTTTTTTATTTCAATCCTGTCAGAACAATAGAGAAGCAAGGCACCCATTGATAAAGCTACAGCAATTAACATCGGATTGCGAAAAATAGTTTCTGTATAATCCCCCCAAGTAAGACCAGCAATAACTCCTGGAATTGTGGCGATAATAATTATAAATAATAAATCAGTTTTTAAATATTTAATGTTAAATTTTTTATTGGACTCTGAAAATACGCCTCTTTTTTTTTGAAAGATTTTAAGTGAAATTAAATTTTGCTTAATATTTAATATTTGATACTTGATTTTTTTGATTAGATATGATTTGTTTATTATTTCTAGCCAGTCTTTTCGAAAATAAACCAAAACTGCAATTAGAGTTCCAAGATGCAGTGCGACATCAAAAGCCAAACCTTGATCCTGCCAATTAAAAAATTTTGATATTAAAACCAGATGACCAGAGCTTGAAATTGGCAGGAATTCTGCCAGTCCTTGAATAATTCCTAAAATAATTGATTGTATAATTTCCATTAAGATTTATAAAATTTAAAAAGATATAACAAGGACCAAAGTCCTGCAAATGTAAAAGCTGCAACCCAAAAGTCAAAATTTCCATAATATTCCCAAATAATGGCAATCAATACTACTCCCCAAGCTGCCAATGCCTTACCGGCCGACAAAGACATTTCGTAAAACATATTATATTTCAAAAATCCTTTATGATTTTTTCCAGCACTGTATATAAAAGTAAATAAGGGATAGTTAATAGTTGTCTTTGAACCCTTCGACATAATATCAACCAACAGAACTCCAAGCCAATTTGCCGAAAAAGGTCTTAAGAACCAAGCAATAATATATATCATCGTTCCAGAAGTAACCAATTTCTTTCTCTCTCTTTTTTTTAAGATATCGGAAAGTTTGCCCACATATAATGAAATAACTGCAATTGTAACTGCAACAACACTCACAAGAATTCCCATTAGATCATATTTTTCGATTATAAGGAAAATAAAAATAGGCCAACCAATTACAGAAATGACTTCTTCTCCAAAACCAATATAAGCGATGGAATCTTTTCTTCTGTAATGTCCGTAGGGTTTCAAAAGCCTTTTAAATGAATCTCTATATGAAAAAAAGTGCGGTCCAAATTGTTCACGAGTTGCAAACAGTGGTATAGCCGAGATTAAGCTTATCGCAGAAACAGCAACAAACAAGACTTGAAAACCGAAATTTACCAAAATCACTCCGCCGACAATTGGACCTAAAATGGTGGCGACCGTTAGGATAAGAGATAAGACGCTTAATTCTCTGCCCCTGTAGCCAGAAGCACCGTAATGAGCAAAATCTGTATGATAAGAAGGCCAAAAAAGTGTTTTATAGATGACCATAAATAAAATAGCCACAAATGCGAGCCACGGAAAATTCGTTAACTGAGAAAGAGTGAGAAAATACATAATTCCAAACGGAATACTATAAAAAATACAGTGTTCAAATCCATATTTTGCAGCTGCTTTTGCACCAAGAGGTGCTGTAAAAAAATATATCGTGTAAGCAGCCGCATAATACATAAAAACAATCGCTAATGAACCGTATAAACTATAAAGATATATTGGCTCAAAAATCGTAATCATCGAAAATGCAAAATTCTTGATTGCAACGGAAGCATAAAGCTCTGTTATTTCATGTCTAAGTGTGTGTTTTAAATAGTGATTAAGAAAAAAATTCGACATAAATTAATTTAGATTAAATTTATTAAAAAATTCTTTCATACTATCTTTTCCCACAATTCCCATTCGGATAATTTTTGGTGTTCGCGTTGTGAGGTCAATAATAGTTGAGGATTGAGTATTTCGCATATTACCAATGTTTAAAAACAAATCTGGTTGCTCTTTTTGATTACAAAATATTTGCATAATCTTTTCTGAATCAAATAAATTATTCTCTCCTGAAATATTCGCACTAGTGGCGATAATTGGAAAATCAACCTTTTCTAGTAACTTCAAAACAAATTCATTTTGAGGAATTCTAATGGCAACAGTTTCTCGATTCCCAGTTAGTGAATATGGAATGCTATCTTTTTTTCTCAAAACCACTGTAACGGGACCAGGCCAGATATTTTCTAATATTTTTTCAACCACTGAATCAATACAAGCTATTCTCGTGGCCGACTTTATATCTTTTACAAATACCAGTAAAGGCTTCTCGCTGTTGCGATTTTTTATTTTCATTACTTTTTCAATCGCCTCTTCATTAAAAGCATTCGCCCCTATGCCATAAATAGTGTCCGTTGGATAAATAATAACACCACCACTTTTCAAAACATCAGTGGCAGTATTAGCTACTTTTTCGATTATAGTGCGACTATTTAAATTTAGATTTATTTGTTTCATATAAATTTAGTTTATCGCAAATTTTCATTTTTGCCAATAAAAAAAACTTATTCGTTGATAAGATTGATCTCCTCTGATGCAATGTATCAATTTAATTTTTCTTGTCTGCCATTACTCTTTTCACAAGGTCGAGGTATGATTCACATCCTTCCAGAATTTCTCCAATTTCTTCGTACAGAACGCTCATCTCTCTCAAGGATTTTCCAGTCTCACCTTTGCTTTGTTGCCCAGACTGTTTCTGGAGCTCTTGAGCAAGACGAGGCATTATGTTTAATTTTTTGCTAATTTTGCTATTTCTTCATCGTTCATATTGATCCTCCTATGGTGTCAAACTTGACTTTTCAGTATTTATTATTTAGAAAATATGTCAAGATTATAATGAAATTATAAAATTAACGAGTACGCCTCGCATCATGCGGTCATCTGTTTGAGTTCAAGCATTTATAATAATGACCTGCAAGATACAAAATATTTTCGAAACCTAAATTTATATATTTTTTGACAATCAACTTACACTCTGAAAAGTGAACTCCAGAAAATAATTTAGTCTAAAGCGTTGGAGTTCAGACTTTAATCTGTAGTTTTTTTTATCATAATTAATGACTCTGCATTATATTAAATAATCTACTTTAAATCACAAAATAATTAAATTTGTCATAGTGAGCCTGTCGAACTATGATAATTTGATTGTGCCTTCCACTATTCGACAAGCTCAGGGTGACAAGTATGTTGAATCTCGTCATTTAAAGTAATATAATAAATATGTCAGACTTAATTTATTTCTGACATCGGAAATTATTAATATAGATAAAAACTAAGCGAACCTATGTAATATTTTTTTTCTGAAATAACATTAATAAAACGACATTTCACAATGTCATTTTCAAAAATGTTTATATATTTCGAATATCTTATGCCGTCACTTCTTGGTTTTCAGTTCCGTACAAACCAAGTTTTTTGTCATTTCTGGCAATACTCCACTTTAAAAGTGGTGGCGTGACAAGCGTGGTTAATATTACCATAATTACAATTGCCCCAAAAAAAGAATTATCAATTACCCCCAGCTCCCTTCCAACGCCAACAAAAATTAGTCCGACTTCACCTCTGGAAATCATTCCAATACCAACAACCAATTTACTAGCATTTTTACACCTCACTCCAAGTCCACATAACTGCTTTCCAAGAATAGACGCAGCTGTAATGGCAAGAGCAATTGCGATGATTTTTGGATTAAGAAAAACATCGAGCTTTACCTGAATACCCATCAGCACAAAAAAAATTGGTACAAAAACACAATACAAAGGTTTTACCAAAACTTCAATGTGATGTTCTTTTTTGTTTACAAACGACACATCATCCAGAACTAGTCCTGCAGCAAATGCTCCCACGATTGTGGCAAGCCCCATCATGTCAGCGACATAAGCCATCGTAAATAAAAATAAAAATGCAGTCACAATTTTCATTCCTTCAACTTTCATTCCCGAAACTTTCTTACCAATTATTGGAGCAGCTTTCAGTCCGACTATAATTGAAATTATAAGGAATGCAAACGATGTAAAAGTTATATAAGCGATTGCACCGACACTTATTGAGCCTGAAATAATAATTCCACTCACAATCGAAAGAATAATCAAACCCAAAATATCATCGACGACAGCAGCCCCAAGAATAATTTTCGCTTCGGGAGTTTTTAATTTTCCCAAATCTTTTAAAACTCGAGCAGTGATACCCACAGAAGTTGCAGTTAATGTTGCTCCAATAAATATATGTGTGTTAAATCCAGCTTCTGGAATCAAATAAGCACAAACAAAATATCCCAAAATCATCGGAGCAACAACTCCAACAACCGCCACAATAACCGATGAAATTCCAACTTTCATCAAATCCTTGATATTCGACTCAAGACCAACTTGGAAAAGCAGAATCATCACTCCAAGTCTTGCCAGAATATCAATTGAGGCATTGTCAAAAAGATGTCCAAAATTTAAAAAACCTCCAGACAGAAGTGCAAGGTTACCAATTATTATACCAAAAACCAATTCACCAAGAACGGCAGGTTGATTCATTTTTTCAAACAATTCACCACCAATTTTTGCAGTAAATAAAATTATTATTAGACCTAAAATTACAGGAGCAACTGGATCAGAATGACCAACTTTTTGAGTCGCCTCTCTCGCTGGTGAGTTAGCAAGGGTAATTATGGGCAGGAATACTAGAAACAAAATTGATAATAGTTGGAAAAAATTCTTGGTACTTTTCATTTTTTTAATTAATTTTGATTAATAAGAACAAGATTAATCCTACTACTACTAAATTAATTGTCAAGAATTACAAAATTAACATATATAAAATCAACTTATTCTGGATTTTTTATTCCTATAAAATGGAGCAAATGTAATAAATAAATAAAATAATAGCGAAATAATTGAAATCAAGATAAATATAGGATGCTGAACATAAAAACCTTTTACAAAAATACTAATCAAAAAGAAACAGTGTAAAAAAACTACAATTACAAGAGAGAGAAAATCAATTTTGGCAGTAACTTTTTCACTATTTTTATAAATTTCCTTTGATAAATATAAAACAAGTACGGTCACAATAGTCCAAAAAAAATAAGACTTTAAAATCTGCACTTCTGAATAGTAGGCATAACGATAATCATGATTGTTAAAAAGAATTATAACCTCATTAAAAGAAAATTTTCCTGAAACAACTGCTGCTATGATTGTAAAACTAATTATCTGAAAAGCTAAAATAAAAGGAGAGATAATGATGGAAAAATATTTTATAATTTTTGAAATATTTCTATTCCAAAAGTTTTGATTACTCAGATTTATAAAAAAAACAAAAGTCCAGACGACTGCCAACCAGCCAAACAGATTATCATACGGTACTCCAAACCATTCCTAATCTAAAGGTATTAGCCATTTCCAAAATCCAAGTCGAATAGCAACCATATCTATGGCAAGATCAATACTTAAGGCGATAAGCGACATAAAAAAAGGCACTTGCCACCATTTTAAATTGTAGCTCTGCACAGCTTTCTCTGACACATAATATATAATTGCCCAACCCATGCCGATTACTAGTGGAATATTATAAATTTGTAACATAAATTCCTGACCATAAGAATAGGTTCCAGAATTATGAACATTCACTATTTCTAGAATTAAGCCATATAAAATTGCCAACACCAGAGTTTCACAAAGCTCTTTATTTTTACGCTCCTTTAGAAAAATGGTAACAATCATTAATAGGGCTCCAATTTCAAATAAATTAAAAAATATATTTTCCATAAATCATTTATTCTTAAATATTTTTCTACTCAACTTAAAAACACAATAAAACCAAACTCTCAAAAATCCTAGTAGAAGTTTCATCATCTATTACTTTGATCTAAAATAAATTTTTTCAATATATACCGATAGCGTTTTTTCGGACGGCCGTCTGGAAAGACACTATATGTATTATGTGAGACTTTTTATTTTATAATACCTCCTCCGAGAACTTCATCCTTTTTATAAAAAACTACTGACTGTCCAGGCATAATTGCTCGCTGAGACTTTGTAAACTGAACAATATATTTTTCATTTTCCTTGTAAACAATAGCTGTCGCTTCTTGCATTCTATATCTAATTTTTGCTTTGATTTTCAAAGGAAACTCAGGAGTTTGTCCAGAAGTCCAAACGATTTTTTCGGCGATAAATTTTTTAGATAGCAAATTCTGGTCATTTTTTTTATTACTAACAATCAACTGATTTTTGCGGCGATTCATCCCAATAACGAAATATGGTCCTGTCCCTCCGATTCCAATATCCCTTCTTTGCCCGATTGTATAAAGTGGTAATCCTTTATGCTCTCCAAGAATATTATTATCTTTATCAACAATTTTTCCTGGAATTAACTTGAGATATTTTTTTAAAAAATCTCCGTAATATTTTCCTTGAATAAAACAAATTTCCTGACTTTCTTTGCGGTCAGCAATTTCAAAGCCATACTCTTTTGCCAGTATCCTAATTTCTTTTTTTCCATAGTCTCCTATAGGGAAAAGGCAATACTTCAATTTTTTCTGGTTCAAGGTGTAAAGAAAATAGGATTGGTCCTTGTTTTCATCTTTGGCTTTGAGAAATTTAATATTTTTTGATTTTATATCATTTTTAATCCGCACATAATGACCTGTTGCCATAAAATCGGCCCCCATTGCCAAGGTTTTCTCAATCATCACTTCGAATTTGATACTACGATTGCATTCAATGCAGGGATTGGGAGTTCGACCTTGCTTATACTCAAAAAGAAAATAATCCACGACTTCTTTTTTGAATTCCTTGGAAACATTAACAGCATAAAATTTGATGCCCAATTTTTGCGCAACTTTTCTTGCCCCCTCTTCTGCCTCGCGAGAGCAACATCTGTTTTCAATGTGCGTATCCAATGTTTCACTTTGATCGACCATATCATGCCAAAAATGCATAAAAACACCAATGACTTCATAGCCTTGTTTCTGCAAAAGTGCGGCCGCCACCGAAGAATCAACTCCACCCGACATTCCGACAATAACTTTTTTAATTTTCGCAATTGACATATGTAGTAATATGATATAACACCTTATTGGTTATTAAATAATTTATAATTTAAAATAAAAGGGAGGTCTTACACCGATAGATATAGAGATTATATAAAAAACGACTCTCCTATTTTTTTTTATCCAAATAATTCCTTCAAATACTTGTCCTTCTTAAACTTCTTAATATTCTTGGTCACTTGCTGGTAAAATTCTGGGTAGTGAATTCTGTTTATCCAGCGAAAATTATGAAGTTGACGATAGGGTCTTTTTTGATGGTGAGCTAATTCGTGGGCAATCACAGCCAGAATACTGCTATATTTTTTGGGTTTTTTAAGCTTTTGCGTATAAATATCAATCACCACTAATTTTGAGGCTAAATTTGTATATCCCAGTTTATAGCTTTGCACATAACCATCTCTAGCCCGAATAACTTTTGGCTTAAAAGTAAAACCTTTTAGTTTTAAAACTTCGCAAGATCTTTGAAATATTTTGAAACAATTTTCTTCGTGATTGTTCATAGGTTTATATTAGATGTTGTTCTGAACTTGATTCAGAATCTTTTTAGTTTAATTCAAAATAAATTCTTTAACAAGTCTGTATCCTCTAAAAAGAGAAATAATAAAAATAAAAGTAGTAATAAATAAGTAAAACAAACCATCTACACCACATTTTAGCAGAGGACTTAATGACAACAATACGAGCGAAACAATAACTAACTACATTGAAATAATAAAAAATTATTAATTTATTTCAATGTAGTTATAAGACAAATTCTAAGTCAAGTTTATAAGAAAAATCATTTTTTTATTATTTCCTGTCTTCAAAATACCATCTCAAAACTTCTTTCGCAACTGGCACGGCGGCAATGTGTCCTTCTCCTCCACCTTCCACAATAATTGCCATGGCAATTTCTGGATTATCATAAGGAGCATACACTGTATACCAAGCATGAGTTTTTTGATTGCCGTAATATTGTGCAGTTCCAGTTTTTCCCGCCGCTTCAACTGGCAAACTCGCCAGAGAAACACCAGAGCCAGAAATGACATTTTCTCGCATTCCTTTTTGAATCCATTTTATATTTTCTTCAGCAATAAATTTTTCTAGCATAATTTTCGGTTGCATATCCTCGATTATATTCCCTTCATAATCAATAATTTTATCAACAATTTGTGGTTGAAACAATTTGCCTCCATTGGCGATTGTTGCGATATAATTTGCAATTTGAAGTGGAGTTGTTAAAACATATCCTTGTCCAATTGACATATGATATGTATCTCCAATATACCACATTTCATCTTTAATTTCTCTCTTCCACTGCGCATCAGGAATCAGACCTTTCTTTTCTCCTAGTAAATCAATCCCAGAAACATTACCAAATCCAAAATAATTTGCGTATTTTTTTATTTTCTCTGCCCCCAGACCTTTAATATCTCCGTATCCCCCACCAACTGTATAAAAATATATATTAGATGATTGAGAAATTGCTTCAACTAAATCAACCCTTCCCAAGGAGGTCCAGCCCAAAAACGAGTAAGCCCCCACATATATAACACCCTTATCGACAATCACGCGAGTTGGCGAGATAATTTTTTCTTGCAAAGCTGCCGCCCCAATTACCATTTTAAAAGTTGAGCCCGGAGGATATTCTCCAGCAATTGACCGATTAAAAAGAGGATTTAATTTGTCATTTAGTAATTTATTATAATCACTACTACTTATTCTGTTCGCGAAGAGATTATTGTCATATGATGGATAATTCACAAGAGCCAGAACTGCCCCATTTTGAGGATCAATTGCCACGACTGAAGCACCGTTTTTCGTATCTAATTTTTCTATAATTTTTAAAAGTTCATCATATATCTTTTTTTGTAAATCAGCATCAATATTCAAGATGAGATTATTTCCAGAAATTGGTTCTACTTTACTAAGAACTTTTATTTTCTTTCCATGAGAATCTACTCTAATTTCTTGCATCCCATAAACACCTCTGAGCTGATTTTCATAAGACAACTCAAGTCCATTTTTACCAATTACATCTGTAAGATAATAATCCCTGTTTACCTCCAACTCTTTTTGATTTATCCTGCCACTATAACCAACAAAATTTGACATGTAATAGCTATCAACATAATTCCTAATAGCATTTTCCTCAAGTTGCACACCTTCAATTTTTTTTATTTTCTCACTTACAAGTAAGGCTTTTTCTTTGTCAATATTGTCTAGGATTAAATATGCTTGATATGATAATTTATCAACCTTATTTAAATCGTTATTGAGTTCTTCTTCTGGTATTTCCGTTATTTTCGAAAGCTCACTTTTCCGAAAATCTAAATCATCTTTATTCTTGAAAAAATCATATGGAATTATTACTAAATCAAATATTGGCACATTATACACAATTTGATTATTATCCTTATCATATATTATACCACGGGGTGCTTTAATGGGGACACTTCTTTTATAATTTTGCTCCGATTCTTTTGCATAATATTTTCCCTTCAATATTTGTAAATTTATAGCCTGGACCAACAAAAAAAGAAGTATCACAAAAAAAACTTTTTCAGTTATTCTTATATTTCTCTGAGATAAGGGTCTTTCTAGGTCGCTATTTTCCTTGTTTAGCGTATCTAAAAAAAGCTCTTCAAGCTCTAATGAATTTGCGTTCTTCTTTTTAACAAAATATTTATTTTTCATTTTTACAAGAAAAGAAATTTGTAATTGGAAATATTAGCACAAGCGAAATAATAGTCTGAAATAATATAATTAATATAATATTTGACGCATTGGAGATAATTGTAGAAAGATTATTAATATTAATTAGGAAAACATAGATGATATTATAAGCCACTACTCCTATTATGGAAACTAGAAAGAGATTATATGATAATGTTTTTTTCAAAAATACGGAACATAAATACAAAATAATAAACATTGTGAAAATCATACTTATAGTTGTCGATCCAAAATGCTTAATTGAGACGATATCAAATATTATACCACATATAAATGAAAAAAATAAAACATATTCAGATTTATCTGCTACCGCAAAGGCTATGAGCAAAATTAGAACAATGTTGGGACTATAAAGATTAGAAAATGTTTGCGGTAAAAAAGTAATTTGCAGAAAAAGAAATATGAATAAGACAAGAGCGAAGATATAATATCTATTTTTTTTATTAACCATGGTTATTTTCTAGCTATAAAAATTTCCTCAATATGATTCAAATCTATAAATAAATCAATATCTGCTGATTTAAAAACCTGATTTGGAGACTCTTTAATCGTGGAAATTTTTCCTAATATCAAACCTTTGGGAATATTTTCATCTAGACCAGATGTTATCACTAAATCGCCTACCACAAGATTCTCTACTTGATTAATCATCTCCAGCCTAACACCCGTTCCATAGCTTCCTTGAATAACTCCGTTCGCTCTCGTATCTTGTGCAATAGCATTAATTGAACTATTTGAATCAGTTATGAGCATGACTTTTGAGAAATCATCAAAAACTTCTACGACTTTCCCAATTAACAAACCTCCCGCTGCCACAACTGAAAAACCTTCTTCAACATCATATTTTTTTCCCAAATTTATCACGATACTCTTTCCAAAATTATTTGACTCTCTACTAGTAATTCTTCCCATCGTCCAATTAAAGCAACCTCCAAGGGAACAAATACTATTAGCAAAACCAAGCTGCTCTTTTAATAAGTCGTTCTCTCTTTTAATTTCCTTGAGATTTGAGAGCTCATATTTTATATTCAGATTATTCTCTCTTAAATCAGAATTTTCTTTTTTTAATTTATCAATTTTGGAAAGTGTATTTAATACATCATTAAAATTGTTTGATGATATTTGAAAGCTATTGCTAATAGAATTTATAACATAAATGAAATAATTTTTCGGAGAATTTAAATGTCCGACACTGTTCAAAAAAATTAGTAGCAATGAAAATACTACTAAAAATATGAAAATCTGATTTTTTTTCCTATTCTCTTTTTTCATATTATCCATTTGAGACTTATGAACAAAATAACTAATATTATAATCAAATATAAAATATAACCTCAATCTATTTTATTTCTTTTGAATTATCGCGGAGATTTCTCATTATCCATTGAAACTAATACTTCTTTTAATTTCTCGATATCTTCTAAAACAATTCCTGCTCCTCGAGCAACAGCTGTTAAGGGGTCATCCGCAATTTTTACGGGCATTTTTGTTTGTTCGCACACCAGCTTGTCCAAACCACGCAACATTCCTCCTCCTCCGACAAGAATAACTCCCCTGGTCATAATATCTGCAACAAGCTCTGGAGGAGTTTCTTCAATAGTGGCCTTTATATTATCAATTAATATTTTTATTGATCTTGATAATGCTCTTCGTACCTGTTCATCATTTATGATAACCTCCTTGGGTAAGCCAGTTACTAAGTCCCTACCCCTCATAGCCATTTCCATTTTTTCTTCCAGTGGATATGCCGAGCCGATTCCAATTTTTATGCTTTCTGCAGTTTTTTCTCCTAGTAATAAATTAAATTCGTCCCTGGCGAATTGAATTATATTTTCATTAAGCTCATCTCCAGCAATTCGTAGAGATCTACTAGCTACAATACCTCCCAATGATATAATTGCCACTTCTGTTGTTCCTCCACCAATATCAACAATCATATTTCCAGCTGCCTCTTGAATTGGCAATCTAATTCCAATAGCCGCCGCCATTGGCTCTTCGATGAGATATGCTTCTCGTGCTCCAGCACTCAAAGTCGCGTCTAAAACTGCTTTTTTTTCAACCTCCGTTACTCCAGAAGGAACTCCAACGACAACTCTAGGACGAGGTAAAAGTGCAAATGATTCTTTGTGTACTTTTTCAATAAAATATTTAAGCATCTGCTCAGTCACTTCAAAATCGGAAACTACACCGTCAACAAGAGGTCTCGTTGCCACAATATGAGAGGGAGTTTTTCCAACCATTTTTTTGGCCTCTTTTCCGATTGCCAAAATTCGACCTGTTTTCTTGTTTAAGGCGACGACAGATGGTTCGTTAATGATTATTCCCTTGCCTTTCACATAAACAAGAGTATTCGCTGTTCCCAGGTCAATCCCCACATCATGACTCAGCTTACCAAATATTTTATTAAACATAAATTATAAATAATCAAAAATAAATTAAATACTAATGAAGATATCTAAATCTCTCATAAAAAAACGAAAAAGAGACATATCACAGTCAACTGCAAAAAAGCAATCAAATGACAAGTTTATTATATAGCAAATCTTATTTAGCGTCCAAGTATTCTCTTATATAATCTACCAATTCACTGGTCATAATCATCTCAAATCCAGTATCATTTCTTTTCTTGATTTCAACACTATCATTTTTTAATGTTTTATTACTGACTACGATTCGTAGTGGCACGCCGATCAAATCAGAGTCCTTAAATTTTACTCCCGCCGATTCATTACGGTCATCGTATAATACTTCAATTTTTTCCTTTTGTAAAGACTCGTAAATCTTTTCCGCTTCTTTCAACACAACTTTATCATCGCCCAAATAAACCAAATGAACCTGATATGGTGCCACTGATTTTGGCCAAATAATTCCCTTTTCATCATTTAATAATTCCACAATTGTTCCCATTAGACGACTAGGGCCCATTCCATAACATCCCATCATAACAACATTTTCTTTGCCATTTTCGTCAGAGAATTTGAAATTAAAAGCTTCAGAAAATCTCCTCCTTAATTTAAAGATATTCCCTGTCTCAATAGCCTTTTTTTTATTGAGATTTTTATTGCCACATTCTGGACAACAATTTTTCAAATCTGCAATAATTTCTTGATTAATAGCAATCTTGCATTTATTACAAATATAAATTATATCCTCGCCAGCTGAGGTGAGAGTTTGAAATTCATGTGAATATTTACTGAAATCTCCACCTGCTGCAAAAGTTAAATAAGTTTTATCTTTAATCCCAACTCTATCAAAAATTTTAAAATACGCTTTTTTTGATTGTTCATAGAATTGATTTAAATCTTCTTCATTTGTATGAAATGAATACAAATCTTTCATCGAAAATTCTCGACCACGCAAAATTCCAGATTTAGCTCTTTTTTCACTTCGAAACTTTGTTTGAATTTGATAAAGTGAAAATGGAAAATCTTTATACGATCTGGCATATTTTTTGGCTAATGGGGTAACAACTTCTTCGTGTGTCCACCCGAGACCATATTCTTTGTCGAAATATGTTTTCACTTTCATCATGACATCAATATCCCATCTGCCCGTTATCAACCAGTCCTCTTTTTTCTGCAATGCTGGCATTAAAATTTCCTGACCCCCAATGGCATCCATTTCCTCTCTGATAATATTTTCGATTTTAGAAAGAACTCTTTTGCCAAGTGGTAGATATGTATAAACTCCCGCCATCGACTTATCGATAAAACCACCTCTAATTAAATATTGAGCATTAATACTGGTTTCATCTTTTGGTATTTCCTTCGTAGTTTTTCCAAATAATTTTGATTGTTTCATATAAATAATAGTATTGATTTATTGGTTTTTTTATGCTATACTTGAGGTAAGCTAATTAATAAAGAAATAAATATGAGAGAAAGAAATTTCGGTGAAATAAAAAAATTTAAACCTCAGGAAGATACACTTGCTGAAGTAATTGCCAAAGCCGAGGAAATTGACAAAAAAAACAAGGCAAGAGGCGGAGAAGGAACTGTTACAATTGGTAAAATTTATGATGGAAAAGGAAGGATTATGGTTCGTAGCTCAGAAAAAGATCCTTTAGAAAAATAAAAACAATACTTACAATACGAAATCAATGTATCAGAACTGGTTTATAGCCAGTTCTTTTTTTCTACAAACTGTTAGCATATCCGTATGTTAACATTTCAAAATGATACTACCCAAACAAACCCACAAATTTTCCCCATACATCCAACTCCCATAAATCCTGAAATGTGACAACCACCATCAAACCCATTAATAACAAAAAGCCAAAATTATTCGCTTTAGCTTCCCATTCTTGCTTAATGGGTGAGCCTTTTATTTTTTCAATAATTAAAAATAATAATCTTCCCCCATCAAGAGCTGGAAATGGAAGTGCGTTGATTATGGCAAGATTTACACTAATCAGGGCAATGAAATTCAAAATTGCAATAAATCCCAGTGAAGCAGCTTGACCAGTCTTTGCCGCAATTCCGATTGGTCCAGAGACTTCGACAGCAACCTGTCCCGTTATTATCGCTACAAATGCCTTGATAATATAAACTGTCAGAAAAGCTGTCCATTCAAAACCCCTTTTAATCGCCTCCAAAGGTGAAAACTTAACTACAGCAGTTTTGACGAGGGAAACTCCCATCGCACCTTCACCTTCTGCATATTCTTTTCTTGGGACAATTTCTTTTTCGATAATTTCTTCTCCCCTAGAAATTGTCAGAATTATGTTTTCACCTAAATTTTGTTTAGTATAATTTTGTAAATCCTCAATTTCGTTGATTTCGTAATCACCTGCCTTAAGTACCGTATCCCCAATCTCAAGTCCAACATCGGCCGCTGGAGTACCTTCGAGAACATTTGTGATTCTGACCTGAACATTGCCAACACTTTTTGCGGTTGATAAATCTTCACCTTCAATATTCATCGGAGAACCTGCCATAAAGATGAAACTGAAAATAACAAAAGCCATGAAAAAATTCATAATAACTCCCGCAGAAATTATCTGAAATCTTTTTCCAATACTTTTGGAAGCAAAACTTCGTGGATCATTTTTATCCTCTCCATCTTCACCAACGATTTTTACAAAACCTCCTAAAGGAATCCAATTTAAAGTATATTCAGTTTCACCTTTTTTAAATCCGAATATTTTTGGCGGAAAACCAATCCCAAACTCCTCAACCTTAACGCCATAAAATTTTGCCATCAAAAAATGACCAAGTTCATGGATGAAAACAATCACCCCTAAAACAAGAAGAAAGATAATTATTGTGGTTAATATCATAAAAATTAGTATTAAGTATTAAGTAACTAGTGTTAAGCAATATCAAATAAAGTTCAAGTATTAAACTTATTTTGAAAACTCAGATAAACTTGTAAATTACAGATGAAGAATTTCTTTCTGGAAGTTTAATCTTGATTTATACCAAGTTCATCAAAGTCAAGAAATGGTAAAAACCGCGTTTATTTAAGATTCCTTCAAGCGAGTGATACCATACTTTATTAAACTAGATAGTCATAATTTCTTTTTCCTTCTTTTCTGACTCTAGTTCCAATTCCTTATTCGCTTCATTTACTGCTTTTTGAATTTCATCTTGTTTTGTAAACCTTTCGTCCTCGCCTACAGATCCTTCTTTTTCCATTTTTTTAATTTCCCGCATCGCCTCTTCTCTCTCATTTCTGACGGTAATTTTTGCTTTTTCAAGAATCTCGTGCAATTTTTTTACCAAATCTTTTCGTCTTTCTTCGGTTGGTTGAGGAACGGTAATTCTGATTGTCTCACCATTATTGGAGGGGTTAAATCCAAGTTGAGCTAAATTTATTGCTTTTTCAATTTCTTTGAGCTGGTTTTTTTCCCAAGGCTTAATCAAGATGTTTCTTACATCTGGAATACTTATCGTGGCAATTTGCGCAATTGGAGTCAGAGTGCCATAATAGTTTACCATAATATCTTCCACAAGAGAAGGTGTCGCTCTTCCGATACTTAATGTTGAAATCTCACCTTTAAAATAATTTTTATTTTTTTTAAAACTATCTTCTAAATTTTCTAATATCTTTTCCATAAATTTAAATTATTGAATAGTTAATAAGCCAAAAATTCCTTTCTTTTTTGGTGGAACGGGCGGTGGGGTATAAAATGATCCCACATAAATTATATCTGAATTAGACAAATCACTAATCGTATATCTAACATCCCCAATAATTGGTATATCATGGCTTGACCAAGTTATTCCAGCATTTTCGCTTTTATATAAGACATTACCAGCTCCATAATATACAATATCACCCACTAGTCCAATTTGCTTTATTTGTGGAATTGTACCGATAACTGTTTTTGAGGGAGTAATTGTATTTAATTTTTCCCAAGTATTTCCACCATCTCGCGAAACAATGACAAGATTTAAATATGTAATATAAATAACTAAAGGATTGGTTGGATGCATTGTAATAGAATTTATTGCAGCTATTTTTATTTCAGGAACGAAGCTTATAATATTTTTACTCAAACTATCCCAAGTTTCACCTCTATTAACCGACTTGACGACATCATTATTTAAACGCAATATTATTTGCTCATTATTCCAAAAATCAATTATTATGTCTTGAACTCCAATACCCTGATCAAACCAGGTTACTGTTTTCCAGCTCAGTGCCTTGTCTTCGCTTTTCAGAAATCCTGCTTGTCCCGTTCCGATATATATTAAATTTTGATTATGAGAATCAATTTCTACCGTATAAACTGGCTTATTCAGCTCTGAAATCAGATAGGGATTAATCCAGCTTCTCCCTCCATTTTCGCTTTTCAAAAGCTCTCCTCGACCGTTATTCAAAGTTGCTAGATATATTATATCTGAATTACCCTTCTCGATTGCCACATCATAAATTGTGGCACCAGGACTTAAAATTCCATTTTCATCGACAATCTTATACCAGCTTTGAGCACCATTTGTTGTTCTATATAATCCACTCGCCACTGTACCGACATAAATAATTTCGTGATTTTGAGGATCCATTGTCATATTTTGGATTTTCACTCCATCAATAAGTCCTCCTTCTTCAAGATCAACCTTGTGCTCCCATGTCTTTCCCCTATCAATCGATTTGAAGACTCCTTGATGATTATTCGTACTACTGGCTGGCACCTCCTCAGGATTCGACTGATTTGCCAAATTAAGACACCCCGTGAAAGAAAGAGCAATCAAAAAAACTAAAACTATAACAACACTCTTACTAATATTTTTGTTCATAATTCAATTTTATAAATATTTACATTTGCAAAAACAAATTTTCAATTGCTAGTTTAATATTAACATTTTTCGTTAATATATTTTCTCGAGTAGTATTTAGCAAATTTATGTTATCTCTTAATCGCGAGATTTCAAAAATGTCAAAGTTCTTCTTTTTCTCTTGATATTTTTTTAATATAATATTTCTATAATAAAAAGAATATAAATTAATAAGATTTATAATTTCTGATATCTCCATTTTTGAAACAGTTTCAGCTTCTTCTATTTTCTCAAAATAACTTTTGCTAGAAACATTTACAAATCTCTGAATATCGTCTTTAAGTGCTTCTATTTTTTGACCATCTTCTATAAATTCGATTATCTTTCCCGGTTTATATCCTGAAAACTCAATGATTTCATTAATTCTTTCTTGATCTTTAATTTTATCAAATAAATATTCTTCCAAAACTTTTCTTTTGACGGGCAAGAAATTAAAAACCTGACAGCGTGACTTAACGGTGTCAGGCAAATTTTTAGAATTAGACACGAGGAGAATTATGATGGTAGTTTTATTCGGTTCTTCAAGTGTTTTTAGCACCGCATTAGCTGCGGTCTTGTTCATTAATTCCGCCTGCTCGATAATCACAACTTTATATTTTGAATAATAAGGATAAAGGCAAATCTTTTTTTCCAACTCACGAATTTGTTCAACAATTATTTGCTTTTTATCCTCGTCGGGACCTAATATTATTAAATCAACATTATCAGAAATATCTTGTCTGTCATCGCTTAGCAACAATTTACAAAAACCAAGTGCTAGCGTCCTCTTCCCAATGTGAGAAGGACCGTTAAACAGATAAGCATGCGATAATTTACCTGATTTATAGCCTTTTTCCAAAATATGCAATATTCTTTCATTGCCAATAATTGTTTTCTTAAAAGACATAATTCATAAGCTTAATATAACATTAAAATAACATATATTTATCTATCAAGCAAGAACAATTGACTCTGCACTAATAACTGTGGTGCATAACTAAAAAGATGGTAGAATGATAGTAAAAAAATATTTAGATGTCATCCCGAGCGACTAAAAGAGTTGAGTGATCCCTGATTTTTAACATTTGTGCCAGATAGGAGCGATTCCTTCGCTCCGTTACCACTACAGTCAGAATAACAGTTATAAATTACTCATTTCTACAAATTATTTATATTAGAAACGAATTTCCTTATTTCATTCTCAAAATTTTCTCTTGAATATTTTGTTGCCTGCCTTTTGATAACTTCGCAATTATAATTTTTGTAATTATTTTTTAATCTGCGAACTCCGTCAGCTAATATTTCCGAAATTGGATCATCAAAAAATTCACCAGTAACTCCCTCAATCATAGTTTCCTTTAACCCACCTTTCCGATAAGCAAGCACAGGTTTTCCATAAGACATTGCTTCTATTAGAGTTATACCAAAATCATCTTCACCCGGAAATATAAACGCCTGACAATTTTGATAATATTCTGCAAGTTTTTTTTCATCCTGAAAGCCCAGAAATTTGATATTCTTTTCGGCCATATTTTCCAATCTCTCTCGGTCTTCTCCGTCACCAATAATAATCAATGGTAAATCCAATTTATTGAATGCTTCCACCGCAATATCAATTTTTTTATATGGACTTAACCGAGAAACAATCAAGAAATAATCTTCAGTATTCTTTTTTTCTTTATCATCACTCTTTACTTTCCCCATATCACAAGGTGGATAGATAACCTCACTTTTCATTCCATAAAATTTTTTTATTCTTCGGGCAGTATTTTTTGAATTGGCGATGAAATAATCCACTCTTTCTGATGCGGATTTGTCCCACATTCTCATATAATGAATTATTGGCAAAATCAAAACTTTCTTAATTCCGCGAATTTTATTTTCCTTGAGATAATTTAAATGCCAATCCCACAAAAATCGAGTCGGAGTGTGGCAATAACAAATATGAATTGTTTTCGGCTTGGTGATTATGCCTTTTGCAAACGAGCTTGAACTGGAAATGACAAGATCAAAATCGCGCAAATCAAAAGTTTCCACGGCCGTCGGCATCAGCGGTAATAAATATTTCTTTCTCTTTCTAAAAAACTTCGGTAATTTATTCAAAAAAGAAACTTGAATTTTTGCATCTGGAAAGTATTGTTTCATCCTCTTCCCATCATAAAGCAATGTATAAATCGGTGCTTCTGGATATAATCGGTGTAATGACTTCAAAACTTGCTCTGCGCCACCGAAATATGTGAGGAAATCATGCACCAAAGCGATTTTAGGTTTTTTGTTTTTTAGGATTGACATTTTTTTGATTTTATGATAGTGTAAATACACATTGAATTTATAAGGAGATATTGATTTGAAAGAAGAAAAAGCAGCGAATGAAGTTGATAAAATAAGCAACCAAATATCAGAAATGGGGTTTAATTATTTCATTATACTGATAATAGCTCTAGCGTTATCATCTATATTTGATAATATTATTGCTAGTATTATTATTTTTGTTTCTTTTTTTTTATTACTATTCATAGGAATCGTTGTAAGAAATATTGTTATTCTGCTCAAAAGAGCTCAAGGCATCAATTAAAATTGCTCTGCCTTTTTTTTATTTTTTTAAAAAAAGCTAAATATAGAGTTCACATTTTGATGTATCTTCCTCCGACAAGCACATCGACCGATAAACATGATGACAAGAAAGTTAAAACTTGCATCCCAGATTTTACACAAATGCTATACAAATTTAAAAGTCCAGCAACACCTCTGCCGTCTCTTTCACGCATTTTTTCCAACTAAATTTTTTCACATTTATAAATCCTTTTTCAATCATATCATTTTTTATATCTTGATTGCAAATTATTTGCTCAAGGGCACTAGCAATCTCTTCGATATCACCTGGATTTACCGCTAATCCCGCTCCTCCTGCGATTTCTGGTAAAGACGATACATTAGAGTAGATAACTGGCACACCGTGGCTCATGGCCTCTAAAATTGGCAATCCAAAGCCCTCGTAAAGCGAAATTAGCACGAATGCCCGTGCTTTTTGATACAACTCCTCTTTTTCTTTCTCAGAAACATAACCCTTGACTATTATGTCATCTTTATAAGGAGATTGATTAACTACTGCCTTAATTTCCTCAAATCCAAAGCCCTCTTTACCGGCTAATATTAGTTTGCAATTTTTACCCTTCATTTGATCGCTTTTTTTAAATAGGTCAAAAGCTTTAATCAAATTCACTAAATTCTTTCTCTTTTCCAATCTACCGATAAATAATATGTCAAAATCACTATCTTTTTCGTTTTTAGTTTCTGATTTTTTATTTTCAAAATCTGCTCCGTGATAAATTACTTTTATTTTTTCTGGATTTACTTTATAAAATTTTATCAAATCTTGTTTAGTACTTTCCGAAGGCACAATAATTTTCTGTGACCACTTCACCGCTATCAAAGTATTAAATTCTAACATCATTCTTTCTTTCCAGGAATAGCATTCGGGATAATATTTATATTCCAAACCATGAACTGTCACAACTGTATTTTTCGGATGTACAAAGGGAACCGAATGTGCAGGAATAAATAGAACATCAACAGGATTTTTTTTCATTTCTTTGGACAATCCAAATTGAGTCCATAATTTATTTCTTTTAATTTTCTTGACCAAAAAATTGGGAGGTAAATTTAATTTAATTTCGTGATAATTTTTTACATATAAAAAAATCTGATGACTAGAAATATCTAGTAATGTCAGATTTTTTATTAATCTCGAAGAATATTCCTCTGTGCCAGTTCGCTTCTCGATGAAAGTCCTGGAACAATCAATACCTATTTTCATTTTTTATAATGATATTATTTTTTGGAAATAATGCTTCTTTTATACATATCAAGATTCTCTAAAACTTTCCCAGTTCCCTTTGCAACACACAGCAAAGGCTCATCTGCAACATAGCAGGGAACGCCAGTTACTTGTGAGAGAAGCTTATCAAGATTCCTAATTAGTGCACCTCCACCACTTAAAACCATACCCCTATCAATCACATCAGAAGACAGTTCTGGTGGTGTATTTTGTAAAACATTCTTTACTGCTCGAATGATTTCTGCCAACTCATCTTTAATCGCTTCGGTGATTTCGTTTGAAGTAATTATTATGGTTTTTGGTAAACCAGTTGCCAAGTCCCTACCTCTCACTTCCAAAGTAGCATTTTCCTCTTCAATAGTAGCGCTTCCAATTTTAATCTTAATTTCCTCAGCATTTCTTTCTCCAATCGTGATGCCATGTTTTTTACGAATAAATTCTGAAATTGCTTGATCAAGCTTATCTCCCCCCACCCTAACTGAAGAAAAAGACACAATTCCTCCAAGAGAAATCACAGCAACCTCTGAAGTACCACCTCCAATATCAATAATCATATTCCCAAAAGGGGTGTTAATCGGAACTCCTGCTCCAATAGCGGCTAATATCGGCTCTTTTACTACATAAGCATTCTTGGCACCAGCCTGAACAGTTGCATCAATTACAGCTCTTCTTTCCGTTGAGGTGATTCCTGCTGGGACAGAGACAATAACATCTGGCTTAGAAAATCGAACCTTACCACTTACTTTGTTGATAAAATACCGCATCATTGCTTCAGTCACCTTGTAATCAGCTATCACACCGTCTTTCACGGGTCTACTGGCACAAATACTATCTGGAGTTTTCCCAATCATTTCCTTCGCTTCATTTCCAACGGCCAATATTCTATTATCGTCAAGAGAAACCGCAACAACAGATGGTTCATTGATAACAACACCTTTTTGAGGTATAAAAACTAGTATATTTGCAGTTCCGAGATCAATTCCAATTTTCTTGATAAACATATATTTATTTCTGTTATGGTTTAATTTAATTCTATATTATTTCTTTTAATTGTCAATTTATCGTTCATCTGTTAAAATCTATTTATAATAATGTAATTTCTATATTATAAACATATGATATTCTTAGAAAGAAAATTTGAACTATATCTCTATTTCTGTGTAACTATGTTTTTCTTTTTGCTTGGAATTATTCTTTTCTATAGTTTTGGATACAAATATAATATCACTGACAAGAAGACCATTCAAACTGGAGCTATTATTATTAAGTCAGATCCTGAAAATATTAATATATTAAAAAACAACCAACCATTTATTAATAATATAACCTTAACCAACCTTTTTAGTGATTTCATCAAAATCGAAGAACTGGAAAGTGCTACCTATAATATAAAAGCCGTTAAAGACGAGTATTTTCAATGGGAAAAAAATGTTGAAGTAAAAAGTGGCTATGTGACTGAGCTCAAAAATATAGTTCTTTTAAAAAATAATTACAGTAAAAATATTTTATTAAAGGAAATTAAAAATAATCCTAACGCAGATAACATTTTTGTCAGTAATAATAAAGATAAAATTATTTATGCAAGAAAGCTCGACGAATTAACAAATTTGTTTATCTATGACATTAACAACGGTAGTGAAACTGAAATTTCAAGCTATAACAAATTTATGCGGGGCAAATTTACAAAAGAATACTCTATCGAAAATGTAATATGGTCCAAAAATGACTCAAAGATTATAATTCAGACGAAAAACGAACAAGCAATAGAATCATATCTAATTGATTTTCAAAATAATTTTCAACTTTATGATGTTAATTTTATATTTAAGGATGACAATACTATTGAAAATAATTGGAACTTTGCCTTTGATAATGAAATATTTTTTATCAAAGATGGAACTCTTTTTGAATACAACTTTAAAAACAAGACTTCCTTAAAAATTTTAGATAATATCTCCAGTTTTATGTTAGAGAATGGATACATATATTACATTAAACAAAACGATAATGTCTTATATTATCAATATTTAAGTAATGTAGCAAATGAAAAAAAAATAGTTATTTTAGAAGAAAATAATACCTCAAATTTAATCTATAAAATAATTAAATCAAAAATAAATACTTATCTAATCCTTTCTTCAAGTGAGATATTATATTATATTGATGAAAGAAATAATATACACACAATTAACAACTCCGTGAAAAATGCAAGTTTCACGAATAATCAAAAAAGAATACTATATAATAATGATCACGAAATATGGATTTATTATATTGAAGAGAAAATTTCTCAACCTGCAAAGAAAAAAGCAACAAATGAACTTGTTACTAGATTCAGCGGTCAAATTGATAATATATCAATGTACAAAGACGAGGAGCATATCTTTTACAAAGAAGGCTCGGTTTATAAATTCCTAGAAATTGATAAGCGAGATAAAAAAAATGTCTTTAAGCTTATGAGCTTATCCAACAACAACATCTTTTATCTTCAAAATTTAAATTCACTCTATTATCTTGAAAATGACCAATTTATCCAAATTGACTTAAATGAAAAGTAATAATTTACACCAAAATAAAAAATCATCTTTGTAAGATGATTTTTTTATTGAAAAATTATCTCTTTTTCCATTGTGGTGCTCTTCTGGCTTTTTTCAATCCCGGTTTCTTTCTTTCCACCTTTCTTGAATCTCGAGTAAGATATCCAGACACTCTTAACTCTTTTTTGTACTCCTCATTCGATACTAATAATGCTCTGGCAATACCTAATCTTATTGCTTCAGCTTGCCCGTTTGGACCACCACCACTAACTTTCACAGAAACTCTATACTTCTCTTCAAGTTTCAGAAGTCGTAATGGAGAAAAAACTTTATCTATTAATATTCCATTTTTTGAAAAGTAACTTTGATAGTCTTTGTCATTAATGAAAATCTCAGAATTTTTACTATCAGCATAAAGTCTTACTTGAGCAACAGATGTCTTCCTTCTTCCAGTTGCATATAAATATTTATTATTTTCGATCATAAGCTAAAGTTGAATTAATTATCAAATTTTTTCCCGTAAGGATGTTTTTTATCTTTATAAATATGAAGTCTTTTTATCATTTGATCTCTGAGCTTATTTTTAGGTAGCATTCCATATACGGCACTCTTAATTACTTCTCTAGAATCTTTTTGAATCTGATTTTTTAAAGAAATCTCAGACATTCCACCCATATATCCACTATAACTATAGTAAATTTTGCCATCCCCTTTTCCTTTTGTATATTTTACATTATCAGTATTGATGACAACTACAAAATCTCCGGCATCAACATGATGCACAAAATCAACCTTATTCTTTCCTCGAAGAATCATCGCTATCTTTGAAGCCATCCGTCCAAAGCTTTCATCAGAAGCATCATAAATGTGCCACTTTCTTACTTTTTCTGCAACTAGCTTACTGCTTATTTTATTAGTCATTTTAGTACTTATTAAATATTATTATACAAATTCTATAATAGACATTTTAGCAACATCCCCTTTTCTTTCTCCAATTTTAATTACCCTTGTATATCCACCATTCCTCTGCTCATAACGCTTTGCAATATCTTTTAAAAGTTTTTTTGATGCCTCGTCGCACAATCTGCCATGAATTGTTTTCGCTGCCAATAAATTGTCTTTCTTGGCGACTGTAATCAGCTTTTCTACATGAACAGACAGCTCCTTCGCTTTCGCTGTTGTAGTAGTAATCTTTTCATGCAAAATAATAGCTTCTGATAAATGCTTAAGCAGTGCTTTTCTCTGTGCAGTATCTCTTTTAAATTTTCTTCCTTTAACTTTATGTTTCATAATTAAATATTATATCTATAAAATCTATACTATTTTTTTAATGTTAATCCGAATTTTCCAAGTGATTTTTTAATATCTTTTACCGCCTTGTCTCCCATACCCGGTAATGATTGCAAGTCATCTTCTGTTTTCTTAATTATTTTTCCAACAGACTTAATCTTATTTTCAGATAATATTTTTGCAACTCTGACCGAAAGATTAATATCGTTAACTGACATTTTTAACACATCTTCTTGTTCTTCTTTATTTTGTTCTTTTCGTTCTTCTTTTTCTTTCTTCTCACTTTCCTTCCTTTCGATTTCAGCCTTTTTGAACGCTACTTCTTTTTCATCTACATCTCCAGCTTCAATAAGATCTTGTTGCTCTTGATTAATAACTTCTCCAAAAAGATTAAAATGCTCCACCAAAAGAAGTGTTGCACTTTTAAATGCTTCTTCTGGAGTTATACTTCCGTCAGTTTCGATTTCTAGGACAAGCCTATCATAATTAGTCATCTTCCCAACACGCATATTCTCAATGCGATAGTTTACTTTGCGAACTGGAGTAAATACTGCATCAATTGCGATATTACCAATTTCCAGTTTTTCCTCACCTTGCTGTTCGATAGGCATGTATCCAATTCCTGTCTCCACTTTTAGTTCCATTTCAAGTGTTCTATTTTTATCTGTCACAGTTGCAATAAAGGCATCTTTATTCGAAATTTCTACATCACTATTTTCCTTTATATCTCTAGCAGTAACTCGACCCTCTTTGTTAACCTTGAGTGATAGCTTTACTGGACCGTCAACATGTATCTTAAATTTAATCTTTTTTAAATTAAGTATTATTTCAACCACATCTTCAAGTATACCAGGTATTGTCGAAAATTCATGATTTGCTCCCGTAATTTTAACAGATGTAATCGCCGCTCCAGATAACGAAGAAAGTAATACTCTTCTTAAAGCATTTCCAATTGTTGCACCATAACCAGGATAACAAGATTTTATTTCAAAAACAGCAAAATTATCTTCTTGATTTTTTATAATTGGTTTTTCTGGTAATGTAATTTTTTGCATATTTTTATTTATCTTATTATTTATAATTATGATTTTGAATAAAACTCAATGATTAAATGAATATTACTATTCACATCAATCTCGTCTAAAACTGGGGTAGAAACTACCTTCCCTTCCATTTTTTTTAAATCTAACGCCAGCCATGATGGAGTCTGATGATTCTTGAGAGTATTTTTTAAATTTTGAAAAAAGACACCTTTATCATTTTTAATTGATATTATATCACCTTCTTTCAAAAGGCATGACGGTATATCGGTCTTCACTCCATTAAGAAGAAAGTGTCCGTGATTAACCAGCTGTCTAGCATGATTTCTTGATTCTCCTAAACCAAGACGAAAAACAACATTATCCATTCTTCGCTCGAGTAGAGTTGAAAGTAATACTCCGGTATTCCCTTTCATGCTACTTGCCATATCGTAATATTTTCGAAATTGTTTTTCCATTAAACCATATGTTCGTTTTACTTTTTGTTTTTCTCTGAGCTGTGTTCCATATTCTGACAATCCCATTCTTCTAGCTTGCCCGTGTTGTCCAGGCGCATAAGGTCTCTTCACCATCGCACACTTTACAGAAAAACACCTTTCTCCTTTAAGAAAAATCTTTTTACCTTCTCTTCTACATTTTTTACATTTTGCACTTAGATCTCTGGCCATATGTATTCATTAAAAAAATTATCAATTAAGCTATACCCTTCTCGGTTTTGGAGGTCTACATCCATTATGTGGGATTGGAGTTGTATCTGTTATCGATACAATATTTATTCCATTGGCAGCAATTGCTCTAACCGCTGATTCTCTTCCACTCCCAATACCTTTGACAAAAACTTCAACATCTTTCAAACCAACTTTTTTCGTCTTTTCTAGTAAAGAACCAACAATATTTGTGGCAGCATAAGGAGTTGCCTTTTTAGCACCCTTAAAACCCAAAAGACCAGCAGTTGACCAAGCAATAACTCCCCCATTTAAATCAGTTAGAGTGACAATAGTATTATTATAAGTTGATTTAATGTGTATTTGTCCCTTAGAAATGCTTTTTCTTTTCTTTGAAGCTTTACTACGGCTTAGTGACTTTGAACCACCTTTGTCTTTGCCTCCAATTGTTACTACTCTTCTTTTTCCCATATATATAATTATTAATATGTTATTTAATCAAAATTATGTTTTCTCAATCTTAGCCTTACCACTTCCAGCAGTTCTTCTCACATTGCCCCTGACAGTTCTGTTATTAGTTTTTGTTCTTTGACCTCTAGTAGGCAAACCCTTGGCATGTCTTGTGCCTCTGTAGCAACCAATTTCTTTTAATCTTTTCACATTCATCATTACAATTCTCCCTAATTCTCCCTCTACTTTATAGCCATTCTCAATTATTTTCTGGATTTTTCCAATTTCCTCTAAGGTAATCTCATGTGCTCTTTTATCAAGACTTATATCTGCCTCTTTCAGAATCTTTCTACTCAAAAAAACCCCAATACCTTTTATGTAAGTAAGGGCAATTTCCATTCTTTTACCCTCTGGTATATTAACTCCTAGAATTCTTGGCATACAAAATTTAATTAAAATTTATTAACAAAAATTAAAACAGCTTAACCCTGACGCTGTTTATGCTTTGGATTAGAGCAAATAACATAAAGTTTTCTTTTACGTCGAACTATTTTACAATTATCACACATTTTCTTTACGGAAGCTCTAACTTTCATTTTTTTTAAATTAATTTACTAAATTTAACCTCTACGAACAATTCTACCTTTTGTCAAATCATATGGACTCATTTCAACGATAACTGTATCACCTGGTAAAATTTTTATATAGTTCATTCTCATCCGACCTGAAATATGTGCCAATAACTCATGGTCCTCATTAATCTTAACCTTGAATTTTGTCCCAGGCAATGTTTCCGTAACCACTCCTTCAACCTGAACTATCTCTTTCATATATTAATATATAAGGAATTAAGAGGAGAAATGCTTGTAAACAAAACAACAACTAGTGCCACTAGCTGGACCATTTCAGCAACTTCTTAAATTATTTTTTTCTTAATTTAAGTTAATAACAAGCTACTGTTAGAGTTTACTACACCTAATCATTTATGTCAATAGTTATCTTGATTTTTTCGTAAGACAAAGGAACTCTCTGAACCCAAAATGGCCAAAAACTGATATCTATTGACTTAATACCATCAATATTTTGAAAGTAACCCTTAAGCTCTTCTTCGTTCTTGTTGGCAATCTCAGCTTTTAGATTTTCAATTTCGATATTTTCAATTACATCTTGCTTAACATTTACATAGATGTTAATGCGATTATCACCATTAATTATTGACGATGGAGTATCATAAATCCTACTATTTTCCTTTAGTTTTTTATTAGCCCCAAGTTTGGACATAATTTTCTCATCAATCATTTTTTCTAGATTTACCCTATCTACGATTGCTACACTATTTTTAACTATTACTTTCATTTCAAATTTTTCTGCCAAATCACCAACCTCAATGTTAGTTTTAATCTCGACATCCTCATCCTTTTTTATCTGCTCAAGCAAAATTGAGTGATCGGAAATCTGGTTTTGAGAATCAACTTTATTCTTTTCTTTGGCTAGCTTCAGGAGGTTTTCTTTGGCAGTTAGATAATCACTTTCAGAAAAAAAGGCAACTTCGCGATTGATACCACCAGACATCGGTTCTGTCGATCTAGCATAAACAGATGCATATTTTGCACTACCCTGAAGACCAGGAAGATTGAAAGATGAATTTCCAATATTATATTCTTCTCCAATCTTGTCTGCGTAAACTTTTATTTTTACCTGACCTGGCACATCAACCCCCTCTACTTTTAAAAAACCAGGAATAGTTACCGCTTCTGCGACCAAAAATATCTTGTTAGAATCTTTCGATAAAAACCTGGTATTGGCAACAATTCTTTGAGGACTAGAGGAGTATTCATTAAAAACTGTGATTTCACCACTTGCTTTTTCCTGTAAATGCTTTTTCCCTCTAGTGGGGTATTGGTCTGATTGTTCAGAAATCACATCTATTTTTTTAAGAGGGATTTTGTTATTCGCAAAATCAACATTATCTAATGTTTCGTCTGTTAAAAATTCAAAATCATAGGAAACGGGTTCCGATTTTAATATTATACCAATATTTGCTTCTGGTAAGATGAAGCAAATCACTAAAACTACTGTCGTTAAAATTGTTAGAATGAAGAGAGTAAATATTTTTGAGTTGATTGATGGTATTAATATTTTCTTTTTCGTTTCTTTCTTAGGCTTCTGCAAATCCCGATTTTCATTTGTCTGAGATGTCATCCTTGCTTGTTCATTATTGCTCAGACATCTTGCTTCATTTATTCTAATCCTTGAATCTGTTTCTGCTTTTCTTGATTCAGGCAAATTATCCATAACAGTTTTTTTCTCCATTTTTCTCACAATATCAAACATTTTAACCTTATGATCGCTATTTTTGGGAATAGACAAAAGATTTGTCTCAGAATCATTTGATACTAAATGAACATTTCTACTATTTTCGTCATCTTTTTTCGACTCCGCTTTATCATATTGGATTTTATTACCATCTATACTACTCCGTATTGATCCAATCTGTCTTCGATTTTCATTCGTGCCTATATTTTTTTTATTCTCTGTTTCATCTTCAGCCTCATTCGCTGTTTTAACTTTTGAATCAACTTGAATTATTGAAACTGTTTTTCCCATTTCTTCAACTTTCTTTTTCAGTATTTTTAAATTTATCAGGCTTTGCAACATTTCATTTTTTGCAGAAACAACCAAAACCACATCGTTTTCTTCATGTCTCTGAATTTTCGAAACAATTGATGGTATTTCCTCGTCTGTTCCGATATATATCTTTTTGTTTTCATCCTCCATAAAATTTTTTTATAGATATTTGTTAATTATTCTATACTAATAACTTTTCTTAATTAAATCTCTCAAAATTATATTTACACCATCATCGCTTTCTTCTAATTTAAGAACAAAATTAGCCAAACTCATAGAATTTATATGTTGACAACCTTGAATCTTGTTGGTCTTGTCAATCACATTCACAATATCTTCTGTATTCACAAATTTTATCTTTGTTTCGGCAGGAAAAGGTAAGCTTTTCTTTAAAAATAATTTGCTAATAATCTTACCAATATGAGCCAATTGGCTTCCTCCACCATAAAGAATAATTTGCGTTGGTAGCAAATTAGTATCTGAAAATTCTTTTAAGGTAATTTCAACACCAGCGAATAATATCTCACAGTCATATGCAAAAATTTCTTTTATTTTTTTTTCTTTTTCTTTATCTAACTTATTAGAGGAATATTTTAGCTTTAAATCTTCCGCTTCGTTCATACTGATTTTTAATTCATCTGATAAACTTTTTGTAAATGCACGCCCCCCTATATTAAAAGTTGATGTTCCTGCAATATTTCCGTTATTAACAATTGAAACGTTGGTTGTCTTACCACCGATATCAATCAGAATTGCGTTAAACTTCATATCATCTTCAGCACCAATTGACATGGCCACGGCATAAGGACTTGCTACTATGTCAAACAGATCTAATTGTAAACCCTTAGCAATTTTTTTAAGAATATCCAACTTGTTAACATATAAAAACGAACTGAAAACATTAAATTCAATCTCACGACCCTTAAAACCAATTGGACTTATAACTCTATATCCATCTATCGCAATATCAACTACAGAAGCATTAGTAATTTCTATTTTCTCCTTTTCTTGAGGATCTAGACTTAATTTATTCTGAATTTTTTCATGAACATCTTTTTGTATTTTATTGACCATGGATCTAATTTCATCCAGATTTATTTTCAGCTTAAAATCCTTTCGTTGATATTCCAGCTTTATAGCTTTACCCATAACAAATCCACCATTTATTCCAATCACAACTTTTTTTGGCTGAATATCTGTCATTGCCGTTGCTGTTTCTATTGCTTTTTTACAAGACGCAATCACACCAGAAATATTCTGAATATCGTCCCCTTCCATATTTCCAATTTTTTGTTTTACTTCTCCAAAACCCAAAATATAGACCTTATCTTCTTTTCGATCTAAATGAAATGCCAATGCTTTAATAGTTTCAGATCCAATATCTAGTGAGATAAAACAGTTGTCTTTATTTTCTTTCTTCTTTATTATTCTGGCTAAAATATTCATCAAATCGGGTTTTAATTTTATTAAGGAAAATTCTTAAATTAAATTTCAATATCCTTTTTAATAGATAGTTGGAATTAAAAAAAATCATCACAACCGTCATTATATATCTTTTTTCATTCTATCAATTAAAATCTTATGCGGAGCATCTAAAATATTTAGAATAAACTTATCAAACATGTTTTTTCTATATCTAAATTCATCTGTGCTCATACATACATAATTCACTCCCTTTCCCACTTCTGCCTCAACACTAGAAAGAAAATTTTTCAACTTCGTTCTATTAATATGTTCACCAACGATTAAGATATCAATTTTCCCTTTATCAGAATTTAGAAATACACCAGAAACTAATACAAATCTTGTTTGGCCCAGCTTCATTACCTGAGATGCAATTTTGTCAGATGAGGTCGGACTTGCCTTAAAAATTAATTTCTTTAATTCATTATAAAAAAGAAATTCTTTATTGACTCTGTACAATATTTGATTTGATTTTTTTTGCTGAATTAAAAATTTAATTTTCAATAAATTATTTACTTCCTTTCTGGCATTATTTGGCTTAATTTTTACTTTCCCTGCAATTTCAGATAAAGTATATTTATCATCAGAATTATTCAAAAAAAGACGCAAAAGTTTTACCTCCTCTTTTGAATTAAACAATCTTTCTAATATTTCCGACATATTATATTTTCATTTGGATTAACTCTACTTCAATTATATAGCTTTTGAATTATCTGGCAAGGTTATCAAATAGACAAATTATAACACTATTATTTTTATCTATTTCTCATTTTTTCTATATATATTTTTTTCCACCAAAATTTCCCTTGGATAAAACCAAATATAATCCCCACACCTAAAATTATTATTGTTCCTATGGTATGTATTGTGTATAATTGGGAAAATTTTAAATTCATGCCATATCTTTCATAATTAGTCCATAATAAATTTATATAAGATATTTCAATCAGAGCGTGTAACAGAAAGCTTAACAAAATTCCGAGAATTATAAACAAAAATATATAGATTTCTTTTTTCATAATTTATATTAGCGAAAGAATAAACTGGGCAATACTTAAATATAATATCAGGCTTAGGATATCGCGAAAAACTGTCGCCAAAGGTCCACTTGCTATAGCAGGATCATATTTAAGCTTCATAAAAAACCAGGGCAATGACACACCAATTAACATAGCAACGATAATTGTAATAAAAATTGACAATCCTAATATAAAACTAACCACAACTGACTTCCAGAATATAAGAGAAATAATCAAAATTAAAAATCCCAAAATTATTGCCAAAGTAAACCCAACTTTCATTTCTCTGAGAACATATTTTCGCAGATTAAGCTTGCAATCCAAGGCTATTGACCTGATAAATATTGTTTGAGTTTGAGTACCAACTGCGTCTGCCATATAAGCTACAGCTGGAATAAATGCAGCTAAAATTAAATGATTTTGCAAAGACTGTTCGAAAAAACCGACGACTAGAGCGGCTACAACCCCACCTAAAAGTCCGAGTGTAAGCCATGGTAATCTTTTTTGAAAATGAACCATGGCCGATGCAGTAATGATGTATCGAGATGAATCACTTGAACCATGAATACCGGCCAAATGAAGAATATCGTTTGTTGCTTCTGTGTGAATGATATTTAATATGTTGTCTGAGGAAACGACCCCCAACAAACATCCATTCTTATCAATAATAGGAATTGCCTTCAAATTATGTTCAATAGCCAAAAATGCGATTTTCTCTTGCGTGGTATAATTGCTAGCAGTTATTATGTCTTTTATCATTATTTTCCTGACAATCTCATTTTTTGCTCTTCGAAAGATATCCTTGATAGAAATTACACCCTTAATCTTATTATTTTTATTAACAACATATATATAATTGATTGTTTCAAATTCACTTATATGTTCAAACAAAATTTCTTTAATTTCATTAATAGTCAAATCTTGATTCACTATTGGAACCCTAGCAGTCAGCACTCGAGCAGCAGAATCTTTCGGATAATGTTTATTGTTATAGAGAATTTTTTGCTTCATTTATATCAACTTAAAATCAAAACACAAGCTTCGTCATAGTAAGCTCAACAGAACAATTTTTCTTATAGATTTCCGCAATAATTTTATTTTCTATAACCCCAAATTCTTAGCCCAGCCAAAGGTGTTTTCGAGATTAGCGGTGATGATTTGAATGACAGATTTCTTCTTTTCTGGGATTAAGATGGTAAAATCTTGTGATTGAGAAGCATTTCCTGCTCGATCCTTTCCAGCTGTGCGGAAACGATAGAGCG
>JAHYJV010000041.1 GCA_019428855.1 Patescibacteria group bacterium | reverse complement strand
AAACAAATATTGAGAAGCGGAACTTCAATCGGCGCTAATGTAGAAGAGGCGATAGGAGCCCAGTCAAAAAAAGATTTTCTAAACAAAATGAGCATTGCCTATAAAGAAGCGAGAGAAACGGACTATTGGTTAAGATTAATGAATGATCGTGGCGATGATTATAGTAGACTGTCTTGTAAATCAGCAAATTTAAGAAAGAGAATTGACTGATAATTTTCCGTGGATGAATTTTATTCTGGGATATTTAATTTGACTGGTATTATGGATTATTCCTATTTTAGGTTGGTTAGCTTTTTGTTTGACTACGGACTGGTCCTTTGGGGGAGTTTTTTGGTATATATATAAAAAAATAAAGCAAATAAATTAATATTTATGACTGATAAAAATATTATCTTAGTTGATGAAAGTAATAAGGAGATTGGCTATGGAGAAAAGTTGCAAGTACATCAAGAAGGAAAATTACATCGAGCATTTTCGATTCTGGTTTTTAATGTTAATGGAGAAATAATGCTTCAAAAGAGAGCAAAATCAAAATATCATTCTGGTGGACTTTGGACAAACACCTGTTGTAGTCATCCGCGTGTTGGAGAAAAAACAGAACTTGCCATACATCGAAGATTAAAAGAAGAAATGGGGTTTGATTGTAATCTTAAGGAGGTCTTTAGTTTTATTTATAAAACGCAACTTGATCACAGTCTTTTTGAACACGAATTTGATCATGTTTTTATTGGAAGATTTGATAATGAACCAAAAATCAATCCAGAAGAAGCGGACATCTGGCAGTGGATAAAATTTAGTGATTTAAAAAAAGACATACAAGAAAATCCGGATAACTATACAGTATGGTTTCAGATTATGATGAAAAAGAATTGTGATTTAATTGAGGAAAATATTTGAAGTGATTTAGAGATGAAGAATTATTATTTAAACCAAGTCTATTGTGAAACAAAACAGAAGGGCGATTTCATCGAGATAGACACGATTTCTAAATTTATTTGGGTAATGAAAAGATATATCATCACTGCCGTAGATGTTAAAACCAGATACAATTTTGCCGTGGCATATAAGAAACACAACAGCAACAGTGTGAAAGATTTCTTCCAGAAATTGGAGATTGCATTCCCCTATAAAATCAAAACTGTCCAAACTAACAACGGCTCAGAATTTCATAAATTCTTTCAAAATTATTTAAAAGAAAAAAAAGATAACGCATTATTGGAACTATCCCAAACAGCCATACAAGAATGGACATATTGAAAAATATAACCGAACCATCCAAGAAGAGTTTAGAGATTGGAATGAATACACAGATGAATTCAACCATAAACTGATGGACTGGTTAATCTGGTCTAATACCAAAAGATATCACGGGAGATTGGATTTAACTTCCCCTGGGGATTATATAATAAACAATAATTTATTACCTAGAATGTGTTAGAATGATACATTTCATTGACCGAGCATTCCTTTTCCATTATAATTAAAACATAATAGAGTGTTGTTAAATGATACTCTTTTTTATTGGGAATGAAAAAATTATCTTTATTTATGACCATAAAAGATTTTATCAAAAAAAGACCATATTTACTGTGGTCGGTGTCAGAGCTGGATAGTGTTTCCGAAGAAGTAATTGTAGAAGCTGTTTTGAATTACGGCGATTTTGCTGATGTGCAGAAAATGATAGAAATTTTAAAAATAGAAAAAGTGGCGGAAATTTTTGAGAAACAAATAAAACAAAAACGAAACAATTATCGTCCAAAAATAAAAAACTATTTTAAGCTTTATTTTGAAAAATATGCGTAAAGAAGTTTTAAATACAGAACAAACAAAGCTACTGTCTTTGGTAAAACTATTTTCAAAAGACTTTGGCTTAGTCGGCGGAACGGCTATTGCTCTTCAGCTTGGACATCGCCAGTCGGTTGATTTTGATTTATTTACAAACACCGAATTTAATAATTTTACAATAAGAAAAAAAATAAACGGTTGTGAAAAAATTGCTAAAGTTCTTGTGGATGAAAATGACGAATATACAGTTGTGGTCGGCGGAGTGAAAATAACTTTTTTTTATTATCCTTTTGAAATTAATTTTTCAAAAAAATTTAATCAGACGATAAAATTGCCAGACTTACTGACTTTGGCGGCTATGAAAGCCTATACACTTGGACGCAGGGCGAAGTGGAAAGATTATGTTGATTTGTATTTTATAATGAAAAACGGTCATAGTATCACGGAAATAAATAAAAAAGCCAAGCAAATATTTTTAAATGATTTTAATGAAAAGATGTTTCGTGTTCAACTCGCTTATTTTAAGGATATAGACTATTCAGAAAAAATTATATACAGTCCAGGATTTGAAATTGATGATAAGATTATAAAAAAAGAATTAATTAATTTTAGCTTAGCTTAATCTTATGTCCGGACATAATAAGTGGTCAAAAATTAAAAGGCAAAAAGGGGTGACTGATTTGAAAAAGGGGAAGATTTTTTCTCAGCTTTCAAAAGCAATTACGCTGGAGGCAAAAAGAGGAGGGGATCCAGCGATGAATCCTGGCTTGAAATTTATGGTGGAAAAAGCAAAGTCAGTAAACATGCCATCAGATAATGTGGAAAAAGCAATCAAGAAAGGAACGGGAGAACTTGAAGGTGGTTCAATTGAGGAAGTTTTATATGAAGCTTATGGCCCAGAAGGGATTGCTTTGATAATTGAAGGAACAACAGACAGTACAAATAGAACGGTGGCAGAAATAAAGCATATTCTTTCCCGAAACGGAGGAAGACTGGGAGAGGCTGGTAGCGTGAAATGGATGTTTGATCGATTTGGATATATTGAGGTTGATATGAAGGATTTGCAAATCAGTGAAGAAGAAACAGAAATGATAATTATTGATTCGGGAGCCGAAGATTTTAATATTCCAGAGGAAGATACAGAAGACAAGATTATTGTGGTTTATACAAAGCCAGAATCTCTATATAAAGTGAAAGAAAATTTGGAGAAAAATAATTTGATAGCTGGTGATGTCGGTTTTGAGTGGAAAGCAAAAAATACAATCAAAATTGAAGATGAAAAGATTAATGAAAGAATCGAAAAGCTTTTTGAAGCTCTAGATGAACAAGAAGATGTGAACGATGTGAGTTCAAATTTAGCAGATTAGTAAATTTCTCAAAAGAATATTATTTTCAAGTAGAAAATATTTGAGTATTGAAACATTTTTATTTTTAAATTAATACATGATTATTCTTGGTATTGATCCTGGGACAGCAACAACTGGATTTGGAATAATTGAGAGCCAGAAAAATAAATTGCAAGCTATAAATTATGGTTGCATTGAAACTGATAAAAATCTAGAAATGCCCGAGAGGCTAAATTTGATTGCGACTGAGCTGAAGAATATTATAAAGAAATATAAACCCCAAGTAATGGCAGTGGAAGAATTATTCTTTTTTAAGAATAATAAAACCGTGATAACTGTCGCACAAGCTCGAGGGGTTGTTTTATTTATTGGGAAAAAGCAAAAGCTAGAAGTCTGTGAATATACCCCTTTACAGGTCAAGCAGGCGGTGGTAGGATACGGTCGTGCTGAGAAAAAGCAGATGCAGCAGATGGTAAAATCAATTCTAGGCTTAAAAGAAATCCCCAAGCCAGATGATGTGGCAGATGCACTGGCCGTGGCCGTTTGTTGTGAGAGTAGTATCAAGTTTGAAAAGATAATAAATAAAAAATTAAGTGTTTAATATTGAGTGTCAGGCAAAAGGCTTCATACTTAATACTTAATACTTAACACGACATTATGTCAGAGATAATTAATTTTATAATTGAGCAAGGAGTGGACATCGAGACCGTCTATTTGATTCTTGCCCTTCCTTTCATTGCAACTTTGATTGTCGTTTTTAGACAAATCATTGGCGTGAAGTCTTTTGGAGTATATACTCCACTTATTTTAACTTTCGCTTTTTGGGCAATAGGCTTGAAATATGGACTGGCAATTTTTATTGTAGTTTTGGCTTCTGGCACGGCGATGAGATTTATTTTGAAAAATTTTCGTTTACTGTACCTTCCGCGAATTGCTATTGTGCTTACTATAATTAGTATTGCCATCCTAGCATTATTGACTTTGGCAGGACTTTTTGACAAAGAGGGACTTGCTGGAACCTCGATTTTGCCAATTTTAATTATGATTACATTAATAGAAAAATTCATTTCCACACAAGTTGAGAAAGGAATTAGAGCTGCAACATTTTTGTCGTTTGAAACAATAATTATTTCAAGTGCTGGATACTATCTTATCATTTGGGATAATTTCAAAAATTTAATTCTTAATCACCCAGAATATATATTTATTCTTTTTGTGATAAACATAATTCTAGGAAAATGGACAGGATTGCGTCTAAGAGAATATTTTAGATTTAAAGATGTTATAAAACATGTTGACACTAATTAAAAAAAGCAAAGGACTTCTTGGGATGAATTCAAGAAATCTGACATATATTCGACCGCATAATCTCAAAAAAGCGATTCATCTTGCAGATAATAAACTTCGAAGCAAAGAGCTGCTTTTTAATTTTCAAATACCAGTTCCAAAAATTTATGGAATTGTAAAAAATAGACAAGATTTAGAATTATTTAAGTGGGCAGATTTGCCAAAAAGTTTTGTTCTCAAACCAAACCATGGCAGAGGAGGAGAAGGAATAAAGATCATATTTGGGCAGAAAAAAGATCAGAGCTGGGTTTCAACAGAAGGAAAGAAAATTACTATAAAAGATTTACAAAATCATATTATGGACATTTTTGAAGGATTTTATTCTCTTTCAGGAGTGTCAGATATTGCTTTTTTTGAAGAAAGAATCCAAATTTCAAAAACACTAAAGCCATATTCCTATAAAGGTATACCAGACATAAGAATCATTGTTTATAATGGTGTGCCGGTAATGGCAATGCTGAGACTTCCAACGAAGGAATCGGGAGGAAAAGCCAATCTTCATTTGGGTGGAATCGGACTTGGAGTTGATATTGCAAAAGGAATTACAACACATGCCGTGCAGAGAGATCAGTTAATCGAAAAACACCCAGATTCAAAATTAAAATTAAGTGGGATTAGAATTCCCCATTGGAGAGAAATGTTGGAAATCGCAATTAAATGTCAACAAGTATCAAAAGTTGGATATATTGGAGTTGATATTGCGATTGACAAAGAAAGGGGTCCAGTTGTTCTAGAAATAAATGCCCATGCTGGTTTATCAATTCAAATTGCAAATCTGTCACCATTAAAATATAGGCTTCAAAAAGTAAATGGCCTAAAAGTGCAAAAT
>JAHYJV010000009.1 GCA_019428855.1 Patescibacteria group bacterium | reverse complement strand
ATAATTTTCTGTAAGGGATTATCAAATCTTCAAAACCTATTATCTCATTCAGCTTTCTAAAAGCGTGATCTTCTCTAACTAACTTTTCTATTATCTCTTTTTCAGTGGAAGTAAAAAGTTTGATAGTTTTGTTTTCTTTTTAAACCATGTTTTTGCTTTATCAAAGATTAATTATACCCTTGTTTTAGCATAAAAATGGTGTTTTGAAAATTTTTTTAGTTAATTTTGAATTAGTAAATTTATTTTAATTGGCAACAGACCCTTCCTAGATGGCAATGTTCCCAGAGTGGGACACGACAATGGAACTGAGTTTGAAAAGTATTTCAAACAAGCTTGCCTGGAACTGGGAATTGAGCAATGCTATTTAAGGGTAAGAACACCAAAAGACAATCCTGATTGTGAAAGATTTAACCAAACTCTCCAAACTGAATTTATCAACTTAGGAAACTTTAATTCTGATCCTGATGAATTTAACCAGGAATTAACTGAGTGGTTAATTGAGTATAATTTCGGCAGACCGCATCAAACCCTCAATTATGAAACTCCGATGAATTTTAGTAATGTGTTACCTATGTATGCGTCTTGTACATATAATTTACAAAAGTATAATTTCAAGTTATAATTATTTCATTGAATGTTTTCTGATAATTATTGAGTAATAACAATGGTTAACAGGTCTAAGCAAAATAATTAAAAAATAATGCCAAAACATAAATTTTTTATTTCAGGAATTCACTGCAAGTCCTGTAAAATAATTGTTGAAAATATTCTTAGTGAAGATAAGGATGTTAAAATGATTTCTGTGAATATGAAGAGCGAAGATGTAATCATTGAAACGGATCGAACCGAAAGCCTGGAAGAGATGGGGGAACATTGGTCTGAAATTTTAAAAGAGTATGGATACAAGCTTTCTAGCGAAAGAGAGAAAGATAAAAAAGGAAAAATCTATACTGCCTTTGCCATCGGTATTTCTGTTTTAACCCTGTTTTTCTATTTGCAAAAATCTGGATTTCTTAATCTTGGACTAGGAGAAGAATTTAATCTTTGGACGGCACTTTTCTTAGGAGTTATCGCTTCACTTTCTTCGTGTTTAGCAATTGTGGGGGGATTATTGCTTAGCTTATCTGCCAAAGTTTCCCAGGATATTAATTTTTTAAAACCAATTTATTCCTTTCATATCGGAAGATTATTTGGTTTTCTTTTTTTTGGTGGGCTGTTAGGAATAATCGGGAGTGCAGTTGCCGTCAGTCATGAAATTTCAGCTATATTAGGACTTCTTGCAGCTTTGGTGATGATTATTCTGGGAATAAATTTGCTTGGTATATTTAGATCTTTAAAACAATTTCAAATCACTCTGCCTCGTTATGCATTTGAGCATCTTAAAAAAATTGAAAATGGTGCACTGGCTCCACTTCTTGTGGGTGCGGGAACTTTTTTTTTACCTTGTGGCTTTACACAATCGATGCAGATTATGGCACTTTCAAGTGGTTCAGTTGTCCAAGGAAGTTTAATTATGACCGTTTTTGCTCTAGGTACTTTGCCAGTTTTGGCACTTGTCTCATTCGGCTCATTTAAATTTGCACATTCAAAGAATGCCTCACTTTTTTTTAAAACTGCGGGTGTGGTTGTGATTGGCTTGGGAATTTTTGCACTCCTTTCGGGTCTAGCGAGTTTGGGAATAATTAAACCTTTATTTAATATATAAACACATATGGATCAAAAAATAATCATAGGACTCGTTTCACTATTCAGTATGGGAATTTTATTCTTTTCTTTTTCAGATCGTTCTAAAAATATCTCTGTGGAACCAATTAAAACGAATAGTGCGGTTCAAACCGAAAATGATCTTCAAGTGATTACAATTGTCGCTTACGGAGGATATACCCCACACAAAATTTCGGCAAAAGCGGGTATTAAATCTCGGCTCGATATAAAAACCAAAGGGACATATGATTGTTCATCAGCACTCGTTATTCCTTCTTTAAACTTCAAGAAGAATCTTCCGCCGTTTGGAGTTACAAGTATTAATCTTCCAGCTCAAGCGAAAGGTTCAAAAATAACCGGGCTATGCAGTATGGGAATGTTTTTTTTTGATATAAATTTTGAGTAAAATAATTAAAATTATTTGCTAATATTAAATAAATACTAAAAAACAAAGATATATTAATCTATAAAATCTGCAATACCTAAATTATGAAAAAAAGAATTATAATTACAATTGATTTGCCAGACGAAATAAAAAGAGAGTTGTTGTCTTATGAGAAAAGATGGGATAATTTGAATATCAAATGGATAAATTTTTATAAAATGCATCTTAATCTTGAATTCCTCGGTGAAGTTAACCGAGATGGGCTGGAGGCGATAATGACTGCCAGTCAGAAAACTGCAAATAATATAAAGCCATTTCAGATTCGACTTGCCAAGATTGAATTAGGACTGGATACAGTTCAGCCGAAAATGATTTTAGCAACAATTCATATTGATGCGAACATAATGAAGTTAAATAATTTGATTCATCAAAATTTAAGTGAAGAAAATTTCTTTTTCGAAGAATCGCCGTTTAAGCCTTATATCGTCATGGCCAGAGCCAGAGGAAATCAACTTAAGGGTAAAAAGACAAGCCTTGTATTGAAAAATTTGCATTTCCAGGCAAGAAGTATGGAAATAATGGAAAGTCAACTGAGTCTTAATCTCGAAAAATGTAAATTTCTGGAAAGCTTCGAATTTAAAAAGTAAAATATTTTATAAATGGATAATGAAATTTTGGGCATAAAAATAAACAGAATGACAACGAAAGAGGTTCTTGAAAAAATCAAGGGTTTTTTATTATCAAACAATCAACATTATATTGTCACGCTTAACCCAGAAATGGTTGTTGAAACGCAGAAACATTTTCTTTTCAAAGAAATAATTAATGATGCAGATTTAGTCATACCTGATGGAATTGGAATTCTTTGGGCAATGGAATTTATTAAAAAAAGACAATTATTTTCTATTAAAAAAAACAAAAAATTATTAACTAATTTTTTAAGAATATTATTGCAATCAATTCTTGCTTTTATTTACTCTCTTGTAAAATTATTGTTTAACTCGAAACATAGAATAAACATTTTACAATATAGAACGACTGGAATTGATTTAATTTATAGAATATGCGAATCCGAAAATATTAAAGATAAAAGAATTTATTTATTGGGAGCAGAAGGGGAGGTTGCGAACAGAGCTGCAAATAATTTAAAAAGAAAATATTCTAATATCGATATTGTCGGTGCTGAAGAAGGAATTAGAAAGAGTCAAGATTCAAATACGGAAAATGAAGAATTAATTCAACGAATAAACAGAGTAACGCCAAATATTATATTTGTCGCTTTTGGTGTACCAAAGCAAGAGATTTGGATTTCAGATAATTTAAAAAAAATGCCAAGTGTAAAAATTGCAATTGGAGTTGGCGGTTCATTTGACTTTATAGCAGGAAAAATAAAACGTGCCCCATTATTTTTTCAACGACTGGGATTAGAGTGGTTATATCGATTAATAAAAGAACCAAAAAGAATAAAAAGAATATACAATGCGACAGTGAAGTTTGGATTGATTATTTTAAGGAGTACAAAGCAATCAATCATTTCAAATAAAATTATAAAATGAACCTATACAAGAAAACAGAAAAATTTGTACAAGAAACTTTTTTAAATTCGTCAGGAAGAAAATCAAAACATTCTGAAAGAACTGTTTTTTGGATGACAATCATGTAAAACGACATCAAAAGAGAGGTGCTGAGATAATTTTTGATTTCCTAGTTTCGCAAATTCAAATATGAAGAAATAGAAAAAGTTAGGTCGTTAGTTTCAAAACATGAAGTCAGGGGGAGCAAAGAATAAAATATTTTGAAAGACGCTGATTTTTTTTTAGCTTCTTAGAAAATGCTGCTAATTTTGTAAACGGTATTGCACAAAAAATTGAAAAAGAAAAGATTAAATAGAAAATTGTTTGGATGTTAGAAAGAATTGTTTTAGAATAATAAAAAAACTGGCGACTCCATGATACGAAGAGGCGATAAAAAGATTGGAAACTAAAAAAGTAATATTATCTCAATAAAAATTATGTTTAATTTAGATCAGAAGGCGAAAATTTTTTTAGGACTAGACGAAAACGGTTTTAAAAACAGAATTTCAAAAATCCCACATATTCTGCTGCACATCGTTTAAAAAGAGATTTATTGGAATTTACAAAATTTTTCACGATGCAAGTTGCCGGATGTAATTATGTTTGCAATTATTGTTTTGTACCACGAGTGCTAAATTCAGCAAGTGAGAAGAATGGCAGATATTTCAATGCTGAATAAATTGTGGCTGAATTGTTGAAAATTAAAAATAAATCAGAAAATGCAATAAATGTCATCATAATTAGTGGGGGAGAGTGCATGATTATTCCAGAAATTATTAGCGATGTTTATTTCGAAATGATGAAAAAATCTCCAGTTTTATATCTTTGGATTGACACAAACCTATCGACTCTGAAAATCATCAGAAAATAGGATCATACTGAATACTTGTGGATTAATAGTCTAAAATAGAATATAGCAACCTCTGAAAAACGCAGTTTTTATCATCCTCGTTAATACGGGGATCCATTATTTAAGACAATAAATAGATTGTAAGGTATAAATTTATTAGTTTATCAGAGCTTCCTATAATAGTAGTGGAAATTTATTATTAATTTTTACTACTATGATAATTAATGACAAAGCCTTTTGGCTATTTTTGCCAGAAAATGTAATTGTCTTTTTCGTTATAACTCTAATGGGATTTTATTATAGTAAAGACATTATATCAAATGTTAGAATCTTTTACAAAAAAAATACGATGTTGATACTGAGAGTGGCAAGGTAACAGTTAATTATATTCCCGACATCTGGCAGACAATCTATCTTTTTTCGATAACATTTGTTATCTTGCTTATAGCCGGTTTGATCGGTTATGAAGCTCATCAGAAAATAAATAAATAGGAAGGTTGTTAAAGCTTTTTTTGTCAAAGTTAAAAATTATGCTATGATTAGGTTGTAATAGGAATGCAGGATAATAATAATCTGTCATCTCAAAATGAGTGGAACAATTGAGAGATTTAAGGATAAAATAAGTTTCATCTAGTGTTTTGTGTTGCTGTATAATAAAGTTTTATGATTTCTCACCATCCGGGATTCGCAATGACAGCTAAAAATCTATTTTTGGAATGTCGTTTGTGAGTTAAATGCTGGATTCTCTTGTTGACGAGGATGACAAAAACTTTGTTTTTCAGAGGTTTTTATATTAAATAAATCAAACAATTTATGATAAATAAAGAAATAAAGATTCTTATCGGAAAAATAGTGGGGGATTTGTATCAAAATATAAAAATCCCTAATTTTGTTTTAGAGTGGCCAAAACAGAAGGATTTTGGGGATTATGCTTGCAATGTGGCGATGGTTTTAGCAAAAGAGCTGAAAAAATCACCGATGGAAGTGGCGAATGAAATTACGGAGAAAATTAAAGCTGAAAAAGTAAACGAGGAAATGTTTAAAAATATTGTTGTTGCAAATCCCGGTTTTATTAATTTTGAAATTTCTGAGAAATATCTGACAGAAAACTTAGAGCATATTTTGAAAAGAAAGTGTAAATTCGGCTCCTCGGAAATTGGCAAGAGAAAAATAGTAGTTATTGATTATTCTGCTCCTAATATTGCCAAGCCGATGCATGTGGGACATTTGCGTTCGACGATTATTGGACAAGCACTTTACAATATTTATAGTTTTTTGGGATATAAAGTCATTGGCGATAATCACATTGGAGATTGGGGAACACAGTTCGGAAAGTTAATTTATGCATATAAAAATTGGGGTGACAAGAAAAAAATTAGCAAGAGTCCGATTGAAGAAATGACGAAACTTTATATCAAATTTCACAAAGAGTCTGAGTCTAATAAAGACCTGGAAGAATTTGCCAGGCAAGAAACAAAAAGGCTTCAAGATAAGGATTCGGAAAATATCAAGCTTTGGAAATTTTTAGTTAAAGAAAGCCTAAAGGATTACAATAAAATTTATAAAACCTTGAATGTTAAATTTGATTTAGTTCTCGGGGAAAGCGCATATGACAATATGCTGGCCGGAATTGTGAACGGAGCAATGGACAAAAAAATTGCAAGTAAGAGCGAAGGGGCGGTTGTAATTAATTTAGATAAATATAATTTAACTCCTTTTCTGATTCAAAAAACTGATGGAGCATTTTTATATATGACGACTGATATTGCCACTGCAAAATATCGAGAAGAAAAATTGAAGGCGAATAAAATTCTTTATGTTGTAGCAAACGAACAGGCACTTCATTTTCAAAAATTGTTTGCCTCTCTTGAATTGCTGGGCATGGGCGAAAAAATTAAAAAAGAACATGTTAAATTTGGTATGGTCTTGGGAGAGAATGGGAAGAAGTTTTCCACACGAAAAGGCGATACAATTTATTTGGTTGATTTAATTCATCGAGCTACTGAATTTGCTCAAAAGGCCGTCGAAGATAAAAATCCAAAATTGAGCAGAAGTGAAAAAAAGAAAATTGCCAAAACAGTAGGACTTGGTGCTATAAAATATAATGATTTGTCTCAAAACAGATTAACGGATATTACTTTTGATTGGGATAAGATGCTTTCTTTCGAAGGTAATAGTGCGCCATATTTGCAATATACTTATGCACGCATAAATTCCTTGGTGAATAAGTTCAAGAATCTTCATAAATTGGACAGAATTAATCCTTTCGACAAAAATGATTTTGATTTACTGAAAGAAAAAGAAGAAATTAATTTAATGCGCCATTTGATTAAATTTCCAGAAGCAGTTGAAATTGCAGCCAATGAAAATTGTCCTCATTTGATTGCACTATATATTTATGACCTTGCTTCTTTATATAATACTTTTTATAATTCATTGTCAGTTGTGAAGGCTGAAAAGTCAGTGGCAAAGGTAAGAATTGAGATGTCAAAGTCAGTGGCAATTGTTTTGAAAAACGGACTAAATTTATTGGGAATTGATGTTTTGGATAAGATGTAGGATTTTGAAAATAATAGATAAAAAAAGAATGTAAAAAACAAGGTCTTGACAGATTATCATTAATGTGCTAAATTTTAAATGCTGTCAATTTATTCTACTAATAGATTAGTAGATGGACAGCAGTCAGCTAAGAGAGACATTCATCCCCTCGGACCCCTCGACAACGAGTGGTCTATCAAAAAACTCTTTTAGCTGGCTAAATCTTCTTTCTACCTGGCGATTTGCTAGGTTTGTTTTATTTATACTAATAAAAGATAGTTTCTTAATATAATATATGCACATGCTAAATTGTTTATATTTTTTTTAATAGGTTGGCAGTGGTATGATGTTGATTATGAAAGTAATCCTTGGAAGACAGGATGATATATTTTAACAAAGGATTGTAATTATTTTATATACTTTTTGGGAAGTATATTTATAAGAAGGTTTATTGATTTTCATTTTCATTTATAACAGAAGATAGAATTATTAAAATCAAATAAATAATTTGACTTATCTATACTGGTTTTCCAAGCCAATCCTTACTTCCCCTTTTCCCCAAAAAGAGAATAATGAATACTAGTTCCTAACTACCGTTTATCTATTTGAATATAAGTTTTTAATATTACGATTGACAAAATATGTTTATGTGCTAATCTTTGTATAGTCATTAGGATGAATAAAATATTCACTCTTCTTTAAAAAATTCCTGATCAAAATTTTCTTTTCTTAGAGAAAACCTGTTGACTACTATTTTTTAAAACTAGTATGATGAGAGATAATTTTTTATGTTGAAGGTGAAAAAACAGAATATAATATGTATTAAACTATGAGTATTGAGTGGGTGTAGATTGTGAATTTGGTTTGATTTCATAGTGAAGTAGATATAGGACTAAATATCTAAGAGATAAATATTAAGTCCTTGATCATTTTATTTTATTTAGTATAATACAGTAACCGCTAAAATATTATTAATCCAAAGCAGTGTTTTACCAAAAAAATAACAACGATAATAATCAATAGAGCTTTATTCTTATTTAATAAGTTTGATTTTACTTGTTAGATAAGAATAAGGCTTTTCTTATATATATTTAAACTAATATTAATTATAATCTAAAATTATGCAAAAATATCGAACACATAGTTGTGGAGTGTTATCAAGAAAAGAAGAAAATGAAAAAGTGATATTATCTGGTTGGGTAAATTCCAGAAGAGATCATGGTGGATTAATATTTATTGATTTGCGTGACAGATATGGAATCACTCAAACTACATTTGACCCAAAGTTTTCAAAAAAGGCATGGGAAATTGCTGACAAGGTTCGCAGTGAATTTGTTCTCAAGGTTACAGGAAAAGTGATTTCGAGACCAGAAACAATGATTAATTCAAAATTGGCGACAGGAGAGATTGAAATTAAAGTTGCTGAAATTGAAGTTTTGTCTGAGTCAGAAACTCCACCATTTGAAATCAATGACGAAAATGGGCAAGAGGCAAATGAGTTAATCAGATTGGAATATCGATTCCTTGATTTGCGAAGAAAAAAGATGCAGGAGATGCTCAAGTTGAAAGACCAAATGTTTCGGTATGTGAGAAGTTATTTCCAAACTAGAGATTTTATAGAAATTCAAACACCAATTTTGGCAAATTCCTCTCCCGAAGGAGCTCGAGATTTTTTGATTCCGTCGAGACTGCATCCAGGAAAATTTTATGCCCTTCCTCAAGCACCACAGCAGTTCAAGCAACTTTTGATGATTGGTGGAATAGATAAATATTTTCAAATTGCCCCTTGCTTTCGAGACGAAGATCCTCGAATGGACCGGGCTTATGGAGAATTTTATCAGATTGATATGGAAATGAGCTTTGTGGAGCAGGATGACATTTTTGAAATTATGGAGCCGTTGTTTACTGAAATGACGGAAAAATTTAGTGACAAAAAAATGGTTGCACTAAATAAAGATAAGAGCTTTCAGAGAATCCCTTGGAGAGAGGCATTAGAAAAATATGGTTCAGATAAACCAGATTTGAGATTTGATTTACAAATCAAACCAATTTCAGATTTGGTGAAAGGATGTGGATTTGGTGTGTTCGCTGACACAGTTGAAAAAGGTGGTGTGGTTCACGCTTTGAAAATTGATGGAGGCGCTAAATTTTCTCGAAAAGAGATCGATGAGCTGACAGAAATTGCCAAAGAAAAAGGAGCAAAGGGATTGGCTTATATTATTGTCCAAGAAGGTGAGGAATTTCAATCACCAATTGTGAAATTTTTGGGAGATGATTTGACGAAAAAAATTGTAAGTTATGTTGAAGCAAAATCTGGTGATATTATATTTTTTGGAGCAGATAAGTGGAAAATAGTTTGCTTGGCCTTGGGTGCTGTGCGAAATGAATGTGGCTTGCGACTTGGTCTTAAAGATAACTCCAAGGCCGCTTGGTGTTGGATTGTTGATTTCCCAATGTTTTCCTATTCTGACATTGAAAAAGGTCGGATTGATTTTGATCATAATCCATTTTCAATGCCTCGCGGTGGACTCGAAGAACTCGAAGCAAAGGATCCTCTCGAAATTATTAACAATCAATTTGACATATCTTTGAATGGATTTGAATGTTTGAGTGGGGGAATTAGAAATTATAAACCAGAAGTAATGTATAAGGTCTTCGAAATTGCTGGATATGCAAAGGAGGAAGTGGATGCTAAATTTGGTGGGATGATAAAGGCTTTGAAATTTGGTGCCCCACCTCATGGTGGTTGTGCTCCTGGTGTTGATCGAATTTTGATGACTCTTTGTGATTATGATTCAATTCGTGATATCTATGCATTTCCAAAGGATGGAAAGGGTCGGGATTTAATGATGGACAGTCCCAGTGCAGTAAAGGATGAACAGCTAAAGGAATTGCATATCAAAAAAAGTAAGATATAAAAAATTGGGCTAATGCCCACTTTTTTTATTTAATTTATATGATATAATGTAATTATATTATATAAATTAAGAAATATATGGAAAAGGGTAATATTGAGGTTGAGATAAGAAGTTTTATTACTGATGATCAGTATAAAATATTATCATCTAAATTGAGGCTTAATAGTGAATTTAACAAAGAATTGAATGAAGAAACGATCTATTTTTCTGGAGAAAAAGATTTAAGATTGCGCAGAAATGAAAAAAATGCTTATCTTATCTACAAGAAAGGAGAGTTACACGATAAATTCAGAGAAGAGTTTGAAATTAAATTTGCAGTCGAGGATTTTGAAAAAATTAAAAAATTATTTGAAACACTTGGATATGAGATTGAAATTATATGGTTACGAAAAAGAATGGAATTTCTGCAAGAAGATTTTAAAATCTTATTAGATGATACAAGGGGTTATGGAAAAATTATTGAAATAGAGAAAATGGTGCATTCAGGAGAAGAAAATAATACATATATGAGGCTAGAAAAAAAATTAATGAAATTGGGCATTAAAATTAGCACAAAGAAAGAGTTTGATTATGCCTTTGAATATTATAAAAAAAATTGGCAAAGTTTAATAAAATAAATCTCAAGTTATGAAATATGAAGCTGTAATCGGAATGGAGGTTCATGTGGAGCTCAAGACAGATTCAAAAATGTTCTGTACTTGTGCAAATAATTCTGATGAAACTCAACCTAATAAGAATGTGTGTCCAATTTGTATGGGACATCCGGGTACTTTGCCTGTGGCAAATAAAAAAGCAATTGAATATGTCATCAAAACTGGTTTGGCCACGGATTGTCAGATAGCGGATTTTTCGAAGTTTGATCGCAAAAATTATTTTTATCCAGATTTGCCGAAGGGTTATCAAATTTCACAATATGATAAACCATTTTGTGAAAATGGGAGTATTCTTGTGAGTGATAAAAAAATCGGTATAACTAGGATTCACTTAGAAGAAGATACGGGAAAACTGCTGCATCCAGCAGGAGCTGGTTATTCTTTAGTTGATTTGAATCGAGCAGGTACCCCTTTGATGGAACTGGTAACAGAACCAGAGATTACTTCATCAGCTGAGGCAAAAGAATTTTGTAAACAATTTCAACTTATTGTAAGATGTCTTGGGGTTTCGGATGCAGATATGGAAAAAGGACATATGAGATGTGAGGTTAATATTAGTTTAAAACCAGTAGGACGAGATAAATTTGGTACAAAGGTGGAAGTGAAAAATTTAAATTCCTTTCGAGCAGTGGAACGGTCAATCGAATATGAAATCAAGAGACAGGCTGAAGTTTTGGATGAAGGTGGAGTAATTTCCCAGGAAACAAGAGGTTGGAATGCAGACAAACAAGAAACATATTTGCAAAGAAAAAAGGAAGAAGCTCATGATTATCGCTATTTTCCAGAACCAGATTTACCACCTCTTGATTTAACCAAAGAAGCAGGAGTTTTCGATGTCGAGAAAATTAAAAACAGTATTCCAGAATTGCCACTTTTGAAAAAATATCGTTTTATAAATCAATATAAACTTACCGAAGAAAATGCCAAAATATTTTCCGAAGACAAAGAGTTGGCAAATTATTTTGAGGATATTATATCCGAATTAAAAGCTTGGGTTGATGCAAAAGGAATTGACGGGGGACTTATTGATCATCTTACAAAGCTTACCGCAAATTACATATTAACTGAAATTCAAAGACTCTTATATGTTGAAAATTATTCAGTTCATTGTTGTAAGATATCAGCTGAAAATTTTGCAGAATTTATTACTTTAATTCACGAGGGCAAAATTTCAAGTAGTGGAGCTCAAACGATGTTGGCTGAAATGTTTGCAACAGGCGGAGATCCTTCAAATATTCTTGATGAGAAAGGACTAACTCAGATGAGTGATGTAGGAGAAATTGAAAAAATCGTGGAGGAGGTTGTCGAAGCTAATTTAAAGTCGGTTGAAGATTATAGGGCCGGTAAGGAAAACGCCATTAAATTTTTAGTCGGTCAGACAATGAAACAAAGCAAAGGCAAAGCAAATCCACAAATAGCAGAAGAGATTTTGAAGAGAAAATTGAGATAAATTTTTTCAATCATCACCACCCCAGCTGCCTCCTCATTTAGGAGGGTATTATTTATTTTAAAAATTGGGAGTCAGATACAAAGGTATTGTTGATTAATAGTATTTAACTTGCAATAAAATAGATTCCGCATGGGTTTACTGTTGGTTAATCAAATAAATTTACTAGCATCAAGGGGAGGTGATATCTTTTTGTGCAACAAAATTATATTATAATAAAAGTGGCAAGTGATTATATCCGAAAGAGATTAAAAATCACCTCCTTTTAAAGGAGGGACAGGGGTGGTTTGAATACGGTATAATTTCATCACTTTATAAAAAATTCTTTAATAATTTTTCTGCTTCTTTATAATTATCAACCCACTTAATTCTTTCATCTTTTTTAAACCATGTAATTTGGCGACGGGCATATTGATGAGTTCGGAATTTAATTCTTTGCATTGCATCTTCAAGATTCATTTTATTCTTGAGATATAAACCAATTTCATAATAACCGATTCCACTCATAGCAGGAATATTAGATTTATATTTTTTAGACAAATTTATTGTCTCGTCAATCAAGCCTAGTTTAATCATTTCATCTACTCGCATATCTATTTTTTTGTATAATTTCTCACGTTCAATTCTAACGCCGATTTGTAGAATATTAAAAAGTGGGTTCCCCTTTGTTTGTTGAACTGAAAACTTCTTTCCTGTAAGCTCGAAAACCTCAAGCGATCTTATTAGCTTTCTTTTATTATACGGACCGATGATCATGGCAGATTTTGAATCTATTTTTTCAAGTCGACTGAATAAATATTTTTCGGTATGTTTCTCTAGTTTCTCCCTAATTTTGCTATTTGGTGGAGCTTTGGGAATTTCAAGATTGTCAACAATAGCACTGATATACAACCCCGTGCCGCCAACAAGAATTGGCAGTTTATCTTTTTTATGAATGTCATTGCTGGTTTTGACGGCCAGTTTTTTATATTGAGAAAGTGAAAATTTTTGTTTAGGATATTTAATGTAAAATAGATGATGAGGAATATCTTTAACAATCAGGGGCTTTACCACTGTAGCTACAGGGGTAAAGCCCCTGTAGCTTGTAATTGGCGAGCCTGTTCCGATAGACATTTCTTGATAAATCTGTCGAGAATCGGCATTGATAATTTCACCGTTAAATTTTTTTGCCAATTTCATAGACAGTTCAGTTTTTCCTGAAGAAGTTGGTCCGAGAATGACGATGAGAGGTTGGAGAGTTGACATAGGATTTTAATTTGACATTAATATTTGAGATGGTAAACTTTTAAAAAAAGGATTTATATGGTGTATCTAGCAAAATTTGGAAGCATTGAAGCAGTTGAGACTTATTAAGCAACAATTATAGTTAATTTACTCAAAGGCGATCAAGAAAATATCAAAAAATTTATTGAAGAACAAAAAAGGATTGGAGAAATGTAGTAATTGAATCGATTAAATTTGAAAAAAGTATTGTTAAGGTAATTTTTTCAGTTTCAGAGCCAAATTATTTTTCAGCAGGAACAGTCTTCTCTCTAGTGAATACCCACGAAGAAGAACCGTTGCCAAGCAGTGAGATGCTTCGTGCTACAAAAGATGTTGAAGAGTGGATAAAGCTTTATTTATTTTATGTCCGATCAAAACTTCGTCAAGAGGGAATAGAAATTGATAAAGTAAAGATAGAGGTTAAGCAAATATTATTTCCCGAAGAGGGAAATAATATTTGATTTTGTATTAGAATGAGTACAGAATTTTTTTATCTCCAAACTAGCCCTTCTAAATTCCAGGGTTTAGCTTTGGTTATTTTAGTTTTCATGAATTTGCCAATTCTAGCTCTTAATTCTTGATTAATATTATCTAATTCTACCTTTACATTTTTTCCACTTCTTGATTTTCCATATAAATATTCATCATCTGTTTTTTCAATCAGGACATCAATCACTTTTCCAATATATTTTTTATTATTTTCTAGAGCGGTTTTTTTGAGCAACTCCGTAAGAATATTTTCTCTATTCTTCTTTTCTTCCCAACTGATGTCGTCATCCATCTTTGCAGAAACTGTGCCAGCTCGCGGAGAATATTTGTTGATATAAGCCATATCAAATTTCGCCTTTTTCATAAGTTTAACTGTGTTTTGAAATTGTTCGTCTTTTTCTAATGGAAAGCCGACAATAATATCAGTGGTAATCGAAATTTCGGGAATATAATTTCTAATCATATTCACGATATTTAAAAAATGTTCTGTTGTATATTTTCTGTTCATCATTTTCAAAATTTCATCATCGCCAGATTGCAGTGCAAGGTGAATATGCTCTGTACATTTTTTACAATCGGTGATGGTTTTAATAAGTTCTTCGCTAATGTCTTTCGGATGACTAGTCATGAATCTTATCCAAAAAATACCGGATATATCATTGATTTGATGTAGTAATTCTGGAAAATCGGTCTTATCATCTGGTTTATATGAATTTACATTTTGACCTAAAAGAATGATTTCCTTGTATCCATTTTCAATCAATTTTGTAATCTCTTCAATAATTTCCCTGACCGTTCGTGATTTTTCTCTTCCCCTAGTGTAAGGCACGACGCAATAAGTACAGAAGTTATTACAGCCGGTCATAATTGGCACATAAGCGGTTATTTTACTTTGATATTGAGGAGCGATACTAAAATAATCTTTTATAACATCATTGTCATTCTGAGCTTGATTCAGAATCTTTTGTTTATTGTTGTTATATACGCCTATTTCAGAAATAAATAATCTAGAGGATATGGTAGCGTTTAAATCCATATTTTTTGAAGATTCTGAATCAAGCTCAGAATGACAATCTTTTAATATCTTGGGTAATTTCTCAATTTCCTTGATATCAATTACTAAATCAAATAATTTATCAAATTTTCTCTTATCGCTTTCCAAAACGCACCCTGTAATTACTGTTTTGAAATTTGAATTTATTATTTTATACTTTTTATATTTATGAAAATTTCCAGAAATTCGATTGACAGCTGATTCCCTAACGCTACACATATTTATCACGACCAAGTCTGCATCTTTTTCTTCTCTGACCATTTCATAATTTGCCAATTCCAAAATCCCCGCAATTCGTTCCGAATCGGAATGGTTCATTTGGCAGCCATAGGTTTTGATGAAGTATTTCATAAATATTTGATAAGATTTGATATTTTCGCTGTAATATATTGTAAAAAAATAATGATTCAATCAAGAATCATTATAAAATAGAAGCTATTCTTGTTCCTGGTCCAAAAGATCGATGGCTTTGTCCATCAAATCTTGTTCGACCATTATTAACAAGCAGATTTCCAGTAGACATATTTATTATGCCTTCCACTCTGATTGTTTTCCCTTTTATAAGCAACTTAGTAGCAATGAAAAATTCATTTGAATTTATTCCCGCTTCTTTTGCCATTCGTATGATGTCTTCTATCGTTAGATATGATGTCATTTTACAAAACCTCCTATTTTACATTTAAATAATATATACAATAGATGGATATGTCAATGATTTGTAATTATGTATAGAATTTATATTCATTTTTCATATATGAAAATCGCGTTATAACGGATTTTTATATGTTTAATTTTACACGAAGAAATCATTTCTAGGACCGGTTTTTTATTTAACTTGTAATTTTTTCAATAAATTTCAACAATTCCATTTTTTCACCTTTTTCATTTCCACGATTTTCAACGGTAATATCATTTTCTTCAATTTCTTTTTCTCCGGCAATAATCAGATAGGGTATTCTCTGCATTTTTGCTAAGCGAATTTTTTTTCCGAGTGTTTCATTGTCTTTCTCGAGTTCGACGCGGAAACCGTTTGTCAATAATTTTTTTTTATTTCCTGAGCATAAGCCAGATGTTTTTCTTCAGAAATCGGCAGAATTCTGACTTGTACAGGTGCAATCCAAACAGGGAAGACGCCAGCAAAATGTTCAATTAAGGGCCATAAATCTTTCATAAGAACCTAGAACTGCTCGATGCACCATGACTGGTTTTTTTCAATCCCATCTTTGTCGGTGTATAAAAAATTAAATTTCTTTGGCGTTGCAAAATCTACTTGAACTGTTGGAATTTGAACTTCCTTGCCCATGGCATCTTTAAACATAAAATCTAATTTTGGACCATATAGTGCGGCTACACCTTCGCATCGTTTGGCATTCAAGCCCATTCCATCCGAAACAATTTGAAGCATTTCTTCACATAAATCCCAATCTTTTGGTTCTCCAATATATTTATTTGGACTGGCATAATTACACACCGAAAGAGAAACCGAGTGATTTTCCCATAATCCGAGAGCCGTATAAAAATTTTTAATGATATTGATTAATCCAATAATTTCATCTTTTACTTGGTCTGGTCTGCAAAAAGTGTGTGCGTCTTCAACAGTGATGGCATAAACTCGATTTAAACCTCCAACTTCACCAGTTTTTTCGGCACGATATTGTTTTCAGACTCCATGTAGCGAATGGGCAGATCTCTATAAGACCTAACTCTGGAGGTATAGATTTGTGTTTGGTGAGGACATTGAACTGGTTTCATAACTAAATCATGACCAGCTTCAGATGTTACATGGAAGAGCTCTTTAGCAAATTTTTTGGCATGACCAGAGATTTCGTATAAATCAATTTTAGTCAAATGAGGTGGCATTACTTTTTCAAAGCCATAATTGCGACAAACATTTTCAATATGCTTTTGTAATTCTTCTTTTATTATAGTGCCTTTTGGCGTGAACAGTGGTAATCATGGACCAACAAGAGGAGAAAAGCAAAACAAGTCTAATTCTCTACCTAATTTTCTGTGGTCTCTTTTGACAGCTTCTTTAAGTTTAATTTGATATGATTTTAGTTCTTTCTTATTATTAAAAGTCACGCCATAAATTCTTTGGAGCATTTTATTTTTTTCATCTCCACGCCAATAAGCGCCAGCAATTTTGGTTTGTTTGAATGATTTAATATCAAGCTCGCCAGTGGAATCAATATGCGGACCACGGCAAAGGTCAACAAACTCGCCCGTTCGAGAGAGTGAAACTTCGGTATCTTTTGCCTCGCCACTTAAAATTTCAACTTTATAATATTGACTTGCTTTTTTAAAAAGCTCATTGGTTTTTTCATGAGTAATGAATTGTTTTTCAAAAGGAAGATTCTTGTTGATAATTTTGTCATTTTTCTTTGTAAAATCGGCAAGTCCTCGGGAATCAGTGTTCGTGGAAGATCAAAATCATAATAAAATCCATTTTCAATATTCGGACCAATTTAGAATTTTGCTTCTGGAAACATTTCCATGACAGCACTGGCCAAAATGTGCGCAAACTAAGGTCTTTTAATTTCGAGTTGTGTTTCTTTGTTCATGATTTTAAATTTAATTAAAATTTTATTTCCATTTTTTTTCATTCTGAAACAATGCGATAGAATACCTTAACTTTACAATTAGGGTTTTGATATAAGGTTTTATAAAATTAAATACGAGATTGTCATATCGTTTTTTCTCTTACTTTGTTCGTTTCGTATCCTCGTAATGACAGAAATTTCCAAATAAAAAAGCCCAAGAATTCTTGCGCTTTGGGACCTTATAAAGAGGGCGGTTCCACTTAAATTCCTTAATAAAATTAAGACAACTTTCAGATTGTTTTGAAGTTTAGCCTCGAGTTAGTAGAGATTGATTTTTTTGTCATTCTGAAATTGTTTCAGAATCTGCTGTCTATTAAATCTTATTTTACTTTAAATCAAGAAATAAGTCTTAGCAAAAAAAAGATTCTGAATCAAGTTCAGAATGACAACTATTACCAAGAACGGTTGGTAGCCGTCCCAGTCACTTCTGAATATAGTCTAAAGGATTATTTAAATTGTGTAAAAAATAGTTGTTTTATTCTCAATGTACTTATCCTACAATTTCATTAATTTCATGCATAAATTTTTCACTCTTCTTAATAGCCTTTAATGTTTTTATTTTTTTATAACTTCCGTCAACAGAGGGGATGGAGATGTAAACTTGATTACTGCCAGCTGGGGCAGATTTCAAAATCTCAGAAATTTTTTTCATAATTTCTTGGGAATTCTCTGTTGGAATTTTGATTTGGATTGAATTGGCTATTTTTTCTTCAGCTTCTTGATTTCTTTTTGAATACGATTTGGCGTCATTCATGTTAATGTTTTTGATTTCTTCGGCCATCATTTTGAAAACACCGTCTTTGTCAGAGAGCTTTCCTTTAATCCATACGATATTACCTTCTGTCCAAATTTCTTGATTTTGATCTAGGAGTCTTGGAAAGACCAAAGCCTCAATTTTTCCAGTTAAATCTTCTAAAATTGCGAAAACCATCGTTTGACCTCTTTTGGTGACAATCTTCTGAATCTTGGTGATAATGCCACCAACTTTGACAATTTGGTTGACATCTTCATTGGAAAGGTCGTTTATACCCTTAAATTCGTTTCTCAAATAGGATGCATATTCCTGCAAGGGATGATCAGAAACATAAAGTCCAAGCAATTCTTTTTCCCATGCCATTTTTTCTGACTTATCTATTGGCGATGTATTAGTAAGCTGAAGCTGATCTGTACTGTTAGTGGAATCTTCTACCGTGCCGAATAAACTAACTTGTCCGCTATTTTTTGCTTTCTGGTGCTCTTTGGAGAACAGAATAATTTTTTCCATGTTGGCAAGAAGTTTATTTGCCTCTTCCATACTATCAAATGAGCCTGACCGAGTGAGACTTTCCATCGATTTTTTATTCAAATCTTTTGATTCCACGCGCAGAACAAAATCTTCAATTCCCTTGAATTTTCCATTCTCTTTTCTTTCGTCAACAATTATTTGTACAATATTTTGTCCAACATTTTTAATAGCTGAAAGTCCGAAACGGATTTCTTCTTTTCCATTTTCATTGATTACACCAAAATTCACAAAACTCATATTAACATCAGGGGGAAGAACTGCAATTCCCATTTGTCTGCATTCATCAACTTCAATTGCAATGCGGTCAATATTTTCTCGATCAGCCGTGAGAAGCGAGGCCATAAACTCGGCGGGATAGTGAGCTTTGAGATAGGCAGTTTGATAGCCTATAAACGCATAACAAACTGCATGAGACCTATTGAAACCATATTCCGCAAATTTTTCCATATCTGTAAAGGTTTCCTCAGCAATTTTTTTGGAAATATTATTTTTTACACAACCTTCAATGAAAGATACTTTCATTTTTGCCATCAGTTCGGCAATTTTCTTTCCCATTGCTTTGCGCAGTGTGTCTGCTTGTCCGCCTGTGAAGCTGGCCATATCTTTGGAAAGTCTCATGACCTGTTCTTGATAGATTATAACACCATAAGTATTTTTTAAGGCATTTTCCATAATGGGATGTTTGTAAGCCACTTCTTTTCGACCGTGCTTTCGATTAATAAATTCATCAACCATTCCAGAATTCAGTGGTCCTGGTCGATACATGGCTACCATTGCCACAATGTCTTCAAAATCGCTTGGAGCTAGTTTTTTTAAATATCTTTTCATACCGCTTGATTCAAACTGAAAAACGCCAGTTGTTTTTCCATCTCGGAATAACTGAAAAGTTTTTTCATCCTGAAGGGGAATATTTGTTAAATCAATTTTTTCATCTTTAGTTTTGGCAATAATTTTGATAGTATTTTCAATAATCGTGAGGTTTTTTAATCCCAAAAAATCCATTTTTAAAAGCCCGAGGTCTTCGATATTGTGCATATCATATTGGGTTACTAGTCCCAAATCTCCCTGAGGTGGATATTGACAAGGGGTATAATGATTCAAGGAATTTTTACTTATTACTACACCGCAAGCGTGTGTCGAACTATGACGGGCAACCCCTTCAAGCTTCAGAGCATTATCAATGAGGTTTTTTACTGCCGATTCACCTTCGTACATATCTTTTAATTCTTTGACATTGGCAATGGCGTCTGGAAGCTTCGTAAACATTGGAATGGCTTTAGAAACACGATCACACAAGGAATAGGGGAGTCCCAGCGCTCTTCCTGTGTCACGAATGGCAGCACGCGCCGCCATGGTTCCAAAGGTGATAATTTGGGCGACATGATCTTGACCATATTTTTGGGCGACATACTTGAGAACTTCATCTCTTCTGTTATCCGCAAAGTCTAAATCAATATCCGGCATACTAATTCGATCAGGGTTTAAAAATCTTTCGAAAAGTAAATCATATTTAATCGGGTCAATATCTGTAATACCGATGAGATATGAAACTATCGAACCAGCCGCACTTCCTCTTCCAGGACCAACGACAATTCCCTGGCTTTTTGACCAATTAACAAAGTCCTGAACAATCAAAAAATACGAGGCAAATCCCATATTTGCAATTGTATTCAATTCAAATTGTAATCTTTTTTCAATGGTGTCGTTTGTTTTTCCATATCTTTTTGAAATTCCAATTCGACAGAGTTTTTCCAGATATTTTTCAGGCGTAAGTTTATCTGGAACTTCATAATGAGGAAGAAGAATTTTTCCTAAATCAAGCTCAATATTACAATCTGAGACAATCTTTTGCGTATTATCAATTGCTTCAGGAATATGCTTGAAATTTTGAATCATCTGTTCTGTACTTTTCATGGAATAATCTTCGCCAATCATCGTCATTCGATTTTTTTCATCTATAGTTCGGTTCATTTGGATGCAAAGCAAAATATCTTGAGCTTTGTCGTCTTCTTTGTTTATATAATGAATATCATTAGCGGCCACTAGTGGAGCTTTAGTTTTTGCACTAAGCTTGATTAAGGCATTATTAATTTCAGTTTGCCCTTGGAGATTAGGATGATCCTGAAGTTCAAGATAGAAATTTTCTTTCCCAAAAATTTCTTGAAATCCATTTATCACTTCTTCAGCTTTCTGGAAATTGTTCGCTAGAATTGCCTGTGAAATTTCTCCTCCCATACAAGCGCTGGTGCCTATCAAACCTGCGGAATTATCCTTCAGCAGTTCCTTGTCTATTCTTGGTTTATAATAAAAACCTTCAATGTGAGCTGAGGTTGTCATTTTTATGAGGTTTTTGTAACCAATATCATTTTTAGCAAGCAGAATTAGGTGGTTTCTTCGGTCGTTCAAACCAAGTGTTTTATCATGCCTAGAAACAGCAGATACATATGCTTCTACTCCAATAATTGGCTTGATGTTATTCTTTTTTGCTTTTTGATAGAATTCAACGGCACCATACATGACTCCGTGGTCAGTAAGGGCCAAGGAATCCATTTCTAATTCTTGGGCACGCAGGATAAGATCATCAATTTTTGCTAAACCATCAAGTAGGCTGTAATGACTATGCGTGTGAAGGTGAGTAAATTTCATTTATGAAAGAGATTAATTATTTTTTTAATTTATGCTGTAAATAATATAAGGCACCTATAACCAGAATAAATATAATAGAAACTTTTAGCAAGCCGAAAATAACTGTGTAGAAAAGAAATCGAGTAAAGGCTACAAAAGAACCTGCTATTTCAATTCCCAAAGAAGTTTCAGTTGAAATAAATATCAAAAGAAAAAAGATGAATAAGTATATAAAAATCATTTTTGGTTTGAAAGAATATTTTTTAAAATTGTTTTTGAAGAAATAGTCCACTTTTTTACCAATGGATATGTTCTTGGATTTGATATTTGTAATGTCGTTAATGGCTTTGTAATATCCCAAAACAATTTCCTTTGTATCTTCAGATGATATCCTAAATCCTGGTTCATTTATAATTCTTTCATACATGGCATGAGAATATTTTAGTTTCTCCGGATTTTTAATAAACTCTAAGAAATTATTAATTTTTTCCAGGTTACTATCTCCAGGTATTTTTTTCTCTTTGAAGGCGAGAGTTAGAATCTTTTCTGTTTCTATTATCGCCATTTTATAACCAGCATCAGATCCTTCATTGAGAGATTTATCTACTATATCCCAGTATTCTTGATAAATATTAGCAGAACCTTTTAAATCTTCTTTCATATGTTTAATTTATGAGATAAGTGTATATTTATTATATAATTTTGTAGCGCAAATGGCAATTATTGACAGAAATTTAAAAAATAAGTATAATAAACAAGTGAAAAATTGAGGAAGATACTTAGATTTTATTTTTATTGAAATTGATTTAATTTAAACTGTTAATTAGGAGGGCATTGAAAGAAATAAATTGTATGATTATACCAGATTTTTACAGAGAAGAAAAATTATTTCAAAGAGGTTATAAATATATTGCAGGAGTTGACGAAGCTGGTAGAGGTCCACTCGCGGGTCCTGTAGTCGCTGCAGCTGTCGTTTTTCATGATTTGAAATGTATAGATAATTTAATCAAAAAAGGTATTCGTGATTCAAAAACTATTTCTGAAAAAAAAAGGGAATATTTTTATGAAATGATTGTCAAACATTCTGAGGATTGGGGAATAGGGGTGGTATCAGAAAGAACTATTGATCAAATAAATATTTTAGAAGCAACAAAATTAGCAATGAGAAATGCGGTTGAAAATTTGAAAATAATGCCGGATTTTATATTGGTTGATGGAATAAATACAGTTGAAAATTTTCCAGCAAGTCAAATGGCGATTCCGAAGGCAGATCAATATGTTTTTTCTGTGAGTGCAGCATCAATCGTCGCTAAGGTTACCAGAGACACTATATTGCATAAACTTGATTGTCAATATCCTGGTTATGGTTTTGCGAAGCATAAAGGTTATGGAACTAAACTACATTTAGATATGATTCGAGAGAAAGGTCCATGTAAGATTCACAGAAAATCATTTATGCCCATCAAAAATTATTTTCTAAATTCAGATAAATAAGAAATTTATCAAATGCACTTGCAAAATAGTTAAATTTAGTTTAAGATAGGAATTAGTTAGATAAGAATATATTTATTAATTGAAGAAAAATATGCCACATCCAAAAAAGAAAACATCAAAAGCTGCTAAGAACCAAAGAAGATCTCATCATGCCCTAAAGTCAATCAATTTAATTAAATGTCCCAAATGTGAAAAAGCTATTAAACCACATACCGTTTGCGACGGTTGTGGATTTTATAAAGGAAAAGAATACATTGACATGACCAAGAAGCTACCAAGAAAACAGCGTGCCAAGATTGAAAAAAAGAAGGTAAAAGAAGAAAGTAAAGAGTTGAAGAAAATAAATAAAGAATCTGAAAAAATCAGAAAGATAGATCATAAATCAGACAGGATTGAAGGAATAAAAAGTGTAGTTAGGGGAGATAAATAGAAAAATAGTTTAAATAACTAGGAATTATGTCAAATCGACACTTGTCCAGATCAATAACAATGCAAAGCTTGTATGAGTGGGATTTTAAATTCTCTATGATTAGTGGGGATGAAAATGCAAATAATAAAGAGAAGCTTGATTTTATTGTAAATAACAATATCCAGCAGTACGGTTCAGGCGAAAAAGAGGACGAATTTGTGTTAGATGTCATAGACGGTGTTTATAATAATATGAAAAAAATTGATTCTGTTATTCAAAGACTGGCGCCAGAATGGCCTATCGATCAAGTTACAATTATTGATAGAAATATTCTTAGAATAGGTGTTTATGAGTTGATGTTCTGTGAGAGAGAAGATGTACCTCCAAGGGTTGCGATAAACGAAGCCATAGAGCTGGCAAAGTCATTCGGCGGTAATTCAAGTGGAAAGTTTGTAAATGGCGTACTTGGTTCATTATATAAAGAAATTGCAAGCAAGATAGAAGAAAACGAAAGGCCTAATAATAAGGGTTGATTTTTATTAAAAGTTTATAAAATATTATGTGCAATTTAGAGATATTTGAAAAAAAAATAAAAGTAAAATTTAAAAATCAGGATTTGTTAAGACAAGCATTGGTGCACAGATCTTATATAAACGAGCACAAAGATTTTGAATTGGATCACAACGAAAGACTTGAATTTTTAGGCGATGCAGTGCTTGAACTTGTGACTACAGAATTTTTATATAATAAATTTTCAAATCCCGAAGGAGAATTGACAAATTTTAGAGCAGCACTTGTAAACCGAAAAATGCTTGCCAAGATTTCTGAAGAGTTGGGCCTAGAGGAATATCTTTTGATGAGTAAAGGTGAAACAAAAGATACGGGCAGAGCACGACAATATATTATTGCAAATGCTCTTGAGGCAGTGATTGGTGCTATTTACCTGGATCAAGGGTATAAAAAGTCAGCAAAATTTATTGCCGAAAATTTCTTAGTAAAAATGGATAATGTCTTAAGTGACAAGTTGTACCAAGATCCAAAGAGTAAATTTCAAGAGATTGCACAAGAGATTGTGGGAGTAACTCCAGTATATAGAGTTATTCGAGAATGGGGTCCTGATCACGATAAACATTTTATGATTGGCGTCTTCTTGGGAGAAGAAAAAGTTGCCGAGGGTGAGGGAATCTCGAAACAAGCAGCACAAAGAAAGGCAGCAGAAAAAGGGTTAAAGGCGAGGGAATGGGAGTAGAGCATTTTAAAATTATTTCAGTTAGAAACTTTGGTCTATTGATTGGAGTTTTTTAAAATATGGTAAGGATTTCATTGATTCGGGCATGGATTTACCGAAGAGTTTGGAGCCAACAATGATTAATGCTTTTGACCATTTATTTTTCTGAATCAGAATATAATATAATAACAATTTAAGATATGTGTGGAATTGCGGGATATATTGGAAAAAAAGAGGCGCAAAATTTTCTCTTAGATGCGTTGAAAAGGCTTGAATATCGGGGTTATGATTCTGCTGGAGTTGCGGTACTTTCTGATGATGCAATATTAAAATGTATTAAGTCGGTGGGTAAAATATGTGTTTTGGAAGAAAAATTAAACTCTAATAATCTTTCTGGAAAATCTGGTATTGCACATACGAGATGGGCGACACATGGATTTCCATCAGAGAAAAATGCTCATCCTCACGGGGATTGTAAGGAAGAAATATTTGTGGTGCACAATGGTATTATTGAAAATTATAAGAAGCTTAAAGAAGATCTTGAAAAATCGGGACATAAATTTTGCTCAGAAACTGACACGGAGGTGATTTCACATTTAATTGAAAGTCATTTTAAAGGAAATTTAGAAGAAGCTGTTTTGAATTCCTTGGTTCATATTAAAGGGGCTTATGCAATTGCTGTAATTGCAAAATATGATCCAGCTAAAATCGTGGTTGCAAAAAAGAGCAGTCCGTTAATTATTGGCATAGGCGTAGGTGAAAATTTTATTGCTTCAGATGCATCGGCAGTGATTGGCTATACGGACCAGATAGTGTATTTAGAGGATGATGAATTGGGAATTATTACGGCTGATGATTATCATATTATTTCGACAATAAGCAATAACTGTGTTCAGAGAGAACATTGCAAGATTAAGCAAGATGCTAGTGAAATTCAAAAAGAGGGATATGAGCATTTTATTTTTAAGGAAATTTTTGAAGGACCAGAGGTGGTGAAAAATTCATTTCGAGGAAGAATCGTTGACGGTGAAGGTCTTGTAAAACTTGGAGGGTTGGATGTTCTTAATCAAGATCAAATAAGAAATATAAATCGCATTATCATTATAGCCTGTGGAACTGCAAACTATGCAGGAAGGGTGGGTGAATATATGTTGGAGGAATATGCGGGAATTCCAGTGGAAGTGGAAATTGCTAGTGAATTTCGATATCGAAAACCGATTATTGATGCTCAAACCGTAGTGATTGCGATTAGTCAGTCAGGGGAAACAGCTGACACTTTGGCATCTGTTCAAGAGGCAAAAAGAAAAGGTGCCTTGGTTTTGGGAATTGTTAACACTGTTGGTAGTACGATTGCCAGAGAAACTCACGCCGGAGTTTATAATCATGCTGGTCCTGAAATTTCAGTTGCTTCCACAAAGGCATTTATTTCTCAAATAGTAGTTCTTTCTTTGTTGACGGTATATCTAGGAAGAACAAGAGATATGTCTTTTGTGATAGGGAAGAGAATAACAGATGAAATTAAAAAGTTGCCAGATTTGATGACAAGAGTTTTAAAATCAAGCAATGAAGTGGAAAAGTTAGCGAAGAAATATTCAAATTATAGAAATTTCTTTTTTCTGGGTCGAAAATATAACTATCCAATTGCTTGTGAAGGGGCCTTGAAGCTAAAGGAAGTTGCCAGCTTGATTCATGCCGAAGGTTATGCTGGAGGAGAAATGAAGCATGGCCCTATTGCTATGATTGATAAAAATTTTCCTTGTTTTTTCATCGCACCAAGCGACAGTGTTTATGAAAAAATGTGGAGCAATATAGAAGAAGTGAAAGCTCGTGATGGCAAGGTGATTGCTATCGCCACCGAAGGGAATGAAGATATAAAAAGTCTTGCGGATGATGTAATATATATTCCCAAAACTTTAGAAATGCTCACACCGCTTTTGACAGCCATCCCACTTCATCTTTTCGCGGCCTATGTGGGTATTGAGCTTGGTCTCGATATTGATAAACCAAGAAATTTAGCCAAGAGTGTGACGGTGGAATGATTTAGTATTTAGTATTAAATTTGTTTTCTGAAATTACAAAAGACTCCACACGGAGTGTGGAGCTAACAAATTTTTATTTTCCAGTTTCTTTTCAAACTTCTATCCTCTTTATATCTGCACCGAGATTTTGTAACCTTTTTTCAATGTCTTCATAGCCTCGGTCGATTTGTTCAATTCTATCAATGCTACTTTCCCCTTCTGCCATCAAGGCGGCAATCACAAGAGTTGCTCCAGCACGAAGGTCAAAACTAGTGATGTCTTGACCGTAAAGAGGCGTTGGTCCCGAAATCAAAGCTCGGTGTGGATCGCAAATTATGGCATTGGCACCCATTTTATTCAGTTCATTGATATAGGCCAATCTGCCTTCATACATAGTATCGTGAATAAGCGTTGTTCCCTCGGCTTGAGTTGCCAGAACTGCAAACGGTGCTTGGAGGTCAGTTGGTACTCCTGGATAAGTTCTGGTTTCAATTTTTCGGATTGCCTTCAGTTTCGAGGAAGGTGTAATGAGTAGTTGATTGTTTTTCGTTTCAATATTACCACCAATTTCTCTTAATTTTTCTATTACCAAGTCAAGCTCGTGAGGATTTACATTGTTAATTGTGACGGTTCCTTTTGTTGCAATTGCAGCAATCGCAAATGTTCCTGCTTCAATCTGATCTGGAATAATTTTGTGCTCAGTGCCGTGAAGTTTTTCAACTCCTTGAATCTTAATTGTGTGAATGCCCATGCCTTTGATTCGTGCTCCCATTTTATTAAGAAATCTTCCTAGATCTTGAACATGAGGTTCGATGGCTGCAATTTTGATGGTCGTTGTGCCTTCGGCAAGGCAAGCAGCCATCATTAAATTCTCAGTTGCGGTGACTGAAAACTCTTTTAAAATTATTGTCTTCCCAATTAATTTACTGGCATTAAAACAATAAAACCCATTTTCTGTGGTTATTTTTGCACCCAAAGCTTCAAGGGCATCAAAATGAACTCCAACTGGACGGGCACCAATGATACAACCACCTGGTTGTTTTATTTTAAATTTTTTAAATCTAGCAAGTAAACTTCCAAGAAGTAAAATCGAGGAACGCATATGTCCAACAATTTCAAAATTCATTTTTTCCGGATCAACATTATCACTAGCCTTTATTCTTAATTTTCCTTTTGCAAGCCATTTAATCTCAACACCCATACTTTGAAGAATCTCAATCATTTTCAAAACATCATTAATTTGAGGAATATTGTCGATAATACATTCTTCCTTTGTCAGCAGGCAAGCTGAAAGAATTGGTGTTGCCGCATTTTTTGAACCTTTTACATCAATTTTTCCGCGAAGAGATTTTCCGCCATTTATAATAAATTTTTGCATTTAATTTTTACTTATAGCTTATTTATGATTTAATGTTATAATAAATTCATATAATTGGCAAGGATAAAATATTTCGAAATATTAACAAAAGAAGAAATCTTTATGAAAATATTACTTACTGGAGGTGGGACAGGTGGACATATTATTCCTCTTCTGACAGTGGTTTCTGAAATAAGAAAAACAGAAGCTGAAAAAAATCTGGTTAAATCTGAATTTATTTTTATCGGACCGCAGGGTGATTTTAATCATTGTCTTTTAGATGCCGATGTAAAAATTAAAATAATTCAAGCTGGAAAGCTTCGGCGCTATTTGTCATTAGAAAACATAACAGATATTTTCAAAATTATTATCGGAACAATTCAATCTCTATTTTTTGTCAATCAAGTTAAACCTGATATCGTTTTCTCAAAAGGGGGATTTGCTAGTGTCCCTCCAGTGATTGCCGCATGGATTTATAAGATTCCAATCATAACTCATGAGTCAGATATTGTTCCTGGTCTGGCAAACAGGATAATTGCGAAATTTGCTAAGAAAATTTTAATTTCTTTTTATTTCTCAAAAAAATACTTTTCAGAAAAAAAAGTAATTTTAACAGGTAATCCCATCCGAGAAGATATTATGCGAGGTAATAAAAACAAAGCAAGAGATTTTTTTAATTTAAAAGAAGATATTCCTGTGATTTTAGTGTTTGGAGGAAGCCAGGGTGCAAGGAAGATAAACGAGGTGATTACAATGTCACTTCCAAAAATATTAGAAAAATTTCAGGTAATTCATTTATGTGGAAAAGGAAATTATGAAAAATTAAAGGATGAAACTGAGAAAATGGAAATGGGTGATAAAACTCGCTACCGAATCTTCCCTTTTTTAGCAGATGGTTTAAAAGATGCCTTTGCACTTTGCGATTTAATAGTTTCTCGGGCTGGCGCAAATAGTCTTTTTGAAATTGTGGCACTTGAAAAGCCAGGCATTATCATACCGCTTGGAAATGCTGCCAACAATCACCAAGTTGAAAACGCAGAATTTTTTCGAAAAAGAAAAATGTTAATCGTCATCAAAGAAGATACTTTAGATGAAAATATTTTAACCAAAAAAATATTTGAATTATTTGCGGAAAATGAGGTTCGAAAAGATATGGTTATAGAGATGAAAAAATATAATAATTTTATGGGCCAGAAACCTGTTTATAATATTATATCGGAAATTTATGATTTTGATATTTTGTCAAAAAATAAAAAATAGTATTAGCACAACAAATTTGATTTGTTTATTTTTGAAAATTAAAATACATTAAAATAATTAAAAGTAGACAGTATCTTGTAAAAAATATACGAATGCTATGAAATCTTGTAATTAATTTGTCGTTCAGAAGTTTCATTATTTTATAAAACAAGGGCGGTCCTTAAGGGTTTAACATTAATAATGTTGTTGAGGAATATTTTTTGGCTCATGTTTAAGTCTAATTTATATTATTATGAAAGAAAAAAAAGTAGTTTGTTTTGGTGGTGGCAGTGCGATGCCAAAAAAAATTCTAGAATCATTGGTTAAATATCCTGTAAAAATTACGACCATAACTTCTATGGTTGATAATGGTGGTTCCACTGGTCAACTTCGTGAAGACTTTGGAGTTTTGCCTGCGGGAGATATTCGCCGACATATTCTGGCTTTATCGGAGGCTCCACAATGGAAAAAAGATTTGTGGAATTTTCGATTTGGAAGAGAAATTTTTGAGGGCGGACACGAAGGTCATAGTTTTGCGAATGTTTTTTTTGCAGGTCTTGAAAAAAGTTTTGGCGACTATGAGAAAGTATTAAAATTTGTGCATGAATTTATGGAGGTAAATGGATATGCCATGCCTGCCACGATTAAAAACACTCAAGTCAATGCAGAACTTGAAAATGGTGAAATTATCAAAGGCGAGTCTGAAATTGATGTGCCAAAAAAACACAATCCAAATTTAGCAATTAAAAAAGTATTTTTAAGTCCAGAAGTAGAAAGCTATAAACCTTCTTTGGAAGCAATAGAAAGTGCCGATTTAATCATTATTGGACCGGGAGATTTGTATTCCTCAATTATTCCTTGTTTTTTGTCACAAGGAATGTCAGAAGCTTTTCAAAAATCAAAAGCGAAAAAAGTATTCATTTGCAACACAATGACCAAGCTCGGCGAAACAAATAATTTTTCTGTTTTAGATTTTTCTGATGAAGTTGAAAAATATATAAAATCAGAACTTGACTTTGTAATTTTTAATACATTGATTCCTTCAAATGACATAATTGAAAATTTTAAAAATAAGCATTTAGAAATTATAGAATTAGTGAAAATCAATGATGATTTAAATAGCAAAAAATTTATTGGAGGAGATCTTTTGGAAAAGGATGGTGGGGTTGTTCATGATTCAAAAAAGTTAGTAAAGTTGATTATATCTTTGGTTTGAAAATAGATAAAAAAATGAGAATTATTTTAGTTCGCAGGTGTGAGTTTGTTAGTATGGCAATTTGACCACAAGCACATTAAATGCTAATCTTACGATAGGATAATTTGTTTATCGCTAATTTTATGTTGGATTCTCAGACAGATGAAATAAAGTCAAAATTAAGCGTAGAAGAAGTTCTTGCTGGCTATATACAAATGCAACGAGCGGGGAGAAATTTCAAGGCAAAATGTCCTTTTCATAATGAGAAGACTCCATCTTTTATGGTAAGTCCAGAAAGACAGTCCTGGCATTGTTTTGGTTGTAATGAGGGGGGAGATATTTTTACATTCATCATGAAAATTGAGGGGATTGAATTTTACGATGCCTTGAAATTGCTTGCGGATAGAGCTGGCGTAAAGATTAAAAACTTTAATTCAGCGGATGATAGTAAGAAGAAAAAAATATTTGAGATAATTGAGATATCAAGAAAATTCTATCAAGAGTGTTTGAAGATTAAAAATGGAAAATTAGCTTTAAAATATTTACAAGACAGGGGAATTACGGACGACATTATTGAAAAATTTCAGCTGGGGTATGCTCCAGATTCATGGGATTTACTGAGTAATTTTTTAAAGAGCAAGGGATATAATGAAATTGATATTTTGGCAACAGGAATGACTGTTAAAAAGGATCGAGGAGGATTTTATGATAGATTTCGAAATAGAATAATGTTTCCAATAAACAATATAGGAGGACAGACAATCGGTTATAGTTCGCGTGTGATGCCGGGAGGGGATGAATCTCAGGCAAAATATATCAATACCCCAGAAACATTGATTTATAATAAGAGTAGGGTTTTGTATGGTTTAGATAAAGCAAAAACTGAAATTCGGGAAAATGATTTGTGCATTATGGTCGAGGGAAATATGGATGTGATAGCTTCTTTTCAGGCCAAGGTGGAAAATGTCGTAGCGACTTCTGGAACTGCGCTGACAACGGATCAAATTAAAATTATCAAAAGATATACGAAAAATATTGCATTTTCTTTTGACATGGATTCTGCTGGAATTAAAGCTGCAAACAGAGGCATTGAAATGGCTTTGGCAGAAGATATGAGCGTGAGCGTAATTACCGTTCCCGAAGGCAAAGATCCTGCTGATTGCGTTAAAAGTAGTCCAGAGCTATGGGAGAAAGCCGTGAAAAGTCCAAAACTTATTATGGAGTTTTATTTTGAGAGTGTATTTTCAAAGTATGATAGTGACAATATTAATGGTAAGAGAAAAATTGCAGAGGAACTTTTAGGAATTATTGGGAATATTTCAAATGATATCGACAGAGGCTATTATCGCAATATGCTTTCGGATAAATTAGGACTTGATGAAAAGGTAATTTTTGAATATGAGAATAAAATCAAAAGAGAGCAGTCAGGTTTCGGTGAGCGAGGTTTCAAGAACAATAATAATGAATCATTAAAAAATGTATCCAGAGAAAATCAACTTCAACAGAGAATCTTAGGTTTTGTAATTCTTCGCCCACAATATTTTCAGGATTTGTTTCAAGATCTCGATGATATTTTTTTAGATAATAAAATAAAAGAGATATATAGTTTGATAAAGGCTGCATATTTAAAAGAGAATAAATTAAATGAGGATATTCTTGCGAATTTAAAAAATGAACTTTCCAGGCAAGAAAATATTGAAAGTAAGAGCGATTCCTTTTCTAATACTTGGAATGTGGCAGCACTTGTTGTTGAGGAGGAGATAGATGAAATTGGTGATGTTTTCAAGGAAGCAAAAACATGTGTTGTAAATTTGAAGAAAATCAAGCTGAAAGAAGAGTTGAAAAAAATTGAAATGAAAATGAAAACTGGCTTAATTCAAGATGATGACATTAAAAAATTTGATCAACTATATAAGAAATTAAATGATTTAGATATTGAGTAAAAGATGTTAAAAATTTATTATAAATTAAAATATGAAAACAAAAAAAATAATAAAAAAAACGGTAAAAAAAATAGCTTCAAAAATGAATAAAACTGGAAAGAAAAAAAGTACTGCGAAAAAAAAGTTGGTTTCTATGACAAAGAAAAAATTTGGAAAAACTCTTGCTAAGAAAAAAACTACAAAAAATAAAGTGTCAAAAAAAACCGTTTCAAAAAAACTAGTTGTCAAGAAAAAAATTACTAAGGTTGCCTATAAAAAAACCTCCCCAAAAAAGGTTGAGCTAACTGAAGTACAAGAAAAAAATATTGCTGAGCAGATTAAAGAACTGCTGGCTACAGGAAAATTGAGAGGTTTTGTAACTGAAGAAGAAATAATAAAAATCATTCCCGATATTGAAAATAATATTGAACAACTTGAGGACCTGTATGATAGCTTAGAGAAAAGCAATATCAGTATAGAAAGTTCTGTCGATATTATTGATATGTCAGAAGTTAAAGTTGATGAAGGCAAAAAAACAAAAAAAGAACTAGATAAAGACATGAAGCAATTGTCTTTGGATAATATCTCTAGCGATTCTGTTCAAATGTATCTTCGAGAAATTGGACGAGTATCTCTTTTAACTGGTGAAGAAGAAGTTCAGCTTTCCAAAAGAAAAGAAAAAGGTGATGTTTCTGCAAGACAAACTTTAGCAGAGGCAAATCTTCGTTTAGTTGTAAGTATCGCAAAAAAATATGTTGGCAGAAGCGCCAATTTAACACTTTTGGATCTGATTCAAGAAGGTAATATTGGACTTTTTCGTGCCGTAGAGAAATTTGATTATAGAAAAGGATATAAGTTCTCAACTTATGCAACTTGGTGGATTCGTCAGGCAATTACAAGAGCAATAGCAGATCAATCTCGAACAATCAGAATTCCAGTTCATATGGTTGAGACAATTAATAAATTTTCACAAATTACAAGACGACTTGTCCAAGATTTGGGACGAGAACCGCTTCCAGAGGAAATTGCATCTGAAATGAATATTGAAGTTGAAAAAGTGAGACACATAATGAAAATTTCACAAGACACGGTTTCCCTGGAAACATCGGTAGGTGAAGATGATGATGAAAGTACATTAAGAGATTTTATTGAGGATACTGATGCGATTCTCCCTTCTCAATCTGCTGGAAGACAGTTGTTGAAAGAATATGTGAAGGAAATTATAATTGAACTTTCTCCGAGAGAACAAAAAATTTTGAAATTGCGTTTTGGACTTGAAGATGGTGTTACTCATACATTGGAAGAAATTGGGCAGGAATTTGGAGTAACCAGAGAAAGAATTCGTCAGATTGAAGCCAAAGCTCTGGATAAAATTCGGAAACACAAAGAGTCAAAAAAATTGCTTGATTATTAAAAATCTTTTATAATTTATCATAGATTTTTAACTTAACACATTTAGTGCTTCGCACTATTAGTGTTGCGTTAGCTTCTAGACTGGAAGTTATTTAAGTGTTGACGAATGTCAATATTAATAGTATATTATTAAAGTGATTTTCAAATACTGTAATTTATTTATGCGTGTGTTGGAATGCAACGAAAATCACTTTTTTTATTCCGCGATAGCTCAGTGGTAGAGCAGTTGGCTGTTAACCAATTGGTCGGGGGTTCGAATCCCTCTCGCGGAGCCAACAAGAAATGCGATTGTATCCGTCATCACTGTTATCGCATTTTATAACTTAAATTTTTTCGTCAGTATATTTTTCAAGACAGTTTCAAATGTCGCACACCCTTCAGGGTCAAGCAAGTAATTTTTAGAATCGTTGTTTTTTGGTAACAAAAGCACTAGCCCATTGCTATTTGTATAAATATAGTGCATACTTTAGTTATAATAACTAATAAGTAAAAAATATGGGAGATTTTAGAAGAGAAGGAGGGAAACATAGTGGCGGCGGTTTTGGTCAGCGTGATCGAGGTCAATCAAATTTTTCTGGTAGAAGTCGTGGCGAATCATTTAATAGGGATCGAGGACTCGTTACTATGCATCAAGCGGTTTGCGACCAATGTGGTAAGTCTTGTGAAGTGCCATTTAGACCATCAGAAGGTAAGCCAATTTATTGTAATTTGTGTTTCGGAGGAAAGAAAAATGAAGGAAGCGAGAGAGGCAGTGATCGATTTTCGCAAGAAAAAAATAATAGTTACAAGGCCCCCCGTAGGAATGATTATAGTGATAATAGTAGTAAAGGAAATAATGATGAATTAAAAAATCAACTAGTATTATTGAATTCAAAGATGGATCGACTCATAAGTGCGGTAGAAAACATGAAAAACAATGAACCATTAAATTCTGAAAAAAAAGTAATTACACCGGTAATAAATAAGACAGATTCGAAAACTAAAAAAATAGCTGAAAAAATGCCGGTTATCAAAGGAGAAAAGTCTGCAAAAAAAAATACTAAGGTGATGGTAAAAAAAGTTGCAACGATAGTTTCAGCTGTTAAAGTAAAAAAAGCTGTAAAAAAGATTTCTAAAAAGGTGAAACGTTAAAGAATTTTTTAGAGATGTTGTTATGAAAATATAGTTTATTAAAATTCAACAAAAATCTCCCTATATGGGACTTTTTTTGTTATTCATTAAAAGTAAGCTTAGCATTGTTTTTTTAATTTAATTTCACTGTTTTGAAAATAGGGCAATCAGAGCGGGTAATTTTACTAACCCAATTTATATATTTGTGTATAATTTCACTCGCATATTGGAAATCAAATAAGCTAAATATATGCAGTTAGGATTCAAATATGGTCATTGCAAAGGTTTCTCAAGATTGTATAATTATGGGTTAAAACATTACCATACTCATATGATCACCAAAGAAGCTAAGCAAAGGTTAAAGATTATTAATTTTTGGAAAAAATATGGACTACAGGCCACCACAGATGCTTACGGAGCAAAACAATCAATCCTTTACCTATGGAATAAGCTATATGAAGATAGTGGACATATGCTAACTAGCCTAAATCAGAAATCACAGAAAAGGAAGAATAACAATAAAAGAGAAATACACCCAATCACATTAAAGGAAATAAAAAGATTAAGATTTGATGTCTGTCCTAATATGGGCAAAGAGAAAGTCAAAAAAGATTTAGATATATTTTGTAAAACTACCGTGAATTACGAAATAGCTAAATTTGTCATAGTGAGCTAGTCGAACTATGATAAATTTGACGCATTTTCTACCCTTCGACAAGCTCAGGGTGACAAATATATTGAATTTCGTAATTCAAGGAAAATAGAAATCTTCCTCTTTACTTTGAATCTAAAATAGGCAGAACAATTCAAGAAGAATTCATAGATCAAAATGAAATATACTTTGACGAGATAGAGCAATTCAATGAAAAAATGTTAGAATGGATTATATGGTATAATACAAAAAGATATCATTGGAGCTTGGGCTTGCAATCCCCCGTGGATTATATGATTAATAATAATTTATTGTCCAGAATGTGTTGGACTAATACAGATTCTGGACGAAATAAAAAAATTATGATACTGTAAAAACAGTTGAATGAAGCAACTACACTCTTCATAAAAAAATAGGGAGGAAAAGATGTCTACAAACAACATAATTGAACTGGACGAGTTCATTCCAAAAACCAGCAAATTAATAAGTCTAAAATTAGCAAGAAAACTAGGTCTTACTATTCCAGAAACTCTTGTAGTTGAAAACATTTCTGAAATAAAACAGGAGCAAATTAATGATTTTACTTTTAGAGGATGGTTTTTAAGAGAATGTACTACAGATAAAATGTTTGGAGAAAAAATTCCAATTACAGAAACAAATCATATAAAAGAATTGTTTTTTCAAGAATTAATTTCTTCAGAGTTTTCTGGTAATGTCTGGAACCATAATGAAAATATCTATATTGAATCTATAATCGGCAATGGTTATGGTTTAAACAGAATGGGGTTTACTCCGACAACCTATTATAACAGTTTCAATAAGATAAAAGCGATAAAGCAAAGTCACAAATACGAAATCGATAAAGGAGAAACAAACCTTAAAAAATGCGGGAAATATAGCAAGCTACCCAAATCTGTAATTGAAAAACTGATAGAAATAACAAAATTATTTCCAAATGAAATAATTGAATGGGCTTATTCAAACAAGAAATTATATTTTCTTGAATCGTATACCTACCCCACAGTAACGAAACACAGTATCAGTGGTTACCTTGTTGAAAATAGCAATATTATTTTTTTACCACGCGCCGAACTTACTATGTGGCCATTATGCAAGGATAAAGAAGCGATAATTGTCAAAGAAGGTGGCTATTCATCACACCTTGCGATACTATGTGGTATTTTCGGAAAGCCGTTTGTACGATACCCTTATTCGATACCAAAAAATAAAAAAGTTAAAATAAAATACTCAAAACTTATTTTTTAAGAATAAACAAAATGCAGTCCTAGCTATAAAATTAGCAGGACTTTTTTATAGAAGCTCTATCCTACTATCGATATGTTCAGTGTAAGACCATTCCTTTTTAGGTTTTTTACCTTCCAGATAATATATTAATGGCTCACTCATAACTTGAAATGGAACTTTTTTTATAGCTATAATTGCTTGTTTAGCATCAAACCATTTTAATTTAACGGTATCACCATCGGGATCGTTTATTTTAATATCACCGCTCCAGTCTTTAATCTTATAAACATAAATATCGCTATACCATGCTCTTTTATAATTAGTATGCTTAACAACATAAACAAGCTTACCGATAATACTAATATCAATATTCGTTTCCTCTTTTATCTCTCGCCTAAGAGCATCAATAGCGTTTTCGCCTTTATTAGCAGTGCCACCTGGAATATACCAATAATGACCCTCTCCAAATTCTGGTGTATGCTGGGCTAAAAGTATTTGATTTTTATCGTTATATATTAGTCCTGAAGAAATTATATATTTATCCATAAATTTAATTAAAGTATAAAAAGAGGTTGCAATCAATTAAACAATTGCAACCATACACGCTAACATGATTTCCCTGTATATAAGCCTCTTTTTTGAAAAGTATGTTCCATAAAAATTGTATCAAATTTATTTTTGTGAAGTATTTTCATTAATTCCTCGTGGGTAAACAATCCGAATTCATACTTTTCAGTAAAATATTCTATGCCTTTCCCATTTTCTCCGATCAGATAATGAAAATTTATACTTCCATCCTCTCTGCCAACTGACATTCTTGTTATGCTAACAGATTTTGATTTTACAGAAGTAGTATGGATAACATTAACTTCCCAATTATCAGGATTATACCATGGCTCTATAATTAACAAACCATTGTCCTTCAAGTGCTTTTTACAACAGGCAATCATTTTAGACAGATTATCTAATGACTTAGTATAACCAATGGAACCATAAAGACAAATTATTGCATCATAGGTTTTATTTATTTCAAAGTCAATCATATTTCCTTCATTGTAGATACATTCTGGATTTTTAATTCTCGCAATTTCGATAAATTCTTTATTTAAATCCAAACCATCTATATGAAATTTAGATTTTAAGTATTTATCGTGCTCTCCGGTACCGCAAGCCAAATCCAAAATATTTCCACTTGAAATTCCAAAATATTTTAAGGTATCGATAATCTGATCCGCTTCTTTCTGATATTCTTTCAAGCTTTTTATTAAATCATAGTATCTTGCGCTTTTCACAAACATATTCCCTCCTTTGCTAAAAAATAAGTATACTGCTACAAAACAGCATACTGGACTTTCCTTTACGTGATTGTCTGTTTAATATGATTTTTCAAACAACCAGGATCTTCAGCATCAAGTGATCCATTGACATACAGTCTTATCGACGGACATTCTGCATGACAAACTCTTTTTCTGTGGCATGTGGCACACTCTTTATTTAGCTTTAAGTTTCTTATTAACTTAAATTGACTACTATCACGCCAAATACTTTCAAGTGTATCTGTATAGATGCTGCCAGAACAGAATTCATCCCTTAGAAATGAACAAGGGGATATTTTTCCATCAGCTTCAATAAACATTATTCTTGTTGCGGCTCCGCAATCCGAATCGCTAACAAGCAGGGGCTCCTTTGCTCTGAAATTGATATTCATAATATCTTCAACTCCGCAGTTAGGAGAGTTATTCAATAAGTTGATGGCTTCCAAATATTCCTGGTCAATATGTTTAATAATCATATCATTTTTCATTGTCCTGGATGCTGGCTTTGCTCTCCTGACTTTCAACTTAAGACCCAGCGTATCTGCCAAAGAGATCATATGAGGGGTATCCTTTATATTTAACGGCATCAGAGTAAATCTTATAGTGGGCTTTATTCCATTAGCCACCATAATTTTTACATTTTTCAATGCAGTTCTATATACCCCTTTCCTTCCTCGGACAGAATCATGTGTTTCTTCTTTTCCGTCGAAACTGATATTCATCCGTACGTCGTATTCCTTGATATTATTTATTATCTCGTCGTTACAAACCGTCCCGTTTGTTGTAAGAGAAACACCCATTCCTTTTGATCTGATATAGGATATGACTTTCCATATATCATTTCTCAGAAGTGGCTCTCCTCCGCCTATGACGAAAAGAAATATACCCATTTCCGAAGCTTCATCTATAATTTTTATGAAATTATCATAAGGAATTTGATAATTTCCGACAGGTGATGAAGCAGAGAAACAGTGTTTGCACTCAAGATTGCATTTGTTGTTGACGTTTACGAATAACTTTATCGGAGCGGTCATGGCATCACTTACCAATGATCTTACTATGGTTTTAACATTATTCAATTTTTTTAATTGATTATCATTTAACCATTTTACTGAGTGATCAGTGCTGTTAAATACCAACCAATCTCCATTTTCTTCTTTTCTGGCAATATACTCAATGTTCTTTGTCTCGTTCATTTTATCAACCTCTTTAATTTTTTGTTCTTTGTTCAATGTACAAATATTAATAATATGATACACTATTAATCATATAGCTCAACTATAGATTTTTTTAAAGATTTGTCAATATAATCCCATTAAATACCCCATAGCAGATACAATACATAATGTGATTCTATATAAAATAATATGTTAGATTGTCCAGCGTTGTTTATAGTTCGTCTGGATAAAAGTAATTGATTAGTTTCTCCATAGGGGTTTGATTATCGATTCCCTTGTGAGTTTTACCGTATTGTAAAAGTTGATAAATCTGATTAATTCTG
>JAHYJV010000008.1 GCA_019428855.1 Patescibacteria group bacterium | reverse complement strand
GTTGAACTCCAAAATGATCTCGAATTTTTTGCTTAATTAAGCTAATTAAAATCACAACATCTTCAGCTTGGGCATTGCCTGTGTTGACGATAAAATTTCCATGCTTTTGGGAAATCATTGCTCCACCTATTTTCCTTCCTTTTAAACCAAGCTCCTCTACAAACCATCCCACGGGAACTATATTGTCTTTTACTATTTCTTTCAACTCTGGGTATTTAATGAATATTTTTTTCAGAACATCATCCTCAATTTTCTGATTTTTAAAAATACTGCCCACGCTTGGATATTCCAGTGGTTGTTTTTCTCTTCTGGCTTGAAGATATTCTGCAATTAATTTTCTGCTATCAGATTCACCTTCTTTTACCAATTTCAAAACCGCACTCAAAATGATATATTTTTTATCTGATTTGAAAATGCTGTTGCGATATGTAAAATTACATTCTTGCTTAGCAAGTTTTTCAACTCGCCAAGACTTGCCCATAGGGATAATTTCAATAGCCTCCACTTCTTCTACAACATCTTCCATAGATTTTCCATGAGCCCCTGCATTATTACAAATTGCTCCTCCGACCGTTCCAGGAATTCCTGCTGCCCATTCAAGCCCAGTAAAATTATTCTTCACTGACTCACTAACTAATTTTGCCAAAGGTAACCCAGCACCGACAAATATTTTATCACTATTTTGAATCTCGCATCTTATATCTTGTATCTTTATAACTAGTCCATTAAACCCCTTATCTGAAATAAGAATATTACTTCCACTTCCTAAAACGAAAACTGCTAAATTATTTTCTCTTGCATATTCCATAACCTCTTGAATTTCATCAATATTTTCCACGACACAAAAAAACTTCGCCAGACCGCCGATTCTAAAAGAGGTATATTTTGAAAGTGAGATATTTTTTTGAATTTCAATTGACATAATTTCAAATTAATTTATACTAAGCATAAAATAAATGCGAGGTAATATCAATGACAAAAAAAGTTTACGATATAACGGGAAAGAAGTGGTTAAGTTTTACCACGGAGGAGGCAATTGTTGTAATAAAAAGATTACTAAAAATTCTAATTGCCAAATTAAACATCACTTAGGCATGGGTGGTGTTCTTTTTTATTCAGAGACTTTTTTATTAAATTTCAATTGACATAGATAATATTTAGTTTTATTATTTAATTATGACAACACCACTAAGATTTAAGGATACAAAAAACAAAACTCTCTAAGACATGAAAACAATATCAAACATCACTAAAGACAAGTGATGTTCTTTTTTATTCAACCAACTCATCGGCTATTTTATAGATATCACCTGCACCCATAATCAGCAATATATCATCTGGCTTGATTTTCTCATCAATCAATTTCCGTGCTTCTTGTAAATTTTTTGCATAACATATATTTTTTGATATCACTTTGCCTTGTTTTTTGATATCATTGACCAAATTTAAAGAACCTACAGTTTGGTCTTTTGCCTCTTCTCTTCCCGTAACATCAAAAATCTCCGCCAAAATCAAAACATCAGCCTTGTCAAAACTTTTCAAGAAATCTTGGTATAATTCTTTTATGCGATTGTGTTGATGAGGTTGAAAAACCGTAAATATTCTTTTCCCAGGATAAAAATTTTTTGTCGCTTCAATTGTTGATTTAACTGCTGTCGGATGATGAGCATAGTCAGAAATTACCAAAGCACTTTTATACTCCCCCTTGATTTCGAATCTTCTCCAAATCCCTGCATAATTTTCCAGAGATTTTTTAATTTGCTCAACTGGAATTTTCAAATTTAATCCTAAAGAAATCGCTCCCAACGCATTAAAAATATTAAAAAGTCCAGGAACTTTTAATACAAATTCTCCTAAATTTTCATTCTGATAAATAACTTCAAATCTTGTCCGTCCATCTGTGAATATTATATTTATAGCTCTCACTTCATTATTTTCTTTCAGACCAAACTTTATGACTTTTAATGCTTGATGCTTGATACAAACTATATTTTCATCATCTCCGTTACATATCAAAATCCCATCTTCTGGCAAATGCGAAACAAATTCCGTAAAAGCCCCTTTAAAATCATTTAAATCTTTATAATAATCCGTATGATCAAGCTCAATGTTGTTTAATAAAATTATTTTCGGATAATAATTCAAAAATGCTCTTTTATACTCACAAGCCTCAATCAAAAAATATTTACTTTTTCCAATTCGCAAATTACTTTTATATCTTGGCAAAATACTACCGACAATAATTGAAGGATCAAGTTCTGCATCGTCCAGCATTAACCCTGCCATCGCCGTTGTAGAAGATTTTCCATGAGTGCCACAAACCGCAATCCCATACCTACCATTAAAGATAAGCCCAAGTGATTCTGGATATGTAATTGTTTTTATATGCAGTTCTTTTGCTTTTTTCAATTCTGGATTTTCTTTAGAAATTGCCATTGTATGGATAACCAGCTCAATGTCATCAGCTATATTTTTGCCTGACTGTCCGATAAAAACCTCCAGCCCATCTCTTTCAAGGTTATCAACAATCAAAGAACGATTCAAATCCGAACCGCTTATTTTTTTTCCATTCATTTGCATAAGTCTGGCAATCGCACTTAAGCCAATACCACCAATTCCTATAAAATGAATTTTATTAATTTTTTCGAAGTCAATTTCCATGAAAATTTACAATTTTAATCCCCTAGCTCCTTTATGGATTCAATAATTATTTGTCCAGCATCGTTATATGATAATTTTCTTGATGCTCGTTCCATCTCAATAATTTTTAAATGATTTTTAAATAAATCATCAACAACATTCAAAAGCAAGTGAGGTTTTAGGTTTTTTTCACTAACAATAACAGCTGCTCCAGATTGAGAATAATGATAAGCATTTTTTTGCTGTTTATCACTACCTCCTATTGAAAGAGGTATTAAAATGCTTGCCTTGTTCATTGTCATAATTTCAGAAACCGTATTTGCTCCAGCCCTACTAATTACTAAGTCACTAGCATTATATGCATCAGCAGCTCTTTCTCTGAAATACGGAAATATATGATAATCATTCAAATCAGGAACATTCATTTTCTGAACAACTGCTCGGACATAATTATAGTTTGCTGATCCACATTGATGGATGATTTGATACTTTTTTAACAAATTTGGTAAAATCTCAACCACCAATCTATTAATAAGTTCAGCTCCCTCAGTTCCTGCCATAATAAACAAAACAGGTTTTTCGTCATGCAAAATAAAGCTTTGTTTCGCTTTCATTTTATCTCCTGGAATAATAAAACTCCTTGTCGGATTTCCAGAGAAAAAAACTTTCTTAGAAACATAAACATCTTTACTGACAGGAAACGAAACGGCTACTTTTTTTGCAAGTCTGAACATAAATTTATCAATTGGAATAGCTATAGCATCTGACTCATGAATAATAATCGGAATCCTCAATATCCAACCAGCCAACACAACAGGAAAAGAGACAACGCTACCTTTTGAAAAAATAACATCTGGCATGTAGATAAAAAGCACTAGAATAGATTGGATAAATCCGATAAAAGACTTAAAAATGTCTAGGACAATCAGTGGAGAGAAAGAATCTCTTTCTTTCGCAGAAACTACAAAACTATATGGGATATCAATTCCCTGTAGAACATCAGGCACAAACTCGCTTTTTGCGGTTACTAGCTTGAATTCCATGGAATTAAAATCTTCTAGATTCATTGTCTTTTTGAACTCCTCATATATCGCAATCAATGGATACAAGTGACCTTTTAATGGCCTTCCTACAAATAATATTCTCATAATTTTTTATTAAATTCTTATTAATCATATAATATAAGATTTCACAGCTTTTAACAAGAAATTTTATTTTGTTGTTTGTCTAGATATGCTAAGTAAAATTCCGCATCCGACCAAAGAAGTAATTAAGGCCGATCCACCATAGCTTATAAAAGGTAAAGGAATACCTGTTAGAGGGATTAATGATATAATAGCGGCTATATTGACAAAAGCCTGAAAAATAATCCAAGAAGTAATTCCAATGGCAACCAGTTTTCCAAAATCATCTGGTGCCTTGCTTGCTATCTTGTAACCTTTTAGTGCAAATATAAGAAAAAGTGTTAAAAGAATAAACAATCCGACAAAGCCTAATTCTTCTCCGGTTACTGCAAAAATTGAGTCACCAATAGGTTCTGGCAAATAATTAAATTTCTGCCTGCTTCTCCCAAATCCAAGCCCCAAAAAACCTCCAGAACCAATGGCTAATAAAGCCTGATTAATTTGATACCCAATCCCTAGAGGATCTAGTTCTGGATGTAAAAAAACTATAAATCTATTCATGCGGTATGGGGCAACTTTTATCAAAAATAACAATCCCATAATTCCACCCGAAACAATAATCAGTATATGACTAATTCTTGCACCAGACATAAAATACATTATCACCGCCGTAAGTATAATAATACTTAAGGTCCCAACATCTGGCTGTAATATCAGAGGCAGTGCGATTACTGAAGTTATTATAATAAAAGGAATTAATAGTTTCGAAAATTTCTCTTTATCTTTTTTATTATTCTCAAGCCATGCAGCTAAATATATAACAAAGGTTAATTTTATAAATTCCGACGGCTGTAGACTTATTCCAGCAATATCTATCCATCTGTTGGCACCTTTTAAACCGTAACCTACTCCTGGAATAAAGACTATCAATGACAAGATTAAAGTTGCTACTAAAAACAAAGGGGCATAGTTTTTTAGAATTTTATAATCAATTTTTTGGATTAGATATAGTAATATGATTCCTGGAAGAAAACCATATAAAAACTGGTGCAATAAATAATAATGATTATTATATCCAAATTTATTATAACTCATCACTACACTAGCACTTGATATTATAATCAAACCAAAAACAGACAAGGCGATGACTGTGATAAATAATGATTTATCGATGTTTTTTAATTTCATAAAAAAATTACTACTTTATTTTTATACTATCTAACACTTTGTTTATTATTACTTCATCTTCCATCTTGATATTATCATTCTCCATAATTCCATGTCCAAATTGTATATTTGCGTACTCTAAATCAGAACTTACTAAACGACCTATTGAAGAGCATTGCACTAAAAATTCCTCAACCCCTAATTTTCGCTCTGTGCTATACACTTTTTCTTTATAAAATAATCTATTTCCTTTCATTTCATAAATTCCAGATTGTATACTTTTTATAATTTCAATTGATTTATTCTTAGTATTTCTTAGCATTAGTTGGGAAGCAACAAAACAATCCTCCTTGTCCCACTCTTCAAAACTAGTGCTCCGAATCTTGACGGGGTTTATAAATTCTAGAATACTTAAAAGTAAAAAAGGGGGTTGCTTGCTTTGAATTTGAAGTTTTGTGAAAAGCGACATCGATCCGATAATACGCGGATTTATTTCTATTAGATTGACTATTCCACCACTTACCACGAAATCTAAACCAAAAATTCCCCTATATCCAAGTTTATTGATATAATTCCCGATTTTATTGGTGTAATCAAAAATTTTTTTTCTTTGTACTCTGGAAAGTTTTTTAGGATAAGCATAATCATTGCCGCATGTTCCTCCAAAACTATTTTTATTATATAAAGAAAATCCTGTTATCTGGAAGATTGGCTTACTAATTAATATCTTATTACCGACGACACAAGCATTAATTGTATATGTCTCTCCTTTAAAATACTTTGAAACTTTAACGGTTCTATTTTTATATTTTTCAGAAAGGTTTTTGAAATCATTCTCATTCTTAATTAAAAAAGTTGAATTTCCAGCATGTCCTCGCGGTAGCTGTAAAACAAATTTATGCTTCCCAGAGAAATTTAAAGAATCTTTGTTATTGTCTAATTTTATTATTTTGCATTCAGCATTAGGAATTTTTAATTTTTTTGTTACCTCAATAAATTCAATCTTATTTTCCAATTTCGCACTCAGCTTCCAATCATTGCCTAAATAATTAAAATCGTTATCAAGACATGCTTTTTGAATCATCGGACTTGGCTTGAAAGTAATTATATTTGCCTTCCTTTTTTTTGATTTTCTCTTTATATATTCAAGGGCTTTCTTGTTAGTCAAAATTTTTCCAGCATTTTTTATACTATTATCATTCAAAGATAAAACTGGGATGTTTTCTTTTCTTAAAAATTTAATAATGTCATATTCCTGTGCACAAATTACATAATAATCTCTAATAATTTTCTCTATCCCCACTGCGTATATTGGATTTGGAGTGACAAAAAAGATTGGACCAGTTTTTTCTTGATTTATCAAATCATTAATTTTATTAATTTCCCTTATCATAAATTTTATATTTTTAGAAGGTTTAAAGTGACAAAAAGATTATCAGCAACAATTAAATTTTCCGACGACTATATTATCTACATCCTTAAAATTTTCCGCTCTTTTTATTTTATCTTCTTTAATCAGCTTATCTTTCTCTCTTTCCCTTCCCGAAAGTATGCAAACTATTTTATTTAACTTATTTTTTTTTCCTTCTCGTAAACTAGCTGCAAAATTTGCACAACCTTCTGCCGATGTATATATATTATTTTTCTCTAGTATTTTTTTCGATTTATCAAACTCATTTTCTTTTATATATATTCCTCTTCCTCCGCTTTGTTTGATAAACTGTAAAATTTCATTTTTTCTTCGAGTATTTTTCACTCCCAATTTCCCTGCCCTAGAATTTTCTTGCTGATTAATTTTTTCAAATTCTTCGGAAATTGATGAAATCTCGCCACTTTGAACAGCAAACAATTTTGGCATTGTCTTGATTTCGCCAATTTCATGTAAAAATTTATAAGCTCTGCCAATTCCCACAAACGAACTTCCACTGGTCACATAGGTAAAAAGTGCATCGATTTCTCCTAATTTCTCAAATATTTCAAAAGCAATTGATTTAAAACCCTCAATAGAAGATTCATTCGCAGACGGTCTCAAATTTTCAATTTTATATCTTGCTGATAAATAATTTGCTAACCGAATTGCTTTTTTGGATTTGATTATTATAGGATTATGCTTTTGCATTTGTGCAATTTTTGCCCTTTCGGTTTCCGGGGAAATAAAAATATATAATTTAATTTTCGCTTTTTCACAATATGCAGCCGCCGCAATCCCCGCATTTCCCGAAGTTGAAATTACAAGCTCTTTTTTTCCATTTTGTTTGGCAAGCGCAACTTGAAAAGCCAAACTCCTACCTTTTAATGATTCTGTTTCATTTTTATCTTCTCTTAAAAAAAACAAATAATCTATCTGACTGATTTTATTCAAATCTGTATTTTCTAATAATTCCGAATCACCATCTTTGAGATATAAACGATTTTCTGATTTTATAAACTCATCATAAAAATCAGCATATCTCCAGATACCTTTTTCTTCTTTATTAATTTTATCTTGAAAATTTAACATTTATTTTTAATGTATTAGGATTTTAATATATATATGGAGGAATTAGTATGGAACCAATCAGCCAAGAAACATTAAAAATTATGTTATTTATTTCAGGAATAGTTGCATTCATAGAATGTTTTATGACTATAGTAAAAGTAGTTGATAAATTTAAAAAAATGGACTTATAAAAAATACTAATTGAGATATTTGTTTTCTGATTTCTCTTTTGTTATGGCATCTACTACACAACCTATGTCAATGTTGCTAAACACTTTGCACTATATTTTACAGTTGCTATGATATTAATTATAATTGGAAACATAATCTATCAAATAATTTCAAAGTCCAAAGATGCAAAATCATAGCATCTTATTTTTTTGACTTTTAAAATAATCTTACTATAATTAGCATATAATCATTAAATCAAATATATGACAAATTGCCAAGAATGTGGTTGTGAAATTCCAATCGAAGAAGAAATACCTGAGATTGGGGAAGTTCTAATTTGCCCTGCTTGTGGCGCAGAAAATGAAGTAATTTCTACAGATCCAATTGAATTGGAGTTGATTGAGGAGGAAAAGTGAAATAGTATTAAGTATTATGCAATTAGAGAACAAGATTTAACCTGTAAAATCATATTTGTCGCAACCAACTTAAACTCTGAAGAGAACTCCATTTTTGATAATCGTATTAAGTAACTACTTAATACTTGATAATAACCTAACCCACTGCTTCAAATCTTTGCCAGAGCTTTCCACAAATCTGGAATAGAAATGTGCTGCACCGGGAGAAATCAAAACCGTGCCGTCTTTTTTTAGGTCGGTTTTTTTGTAATATTTTTTTAATTCCTCAATCGCCTCTTGAAAAGTATTCACTTTCACAAAATCATTTTTTTTCTTGTCCACAAACTTTTCAATTTTATCTGACGCATCTCCCGGAAACAATATTAAAAATTTGACTTTGCTATTTATATTCTTTCCCAACTCTTCATAATTCATCCCTTTATCATCCCCACCAGCCAATAAGATTATATTATTACCAAAGGAGTTTATCCCAGCAATCGTCGCTTCTGGAGTCGTCGCCTGCGTATCATCATAATATTTGATTCCATTTATATTATAAATAAATTTAAGTCTGTGTTTAATGCCTGTATATTTTGAAATTCCCTCTTTGATAATATTCGAACTAATTCCATAAAGATAAGCACAGCTCACAGCTGCCAAAACATTCTCTAAGTTATGTTTTCCTGGAATCTTTATATCGTCTACTCGCATCAAAACCGTTTCTCTGCCATCTACTCTAATCACTACTTCGCTGTCTCTAATGAAACAACCCTCCTCTAGCTTCTTCTGTGCGCTAAATAAAAAGGCATTACCCCGAAATTCTGCGGCAATTTTTCTAGTCGATTTATTGTCATAATTCAAAACCGCAAAATCTCCTTTTTTCTGATATCGAATTAAATTTTTCTTGGCTTCAAGATAATTTTCAAAACTACCATGATCATCCAAATGATTTGGAGAAATATTTGTAATCACTCCAAGATGAGGACTTATGTCAGAATTTAAGAGAAGTTGAGTACTACTTGTCTCTAGAATCAAAACATCTTCTTTTTTCATATCCTGTAATTTATCCAAAACTTGTAAATTTTCCCGATCATTTCCAGCAAAAAATAATTTAAACTGGCTAGTTTCCTTCTCCCATTTTTCAAAAATAATATATATTAATCTTGCAGTGGTTGTTTTTCCATTTGTTCCCGTTACAGAAATAATCTGACAGGGGGAAAGTTCAAAATATAAATTTGTAATAGTCTTAAAAGGAATTCTGTTATCTTTGAGATTTTCTAAAATCGGCATATTCTGAAAATATTTAAACCAGACTTGTGAAACAAAAACTACATCCGCCTCCTCAATATTTTCCAAATAATGATCCTTGAAATTAATTTTAATTGGCAAATTTAATAGGTGATCCAAGGCTTCATCTCGCTCCTTCGATTTCAAACTCAAATGCGTATTGAAAAAAGCTTTTTTAAAATCTGCCTTGGCAGAAAAATCGTGTCCTGTAATTGAGGAAATACAATTGCTCACTAAAAACTCCGCAATCGCACTCCCTTCCGCTCCCCCAATTCCAACGATGTGAATATTTTTGTTTTTATATTGTTTAAGTTGTTCTACTATTAACATATTTATAATTTGTAATAAATTATGACGGAATATATTGAGTAAGGACTTTGTAACCTTCTATTCCACAATCCTTCTCGCCTCCACAAACTCGTATCTTTCTAAAACATTTTGCAGCTTTTGCCCGACAACCTTCTTTTCATCTAGCGAAGCGTGAATTAAATTTATATTAGATTGCAGTGGTTCGACAAGCTCACTATGACAACTGGAAATTACTTCAACAATTCCAACATGTTTATGTTGATTTGATTTTTTTATCAAAAACACTAAATCCCCCGTTTTCACATCTTCCAGTAAAACTTTCACACCTATCTCCTTTTGATCCCAAGAGTGTTTTGGTAAAATAATTCCTAAAGAATTTTTATACGCCCTTTGAACCAAGCCCGAGCAATCAATTCCTTTTTCTGTTTTTCCTCCAAGGAGATATTTTGTGCCAAGATATTTTTCTACCTCTTTTATAATTTCAAATTGTGGTTGTGATGTCTGTTGCTTGTTTTTTATATTGTTATCTTCCCTAAAATATACAGCAGATTCTGAAACAAGTTCAAAATTACAAGTCTCCGATGATTCTACAATCCCATCACGACCGTGGAACTTTTTTTCAATTTTTTCATTCTTAATTTTTATTAACTCACCCTTAATCGCATAAACCCCTTTTTTCCATTCTTTTAACAAATTATTTTTCTTAACAATAACCTCACTTCGATTGACCCAGCCTATGGTTAAATCATTTTGCTGAACCAAAAACTGGTCTTCATTTTTATATAAAACTCGCAAAATTTCTCCCTGAAAAACCTGCGAACATCTAATCCTTTTCAAAATTATTTCATTTATAATTTTACTTGAAACAAATCGCGACTTTAAATCTGCAATCTTAGTTTTCACAACAACCCAACCAATCTCATATCGTTTACTTGCATCACTAAGGACTTTTATTTTCTCATTAACAAATTTTATTTTTTTTTCTTTTAACAATTCAATAATTTTATTTTTTTGATTCTCAGTTAAAACTTCTCCAAAAATAAAAATTCCTTCCGCTGTTACTTTCAAATCAACATCAAAAACAGCAATGCCGTAGTCTTGCTGATTTTGTTTTTTGTATTTTTCTAAAGCATTATTCAAATCTTTCATTCTTCATTAATTTTAGCACTAAAATTTTCTCTCTTTTTAGTTAAATCTCACAACACATTGCAGGACTGTCCTTGTTTAAAAAAATATTAAAATTCTTCTGCTTTGAATTATTTGCTAATGGAATAGATTGAAGGTTTTTTGACAATAATTTTATACAAATTCTCTAGGAAATCACCACCAGCATAACCTACCACAAAAGCCAATGCTGGAGTATAATTTAACTCCATAAAAGTCACTCCCAGCTCTTTGACAACAATAGCAGATAGAAGTCCGATTACTCCCGAAATCAACATCATGGCCACAAAATATGACAAATTGAACTCAACATTCTTATAGGCAAATTGATGCTTTGTAAAACCAACTAAACCTCTCACAGCACCACCTCCAAAACCAGCAATCAAAATTGCGAAATAAATAGATTCAAACATAGTATATATTTTAATTAATTAAACAGTTTATTTATGTCTGAGAACCTTTCCTGCTAGTTCTCCAGTGTGTTTCCCGTTTTTTACAACTACTTTACCATTGATTATAACATGTTCAATTCCTTGAGAATACTGGTAAGGATTTTCAAAATTTGCTTTATCGATGATTTCATTTTCATCAAAGACAACAACATCTGCGAGAAAACCTTTTTTCAAAATACCTCTGTCTTTTAATCCAATTTTTTTTGCTGGTGCAAAGGTCATTTTTTGAATTGCACTTTCCAGACTTAAAACTTTTTGTTCTCTCACATATCTTCCCAGGACTCTCGAAAAAGTTCCGAAACATCTCGGATGAACAAACTCTCCCGTCCTTGCATACTCGACATTATATGCAGCATCTGCAGATGAAACAATTGAGTAAGGAGATTGCAAGGCTAGCCTGATATTATCTTCACTTAATATTTCTCGATTAAATACAACAACATGACCGTTGGCACTTATTAAAAGCTCGATTATAGCTTCTTCAGGACTGATTTCTTGACTTGAGGCAAGGTCAGTAATTTTTCTACCGACTGCTTCTTTTAGCCTTGGACAAATAGAAACAGTAATATTATTGTAGTTATAATTCATCTCTCTCATCTCTTTTATAATTTTATCCCGCAAATCTACATTTTTCAATCTCAGTATCATTTCTTTTCTACCACCTTGAGAAACCCAATCTGGAAGCAAAATATAAAGTACTGATCCTGTAGTATCATACGGATATATATCAAAACTAATATCAACTCCTTCTTCATTCGCAATATTTATCATCTCAATGGCCTTTTGCATGTCAGACCAATATTTTTCCCCAACTGCTTTCAAATGAGATATTTGAATCGGGACTCCTGTTCTTCTTCCTATTTGTATTGTTTCATTTATACTAGGCAAGAGCTCTTCAGATTCACCTCGTATATGACTAGCATAAAATGAATTATTTTCTTTTAGTATTTGAACAATGTTTCTAATTTCTTCAATAGTTGCCATACGAGCGTGAGAAAAAACGAGTCCAGTAGAAAAACCGAAAGCACCAGCATCCAAACTCTCAGAAAGCATTCTGCCTATCATTTGAATTTCTTCCTCTGAAATCTTTCTCACCTGATCTCCCATTAACCCTCTTCTCAGTGTCTCGTGCCCAACCAGAGTACCAAAATTTAATCCTAACTCTTTCTTATATAATTCTGAAAAAAAACTACTCATCCTATCCCAGTTTATATAAACATTACCAATATCAACCCATTTTCTCATAGACTCAACAGAACCCTCACCTAATATTGGTGCCAGTGATGTTCCACAGTTCCCTCCGATTATTGTTGTCACGCCATCCATAACTTTACTGTCCATTCGAGGTAATGTAAAAATAGTCCAAAAATTATCTGAATGATCCTGAATATCGATAAACCCTGGACACACAATTTTCCCTAAGGCATCTATTGTCTCAGCAGACTTAGTTTTATCACTTTTTTCAAGGATAGTAATCAACCCCTTTTCAATACCAATATCTGCAATAAAGCCTTTTGACCCAGTTCCATCAATGACAGTCCCATTTTTAATTAATATATCTAACATAGAATTAATTTTTTAAATTATTAAATGTTATATTCTCAAACAAAAAACAATGTTCTTAATCTTTTTTATTTAAATATTTTTTCTTCATTGTTTTTTCATAATTGAATCTAACTCAAAGAAATAGATTTAATTTTTATTTTCAGCTATTTTATATCCTGTCGAGCTTAATCTAATGAGTAGAAAACTCCTCTATCTAATTTCCCATTCCAAGCAAACCGATTACAAGTCCAATTGACGCCATCACCCAGGCAATAATCCAAAACCTCATTGTTATTTTACATTCTGGCCAACCAATTGCTTCAAAGTGGTGATGAATTGGAGCACTCCGGAAAACTTTTTTTCCTCTAAATTTTTTTGATGTCAACTGTATTATAACCGACAAAGACTCAATCACCAGGATAAAACAAACAATGGGAAGAATTAGAAATGAATTTGTCAGCATGGCCACAACTCCGACAGTAACACCAAGAGCCATTGAACCAGTATCCCCCATATAAAACCTTGCCGGATGCACATTGAACCACAAAAAAGCAAGTAAAGCTCCGATGATTGCCGCACAGAACATCGCCAGTTCAGTATTTCCTTGGGCAAAAGCGATTACTCCAAAAACTCCAAAAGCTGGCAATACTGTCCCCCCAGCTAAGCCATCAAGTCCGTCAGTTTCATTAAGTGAAAATGAAGTTGCCACGATAATAAATATGAAAAGCGGAATATACCAAAGACCAATTACAAAATCACCAACTCCTGGAACATGAATCATATCCCAACCAAGCTTGAAATAGAACCAGCAGGCACCAACAACTGCCACAAAGGTATATAGTAGAATTCTTTCTTTAATGCCTAAACCACCTCCTTTAGGACCAATACGAAACACTCCCATTAGATCATCCACTGCTCCTACTATACCTGCTAGAACTAAAATTCCCAAAGGTAAATAAGTCTGAGAACGATCAAGAAAATTTATATAACCGAATAAAGATCCTTCAAAAATTACTGACAAAAACCAAAAAAACATTGCCAGAATAGGAACTATAATCCAAATCAAAAGCCCGCCCATTGTCGGAGTTCCAGCCTTTTTCATATGCAGTGCGGTGAAAATCGGCGTATCGCCGTCTGCACGAATCTGCTTGCCAATTTTATACTTATAAAGAAAAAGTGTCAGTACTGGGGTGAGAATCATTGCCACCGAAAAAGTAATTGCTAAAATTGCAAAGACTCGGATTACTTCAATGATTATTAAGGGATTATCCATTTAGGTTGTCGTTTATTGATTAGCTCCTTCTGATATTAATATTATCATTTTTTTCCTCGTTTGTAAATCAAGAATGCGACAAAGAAGATTCCCAAGCTGTCGATGAATACATCTCTCAAGCTTCCTTGTCTTCCAAAAACAAACAACTGGTGATATTCATCTGTCAGAGCAAAAACAATCGAGAAAATAATAGCATAAGCTAGAGACTTTTGAAAATACATCTTTTGATTTATGCTTGCTCTAAAAAACAAAAAGGTTAGAAATCCATATTCACTCATATGGGCAATTTTTCGTAAAACAAAATCAATATCACTTGAAAAATCTGATTTCAAACTAGGTATTGAAGACATAACATAGATAAAAGTGCACCATAAAAATACTGGCAACCAAAAATTAATTATATTTGTTAACTTTCCGTCAGGCATATGGTGAATATAATTTTGTCAATAGAACAGTCTTTTTTTGATTAAAAGTTTTGGTCGTCAACCACTCTAGAAATGACAATTTTAAATCTTAATGCTTTCAATTAGCTGATAAATAATTCCTGCAGAATATATAATAACCATAATAATTGAAATTATAATTGGGACTTTTATACTATAAGCTGGCTTTATATCCCCCATCTTTTTTGCTCTATAAAATATAATTATAATCAAGATTCCAGCAAATCCTCCCGCAATGCTTCCAGCAATATTAACAACGGTGATAAAATCACGCATTCCTAATACAAAAACAGCGAAAGGAACAAAACAGGTGAGTGCCCAAGCTGTTTTTTCGCTAAGATGGTAGTCATACCAAAATATTTCCTTTAAGTTCACGCCCAACATTAAAAACGAAGTCGAGATTGCAAATATCCCAAAAATCAAACCTAGTGTCACAATACCATCTCCAACACTCAGAGAAAGGCCATGAAATGCCTCTTCTGATGTTCCTGCTCCTGTGATTCCAAGAATCACAAATACAAACAGGATATAAACAACAATTGGAATAATATTTCCAATAACTATAACATCCTTGATTCTTTTTTGTCCTTTTTTTATGATATGTTCAAGTTCTGGAATTGCAGATAGGGCTCCTAATGAAAAAAGAATTGCACCAAATGGGAAAAAGAATTGAGAAGAATCATTAGATATAAGATTACCAACTTCAACCATTGGCACCCCTTTAATAATAATTCCCAAAATAGCCACAAAAAGAAAAATAACCATCAGAAATTCAATCACACTGATAAGCTTCAAACTAATATAGATACCAACTGAAATGAACAAAAACATTATTATGCTGTATGAAAATTCATTCCCTCCGAAAGAACTTGAAAATACAGCACTGCCAAAAATACCTCCAATAATAATGTAAGCAAGCATGCTAGAATACAGAGTAAAAAGAGTAACAACAGTTGCAATTTTCTTTCCATTTTTACCAAGATACTTTTCACAAAAACCAACAAGTCTTCCTTTATTTTTTGTTCTCAAGGTTATTTCTCCATACATTAAGCTTAAAGTTGTTGTAACAATGCCCAACAAAATAATAAGAATTATAAAGAAAAAAAATCCTGATTTTGAAGCAACATATGGTAGAGAAAATATTCCCACACCTACTGAAGTACCAACCATTGAAGAAACTGCCAATATATAATTTTTATCAATCATATTTTGAAAGGAATTTATAAATAATATTAAATAACACAATCAAACCTAGCTTAACTTTGAACTAGAATAATAGCATATTTGTTAATTACTGAGACTGTCCAGAAATCCACTCTTCGCACGATAATATTCATCGACTTTGTACTTCATAATTATAAATTGTACTAGAGTATACGAAGTAAAAAAAATGAATATCATCAATAGCATAATTTTAGTTAATTTCTTATCTTTTAAATTACTTATTTTTTTCATTTATAGAAACATCTAGTTTCTTGAAAAAATAAGCTAAAACGAGAAAAGATGCTGGGAATGCTGTAATTATCGTAGGCAATATCATAATAATACCATACACAAAAATGAATAGATATGAATAAAATTCATTTTAATAACGATGCCAAATATCGTCTCAATCTCCTCTTTCTTATATAACAGAAATAGTAAAATTGCTTTAATAAGAAACGAAATGATAAATAAAAAAAATCAATCGGTTATATAATATGCCAGATAAAATCCGACTAATGTAGTCAATATATTTACAACAAAAGACGAGAGAAATACTTTGAAATATGATTGCTTTAAGCGACTGAAAATTACATCAGCCTCTACAACCCATACACCCAAAAACATAATTACCCAGGTAATTAAGGAATTATAATGATGAAATCCAGTTACAATATCCGCTTTACAAATTTCAGGAATAAGCATTAACAAAAAAACCTAATACAAATATTTTGATTGATTATTTTTTATTAAATTATAGTGATAAAAATAATTTTTTATTCTTTAAGATAAACCTTGTTCATCACATCTCCTTGTTCAATGCTCGTAACAACATCCATTCCTTCAAGTACCTTCCCAAAAACTGTGTGCTTACCATCAAGATGTGGTTGCGCTCTTTGAGTAACAATAAAAAACTGGCTACCATTTGTGTTAGGACCGGAATTTGCCATCGCCAATGAACCAACATCCACTTTGTGAAAATTGATTTCATCTTCAAAAGAATAACCAGGACCGCCCGTGCCGTCATTTGCTGGATTATCATCCTTGCTCAGTGGATCGCCAGTTTGAATCATAAAATCAGATATTACTCGATGAAATTTAATTCCGTCATAAAAACTTTCACTAGCCAATTTTACGAAATTTTCCACTGTCTTCGGCGCGTCTTTAGTATACAGCTCCAATTTTATATTACCCTTATTGGTTTCAATCACAGCAATTTTGTTTTCCTGGTTCATAATAATTTCATTAGCTTTATTATTTTCTTCTATAACCTCTGCTTCCCCTTTGCTTACTTCATCAGCAACTACAGCATCTTCATTCTCATTTAATTTTTGTTCTTTTTCAATTACAACATCTTCAACCTTAATTTCATCATTTTTATCACTATTATTCTCTTCAGAAACACTTCCTCTATCTATGTTTTTATTTTTATTCAAAGCAACACTAATTTGCCATACAGAAAAAAGTATTAACACTAAAATGACAATACTTATTATTGTTTTCTTTTTATTTTCTTTCTTGGCTATAAATTCATTTTTTTCTTCAATTTTTCTTTGAAGTTTAAGTTTTTGCTTTCTTCCCATGTTTTTTTATTAATTGTAAATTATTAATTAATTATATTATAAATTCCATAAGAAATTTATTTCTTCTCTTCTTCTTCTCTTTTCTTCTTTTCTTCTTTAATTTCTTTCAGCATAATTTGAATAGCTTTAATGGGTAGCCAAATAGGCATAAAGATGTTCAGAGCAAATTCAAATATTCCCTCTTCTTTTTTCTTTAATTTAAGCATAATTTTAAGCTCTAAATATTATCACTAAAACAAATTATCACCTTGTTCAAACATTATAATAATATATTCTCTCAAATTTGACAACTATATATCTTTCTCAGTTATTTCAAAGATATCACCTCTTTTTATCTCTCCTTCAAGAAATTTCGTCGCAATCAGATTTTCTGCCTTTTCTTGAATTGTCCTTTGCAGATATCTCGCTCCATACTCTGCACTATAACCCATCTTGGCAATCAAACTCAATGCTTCTTCTGATATCTCAATTTTAATACCTTGAGCATGCTCCATTCTTTTCGCCAGACTCTTAATCTGCAGTCTAGCAATAGCCATGATGTCTTTTTCGCTAAGAGACCTAAATACAATTTTTGCCGTAAAACGATTCAGAAATTCAGGGGCAAAATATTTCAAAAGATATGGCTCCAACATATTAAAAATTCTCTCATTCACCGCACCTTCTTCATCAATAATAATCTTCCTAATGACTTGCGAACCTGCATTTGAAGTAGCAATTATAATAGTATTTGTAAAATTAACAGTTCGGCCGAGATTGTCTGTTAATCTTCCATCATCAAAAACTTGCAGAAATAAATTTAAAACATTTTTATCAGCTTTTTCAAGCTCATCAAGCAAAATCAACGAAAAAGGTTTTCTTTTAACAGCTTCCGTCAGAAACCCTCCAGAACTTGATTCATTTAAATCAGAAGAAGAGCCAATTAATTTTTCAACACTATTTGCTGTTTGATATTCACTCATATCAACTCTAATCATGGCATTTTCATCACCATAATATAATTCTGCCAGTGCTTTGGCAAGTTCGGTTTTTCCAACTCCTGTTGGACCTAAAAAAAGAAAAGTTCCGATAGGCCTATTTTCATTTTTCATACCGACTCGTACTCTTCTGATGGCAGATGAGATAGCTTTCACTGCTTCATGCTGACCAATTACTCTTTCATGAAGATTGTCTTCAAGATTCAAAAGTTTATCTGCCTCACTAGCATCAACATCTGTCAGGGGAATTCCTGTTTTTTCAGTGATGACGGTCATTATATCATGATCTCTCAAAACCGAACCTCGACCCCTTCGGCGAACCTCAACAGCTGTTTCACTCAAGAGGTCAATTGCTTTTCCTGGTAATATTCTGTTTGTTATATATTTTTTTGAAAGTTCAACAGTTTTCTTCATAGCTCCATATGTCATAACAATTCCTTCTCTAGCTTCAATCGTTTTTGCTTGAATGGCCAAGATTTTCATTGTCATCTCCTCATCTAGTTCATCCACCTTAATCATATCAAAGGCATTTGCAAAATCAGACCTTGGCTCAATATATTTATGATAACTTCGAAAATCTGTGGTGCCAATTATTTGAAACAACCCTTGAGCAAGAATCGGAGATAATATCCGTGAGGCATCAAATCCTTCTCCGCTTCCAGCAGCTGCCATGTTGTGAATATCGGGAATGAAAAGAATGATATTTCCACTTTTGCCCATATCAGCAAGCATATTATTTATTCTTAGTTCTAGATCTCCTCCGGCTCTCGCTCCTGCCACAAGAGCACCAATGTCAAGGACGACTAGACGTTTATCTTGTAAGCTTGGTAAAACTTGATCGTGTACCATTCTGTTAGCCAACTGCTTCACAATTGATTTTCTGCCACTTCCTTCTTCTCCAATCAGCAAAGCATTGTTTTTACTGGATCTTTCAAGAATTCTCATTAAATTATCAAGCTCCGCCTTTCGACCAACAACATGGCCTGTCAATCCTGACCTAGCATGGTCAGTCAAGTCATAACTAAATCTATCCAATTCGGGCGTTACTCTGGCAGTCCAAGCTTTATTCATTACAGAATGCTTTATTTTTCTGGGTTTACTTGACCGCACCTTGGTATAAGACCAATTTCTGGTCCATAAAACTGTATTTCTCGCATCTTTAATTTCTATCTTTTGATCTTTGAAATATTTTCCCACTGAACTATTTGAAACAAGGGCCAGAAACAAACTCTCTGGTTCGACTTTTTCCAAACCAATAACCATTGTTTCATAAAAAGAATTAATAACTATTCTTTCCATCTCGGGACTCATTATCGTACCACCTAAAATTCCATCTTGATTATAATCCCTGTTTTCAGGCATTTTATCTATTGAGCTATTCATATCTTTGATAAATTTTTGAGAATCGATTTCTAATCGTTTTAGTAATATTTCCGCACGACTGTCTTGGGCAATAATTTTTGCCATATGTAATGCTGAGGGTGACTGGTGTTTCTGATGGGATAGATCAAGAGTTCTGAGCAAAATTTCCTTTGCAGAAGGCGAAGTATATTTTGCAATATTAACTGGCTTTTGGGGCTCATTCGCATTTTTATCATAGAACATTTGAAATTTTGACGACAAAGGGTTAATCTTTTTCATAGATGAATCCTTATTCTTATTATGATAATAATAGTACATCATACCCAGCGTTCCTGACCAAAACATCAAGGGACCAGTTCCTTTGATTTCAAACAAAACAAAAAATACTCTCAAAAAATGTTTAACAGATTCAATAATTGCTAGAAAAAAACTCGTCATTATCCAGTCACTATTAACACTCTCTAACTCTCCTTGAATTAATTTGAGAAAATCAGGATTGTTTATTACAATAAAATAGATGCCATAAAAGAAAGTAGCCAGAATCATTAGATAAATAAAGATGCGAATTATTTTTGAAAATAATTCCGTAATAAAGCGAAGTAAAGGTGAAAAACCAGATATTTTCTCATCCCAATAATATATTCCTCCACTACCAACATGCAAAAAAACTCCCATTCCTTGACAGGCTTCACATTCAATTCCGTTTCTTGTAACTTTGTTTCCTGCACAACTTGGACATTCAACTATTTCAACTTGAATTTTTTTTTCATCTTTTTTTTGTTTTTTGGGCATTTATAATTCTTAAAAAACATAAATTAAATTTGAATATACCATTAGAAAAGTAATTGGTGGTAAAAGTATCCAAATCAAATAAACTATCAACACAGCAATGATTGACACCAACACAATAAACAGACCAATTAAAACACGGCCCATTCTTAAAATTGGACCAATAACTCTACCCAAATATGAATAGTCACCAAATATTGGTTGAAATAACAATTTCAAATTTATCAAAACTCCAATATCTCGTTCAATGCCCTTGATAAAGGAAATTTCTTTGTGCCAAAAATCTTTAGAACTTTGCACATACCAAACATAGAAGAAATTTAATATTCCCCGAACAATCTTCAACGGTAAACTAACAACATATTCTGCTATCATTTTACTTTTATACTATTTAAAACTAAATTTAGTATAGCATATTTATAGATATAAAAAAACTGCCGACAGATATGAGCAGTTTAATTAATTGCCATTATTCCCTCACTGCGATAACATCTATTTCGATGCCGACTTCTTTTGGTAATTCAGATGCTTGAATTGTGGTCCTGGCAGGAGGATTATCCTTGAAATACTTTCCATAAACCTCGTTCATTATTTGATAGTCAATCAAATCAGAGAAATAAACGGTGGTTTTCACGACATGCTCGTAACCCAAGCCAATTGATTTCAAAATTACTCCAATATTTTCAAGCACTTGTTTTGTTTGATCTTTGATATCACCATCAACAATAGTTCCGTCTAGTTTTAATGGAATTTGCCCCGAAAGAAAAACCAACCCTCCAGCTTCAACTGCTTGTGAATATTGACCAACTGGCTTGTAGACATTTTGTGTGAATATTATTTTTTTCATATTATTTCGCTTAATGATTATTTATTTTGTCCTCTTAATCAAATTTTACCACGATTTGCAACAATTGCCCATTTATTATCCAAAGATGAAAATAACGCAGATAATTAGCTGCTAACTATTTTTTTTGTTGGAAAACATAATTCAGCATAAATATAAGAAACCTCTTTCAAGCACAATTTTTGTTATCACCTTGCTTCGAAAAACTCAGTATAAATTCCGAAGGCATCTAGGCTAAAATTTCCCAAAACAAATTCTAAAAGTGTAATTCTATAAGTTTATTAGATTTTCCTTGAAAGATGAAAAAATTGAAAAGCTTAGTCGACCACCGTCACCCAACCAAATTTATCCTCCTCTTCCCCAACTTGAATCCCGCGATATATATTGTACAGCTCCGTTGAAATTAATCCGGGATTTCCATTTTGGCAATATTCATAAGTTTTTTCCATTTTCTCATCCACAATTTTTCCTACAGGTCCAATCACAGCAGCCGTACCACAAGCACCAACTTCATCAAACTCCTCAAGTTCACTAAGCTCAATTCTTCTTCTTTCCACTTTCAGCCCCATCTCTTCGGCAAGTGTCATTAAGCTCTTGTTTGTGATTGACGGTAAGATAGATTTTGATTCAGGTGTAACATAAGTCTTTCCCTTGATTGCAAAAAAATTTGCTGGACCGCATTCATCGATGTATTTTTTCTCTTTGGGATCCAAAAATAAAACCGAATCATAACCGCCCGTATGTGCCTTTTCCATCGACTGCAAACTGGCGGCATAATTCCCGCCGACTTTCACATGACCAACTCCCAACGGTGCAGCTCGATCGTGATCCCTGTCAATCAAAAGGCTAATCGGTTTGAATCCATTTTTAAAATATGGTCCAACGGGGTTTACAAAAACGATAAACAAATACTCATCCGCTGGATTTAGCCCTACTCGCGGACCTGTCCCGATTAACAGCGGCCGAATATATAATGATGCACCTGACTTGTAAGGCGGAACAAATTCTTGGTTTAATTTCACAGCATTCAAAACTGCCTCTTGGAAAATCTTCTCTGGAATAGGTGGCATAAAAATTTCTCGCGCAGATTCATTAATTCTTTTGGCATTTTCGTCAAGGCGGAATATTCTGATTTTCTCATCTTTACCCCTGAAAGCCTTCAGCCCCTCAAAACATTCTTGCCCATAATGCAAACAAGTCGCCGCCATATGCATATCAATGTGATCTGAAGTTGATTTTTGCATCTCACCCCAAGCACCATTCGCAAACTGATATCGGATATTGCAATTAGTTCTGATATACTCAAACGACAAATTTTTCCAATCAAGATTAGGTTTCATAATCTATAAAATTTAAGAATTAACATATCTATTTTAGACTACTATTATTATACGGAACATTTAATACTTTTTCAAATTAAAGCTAATCCCTGCTTGATAAAATCACATTATCACATTATACTAAATAAGCTAAAACATTTTTCTCCACAATGAATATTAACCAATATATTATTAACGAACTAATTGAAAAAGTTTCTGTCAGAAAAAGACAGCTTTCTTCGGAGTATCTTTCCAAGCTCAAAAGAAAAGCCTCAAAGGAATACAAAATGCCATGTCCAACGAACATCGAACTTCTGCAATCTTATCGGGAAATGGCAAAAGACAACTCTCTGAAAGAGATTGAAAATGTCTTGATGACCAAAAATATTCGCACCTCTTCAGGGGTAGCCGTAATTGCCGTTTTAACCAAACCATATCCATGTCCTGGGAAATGCAAATTTTGTCCCAGTGAAAAAGATATGCCCAAAAGTTATCTTTCTAATGAACCAGCTGTAATGCGTGCCGTACTAACTGATTTTCATCCCCGCAAACAAGTAGAAGCGAGAATCAACTCTCTAATGGCCACTGGTCACAAAACAGACAAAATTGAATTGATTGTGATGGGCGGAACTTTTTCCTATTTACCAAAAAGATATCAGACCTGGTTTATCAAAGAATGCTTCAAAGCTTGTAACAAGTTTAACGAAAAAGATAATTCAAAAAACAAATCAAAAAATTTATTGCTGGAAAGCCTCCAAAAAGAAAACGAAACTTCAAACCATAGAATTGTGGGACTGACGCTAGAAACGCGTCCTGATTATATTGATGAAAAAGAAATCCTGCGAATGAGAAAACTAGGAGCAACACGAGTTGAACTCGGAGTGCAAACAATTTATGACGATGTCTTTAAGTTAAATGCCCGCGGACATAACAGCAAAGAAGTTATCACGGCCACAAAATTACTCAAAGAAGCAGGCTTCAAAATCAACTATCATATGATGCCCAATCTTCCTGGATCAAATTATAAACGAGATTTGAAAATGTTTCAAGAACTTTTTTCTAATCCAGATTTTCAACCTGATATGCTCAAAATTTATCCTTGTGTGGTAGTCAAAGATGCGGAAATTTTCAAGTGGTGGAAAACTGGAAAATATAAACCCTATTCCGATAAAAAACTTGTCCAATTGCTTTGTGAAATCAAAAAAAATATCCCCTATTATGTTCGTATTACTCGCCTGATTCGCGACATCCCTTCCACCAGTATTGTGGCAGGAAACAAAATTTCCAATCTCCGCCAAACCTTAGAAAAGAGATCTGTGGAAGAAAATTGGAAATGCAAATGCATCCGATGCCGAGAGGTGAGAAACAAAAATCAGGAGATGCAAAAGCTGTCATTTCGAGCTGTAAGGGGAAAATCTAAGATTATAGAAACAGCTAAAATTAATAATCTAAAACTATTCCGCCAAGGCTACAATGCTTCAAACGGCAAAGAAATATTTTTAAGCTTTGAAGATGAAAAAAGACAGCATATCTATTCTTTGCTACGCCTCAGAATAAACTCTGGACCTCAATCTTTAGAGCGTAAAGCTTACAGGTTAAAACCTGAACTCCAAGCCATTATCCGCGAAGTTCATACTTATGGCCAATTAGTATCAATAAAATCCAAAAATATAAATCATACTCAACACACTGGACTGGGAAAAAAATTAATCCAAGAGGCAGAAAGAATTACTGAAAAGGAATTTGGTCTAAAAAAAATCGCCGTCATCAGCGGAGTCGGAGTTCGTGATTATTATCGAAAATTGGGATATAGACTGGAAGATGGATATATGGTGAAAAAAATAATAAATAATAATTATCGAGGTTAAACCTCCTTATTTAAATCATCACAAGATTAAGGGAGGGTTAAATAGAGGAAAGAAAAGGAATTAGTTGTTCTAATGATTGCTCCAAAATGATGTTAAGATAATTTCAAGGCAAAAACCTTGGCTTTTTATTTTTCTAAAATATCTTTATATTTTTCCCAAAGCTTATTCCGAAACTTAATAGCATCTTCTTTAATAGAGCTTAACTCAATCAGCTCATAAGATTTTTCTGTGCTCTGGAAAGCAAATTTAATTCTCGCTTGTTCAATCGAAATTTTTTCTTTCTCTGCCCTTTCTTCATCTTCCTTGCTATTTTTCTCATCTTTTTTTCTAAGTAGTATAATTTTATTTATTCCTTCATAAGTTCTTAATTCAAAATTTAAAGTTGTTTAACTTTTCCATTTTCAATTTCTTTTACAGTTTTAATTAGCTCTTTTAATACATCATCTGAAAAACATTTAAAAAAAACAATTTTTTCAAAAAAATTTCGCTTAACATTACGACATATCTGAAGGTACGAAACAATTTGAGTGGAGACTTTTGCATAAAAGCCGTAACCAGATATGCTAGGTTAGATGATGTATTCCTTTTCTTTTTCTGTTTTTGGATTTTTGGCAGAGGGGAATTAAAGGAGTGAAATGCTTCGCCCGAAAAACTTTCACATCTATTTATTAATTTCATTTATAATTTCCCACTAGAAATATCAAAGAATCGCTCAAAAAAAATTGTAAGTTTATTTAAAACACTTTCTCGTTTTTTACCATAAACATTATCGGGACGAAACTTTGATATGGGTGGTAATATTTTTGTAATTGCTGTGCCAGTTGTCGCAACATTTCCATCTCTAAAAGCATTGTTTATAAATTTATAAGTAGCTTCTTTGTCAAGATTTTCATTTTCAATAATTTTTTCCAATTCCTCAATTTTCTTTTCTTCTACAAACTTTTGCCAATCTTCATCAACGATTGAATGAACATCAAGGGAGGTAATAAATTGATTGATAAGATCTTTCTTGTTGCGAAGCTCAACACTAGAATCAACGGCTTTGTTAATATCAACCAGAAGCTCTTTATTCTTGATATGATATTCGTGATATCTTTTAATAAGTCCCAAGACATAATCAATATTAATCTCAACTTGTTTAATAAGTTCCATTTCAAAGACCACATCATCATTAACATTTTCTTTTTCTCCCTCTGTGCTTTTGCGAAATTCATTATACAAATCAATATACATGCTGTGATAATCTTGTATATCACGCTCGGTCAAAATTTCATTTCCCATAAATTCATCAAAGGTTGTCAGGATATTTCTAACACGCAAAACCGCTCCGTATAATTTGATAAAATCTTTTTGATTCTGCTCTCCTACAATTCTTTTCCCTATTGGAAACTTTTCTAAAAGCTCCTTGATCAAACTCTTATATCCTCTAGCTTCTTTATCGCCGTCTTTATAACCATTATAATAGTCCTCGTAAGCTTTAAGAAGAACAATTCCGCTCGCTTCTTTATCTCCAAAAAGCGCAATAGATTCGTTTGTTGCTTTTTCCAAATTACGGAAACAAACAATATTTCCGAAAGTTTTAATACTATTCAAAATACGATTGGTTCTAGAAAATGCTTGCAGCAAGCCATGCAAACACAAATTTTTATCAACCCATAAAGTGTTTAGTGTGGTTGCATCAAACCCAGTCAAAAACATATTTACTACAATCAGAATATCAATCTCTCTTTTTTTAACTCGCTCACTAACATCTTTGTAGTAATTTTGGAATTTATCCGACGAAGTATCATAAGAAGTTCCAAACATTTTATTATAATCAACAATAGCACTTTCAAGAAAATCTCGTGAACTGACATCAAGTCCGCTTGTATCTTCTGAGTTTTCATCAATCATCCCGTCCAAATCTTCATCATTTACCCCAAAACTAAAAATTGTCGCTATTTTAAGTCGTTTATCGCTTGGCTCATCGGCTAATTGTTTTTTAAATTCAAGATAATATTTTTTTGCCACATCAATAGATGAAACTGCAAAAATTGAATTAAATCCAGCAAGTCTGCGATCCTTCAATTTATAAAAACTGTTTCGTTTCGTTTTTTGGTCAAAATGTTCCCGAATATATCGCACAATATTTTCCAGTCGCTCTGGTGACGAAAGAATAGCTTCACGATCAATATCACGAACTTGAGCATCTACGATATTTTCCGCTTCATGAACGGTTGAAACATAATCAACTTTAAACGGTAAAACATTTTTATCGGCAATAGCGTCAACGATTGTATAAGTATGAAGTTTCTCGCCGAAAGCCTGTTCGGTAGTTTTAAAATCAAGCCGTCCGCCAGACGAGGAATTTACGGCAAAAATAGGCGTGCCAGTAAAACCAAATAAATGATATTTATTAAATGCTTTGACAATACTCGCATGCATTTCGCCAAATTGACTGCGATGACATTCATCAAAAATTAATACAATATGACCGCCGAAAATAGTATGTTTTTTATTTTTGCTTATAAACCTGTCTAATTTTTGAATTGTAGTAACAATTATTCGAGAGTTTGAATCTTCTAATTGTTTTTTTAATATAGCAGTACTGGTGTTGCTATTTGCCGCACCCTTTTCAAATTTGTCATATTCCAACATTGTTTGATAATCCAAATCTTTACGATCAACCACAAACAACACTTTATCTACATACGGCAATTTGCTAGCTAGTTGAGCAGTTTTGAAACTTGTCAAAGTTTTTCCTGATCCAGTTGTATGCCAAATGTAACCGCCAGCCTCTACAGTTCCAAGTTTTTTGTAATTTGTACTCACTTCAATCCTGCTTAAAATTCTTTCAGTCGCCACAATTTGATATGGCCTCATTGCTAAAAGTTGCTTTTCGGTAGTAAATACACAATATTTAGTAAGAATATTTAAAATCGTATGCTTGGCAAAAAATGTTTTGGCAAAATCAATTAAATCAGTAATTGGTCTATTGGTTGCGTCCGCCCACCAGCTTGTAAATTCAAAACTATTGCTTGATCTTTTTCCTTTTTTAATCCTACCATCGCTTGATTCTTTGATATGCTGTTTGCGAACAGTGTTTCCATAATATTTGGTATGAGTTCCGTTTGAGATAATGAATAACTGCACATATTCAAAAAGACCGCTTGAAGCCCAAAAGCTTTCTCGTTGGTAGCGATTAATTTGATTAAAAGCTTCAGTAATAGCAACGCCACGGCGTTTGAGTTCTATATGAACAAGCGGCAATCCATTTACAAGCACCGTTACATCATAACGATTGGCACGCTGTCCGTCTTCGGTTGTATATTGATTGATAATCTGCAAACTATTGTTATGAATATTTTTCTTGTCTATTAAATCAATATTTTTAAAAGTGCCGTCATCTCGGTTTAATATTTTTGTGCTATCTTCTTGAATTGTAGTAGTTTTTTCTTCTATGCTTTGATTTGGATTAGCAATAACACTGACAAAAAACTTTTCCCATTCGGTATCGGAAAAAGTAAAATTGTTTAGTTTTTCAAGTTGTTGCCGCAAATTAAGCACCAATTCATTTTCTGAAGTGATTGGCAAATATTCGTAAGCTTGGGTTTCCAATTGCTTGATAAAAGCACACTCAAGCTCGGCTTCGCTTTGATAGTGAACCACTCTCTTTTTATCGGATACATATTCGGCAACAACCGTGCTTTGTGTGCTTTCAGCGACTAGATTGTATTTGTTAGATTTTGTCATAGCTATTTTTTATTCTTTTTTGAAGGGAGTATTTTTTTTATGTTTAAAGGGCTAATTACCTTTTTGCCTGTTTCAGCTTCCAGTTTTATGCGAGCTTCTTTAGAGATAGTACCTCCGCGTTTTGCGACATGTTCATGATCCTGAAATGACTTTGGATTAGACACTTCCGATATTTCTTTGGTGGATAATTCGGCAAGCATGTTCAAGATAAGCTCTTTATTCGTCATATTATCTCGAAGATTTTCTTTTTTTAGGTTTTTAAACTTTTTGTATTCTTTTGCTGTTTTTCCTGCCCATGTTTTGTATATAATGTCAGTGAGAGTTGCAAATTCCAGACCTTCTTTCAGTCCGTATTTTTTCCATTCATCAGTAAGCTCTTTGCGAATCTCTATACTCTTTAATCTTTGATTGATCCAGTTTTCCGAGTATCCCAAATTTTTAAAATCCCACATTGCCTGCTCAATGGAAAGCTCGGGATCTTGTATTTGATCAAGCCGTTTTTTTGCAACCTCAGCCAACCATAGCTTGAAAGGTTCTGCTTTTTTGGAAGGTATGGATTGGATAATGCGAAAAACATGTTTGGTATTTGCCGCTAATGTTTTTCTTGTTTTACCATGTAAGGTAGTCATATCTACATGGGGACAATTTGTCCCTATGTACTCACCAAGTAATGAATCTCGTTTTCTGAGTTTTTTTAGATAATCGGTCGGATTTTTGCTATCAGTCAGCACCTCAATAATATCAACAACTGAGAAATACCATTCTTCTTCGTCGTCATTCCAAACAGCTCGGACTTGTTTTTTTTCAAAAAGTTGAATAGTGTTTTTCATAGCGATTTGAAGGTTAAAAGTTTCCCTCGATAATATTCATATTGTTGCCTGCGAGCTTTGAGTTCGGCAGGGAGACCGATTGAAATGTCGTTCACAAGTGCGTCAAATTTATCAAGAATTGAGACGATGCGTTCTTGTTCGGCGAAGGGCGGAGCTGGGATTTTAATTTTCTTTAGATTGTCATTATAAAGTCGCTGAATTGTTCCGCCTTCGGTTTTCCATTCAACTGTTGCATATAAATAGTATAAAAATTTATTCAATACTTTGCTCTCGTCATTGTCTATCCAGATAATATTTGAATCCTGAAAATATGCTGGCTCCCCATCGTAAATTACCCTTCGCCCTATAGTTCCAGACGCTGACAAAAGTATGTCACCTTTTTTGGGAAACGAAAACTTTTCACGGTATTCATCATAAATTTTTTGTGAAATGAAAGCATTAGGCTCTTTTCCAAAAGTTCCAATTTTATAAAACGGAATATCGCCACTTGCCAAAGTTTCATTTTTAAAAATTCGCTTACACATTGATACTTTTCCGACCTCGTTTAAGGTTATTTGTGGGTTGTCCTTGGCTTTCAAAAGCTCCTCTCGATAATACTCATATTGCTTCTTTCTAGCTTCCAGCTCTGTTTCCAGCTCTGTTTCCAGCTCTGTTTCCAGCTCTGTAAAACTATTAAGAATTTTAACAATTTCTTCTTGGATGGCAAGTGGTGGGAGGGGGATTTTGAAATTTGCAAATGCTTTTTTGTTTAAATTTTTTAAACCCGTTCCCTTAAATAAAATATCATTTATATATTTTTCATTTTCTTTTAAAAAATAATAGGCAAATTTCGGAAATAGCTTAACTTCGTTGACTGTAAATGTAAAAGTATGATCTGTATAATATGCTTTACCCTCGTTATATTTTGTGTCAGCAGTTCCGCCATCATTCATAAAAATATATTCACCATCAACAAGATATTCATCAACATAGAAAACATTTTTACCAGAAGTAAAACAAATATTATCACCATCATTAAGTTCTTTGATTTTTGCAACACCAAGTTTTGATTTTGGTGCTTTAATCCAAAGCTTCTCAATATCCAAAAACTCCACACCATTCGGGCATAGTTCCGTGATTAGCTTTTCAATTTTTGGTTGATTATTTGTCATAATTTTTTAAAACGGAATATTTTCTGGGTTAATTTTTGTCTCCTAAATATCTTTTTCTATTTCTGATATACCAACAAGCCTCTTTGCTCTTTCAAGAAGATGATCGTAGGTAATAATATTTAAAGTCGTATAACTTGAATTTAATACACGATACGCTTCTTTCTCATTCTCTTGCCAAGACTGGGAGCGACCATAAATAAGGGTTATGCGTGGTTTAACTATTGGTGTATTTTGAATTTTTTTATTAAACTCTAAATCATTTATTTTTCTTTCGGTTTGTAAAATATATCTATTGCATTGCATTGTTGCCGAAGTTAATTCACTTTTTGGGATAAATTCATTTGTCCAAAAGGGTGCGGATGGTAATTTAAGCTCAACGATATCAACAAAGCCATCAAATGATTTCAAAAGATAATCCGTAATATTTTCTACATCGATGCGTCGCTCATCAAGAATTTCAACAAAATCAGATCCAAGAATCCAAGAATTTTCTGAGAAAAATTTTTGCCAAACTTCTTCATCTTTTCCAACACCAAGCTCAGTTTTATATTTTTGAAATTCTTCATTTTTATTTAAAATGTCACCAAACAAATTTACAGCTTCTTTCTTTTGGACTACGCTATCTATATCGCCAACCTTTATTAATTCATAATTTTTTGCAATTTCAGTTATCTTATCTTTTCCTTGAGAATCTAAAACAATCAATTTTAAAAATCTTGAAACTTCTTCTGAGTTGCCAATAATAGACTGATTGAAAATAACGGTTTTATTTACAACCGCTTTTAAATCAAGTTCTGAAAACAATGAGAGAAGCTGAAGGATTCTTTCAAAGTCCAATGTAGAAAAATGAATTTTTTCTAACTTTTCGCCGTCAACTTTAGCAATCTCAACTCCGTTTATTTTTTCATTATTAGCCAAGTATGTGACACGCAAATGTATTCTAGGCGAAATTTTTACATCAAGATCTGCGGATACTCCTACTTCGGCTATTGATAAATATTTCCCTTTTCCACCTTGAAAATCGGCAACATAAATAACTCCATCCTTTTTATTCTGAATGATATTTGCTTCTGAAGTTTTAAATATTTCAAATAATCCCATAATCTTAATTTTTTTAAATCTCCGACACAATCTCATCAATAGCAGTCCTTAGCTCATTTTGTCTTGTAAAATTTTTGCTTTAAATAATAATTCCCAAGCATTTATTATCAAAATCGAAAAAGATTCCTCACGATATTTAAAATCTGGTTTATTGTATATTTCTATCGCAGAAATTGCCGACTGAATAGATTTATCTAATAAATTTTTATATCTTGCTTTTGACATTATAGTCTAAATATTAAATTATTTTTTAATATATTATTTTTTAGATTTAGAAGCTTTCATATTAACTTTCTTCTCCAGCTCCTTAACACTTTCCAAAAAAACTTTCTCTATCTCACTCAAAGTTTTTTCTTGATATTTTTTATATTTAAAGGGTTTGCTGTTTGCTTTTCATCAACATCTTTAATCATTTTCTGAAAATCACTTTCATAATTACGATCTTGAATCACTCGAAACTTTGAATGCTCTTTTAGAGCCTTTTCATCTGCTTGCTCTTTGCTCACTTTCCCTAATCCTTCAAGCACAGGATAGCCATTAAGATCAAGGTAACTGCTCATAAAGCCAATCCAATCTTGCATGGTAGTTGGCAGTTGTCTTTCGGCTCTCATTTCAGCTAAATCAAGAAAGGCACTCACCGAAAGTCTTAATCTGTGCAGTTCTTTTTCTTTTAGATAATTTTTTGCAACTGTAATATCGGTTTTATAAATTTTTCCATTGGGAGAGTGTGCCCATGAAGTCAAGCCCATATTTTCCTTAGTAGCATCTACACGGCTATAAATTATTTCGGCAGCGGTTCCCCCTGCAACAGCAAAATGTAATTTGTTTTGAATAAAAGCAAAAAACTCTTTTGTAATGATACTACTTTTATCATAATCCGAAGCAAGTGCAAAAATATCGGCAATTTGCAAATAAAGACGGCGTTCGCTTAATCGAATATCCCTAATTCTCTCAAGCATTTCCTTGAAATATCCATCATCAAACTTTCGCCCTTGTTTAAATCGGTCATCATTAAGAACATAGCCCTTTTGAATATATTCGTGGAGCACTCGTGTTGCAAACTTTCTAAATTGAGTCGCTTTAATAGAGTTTACGCGATAGCCAACAGAAATAACCATATCTAGATTATAAAACTGAATTTCTCGGTTGACTTGTCGATTTCCTTCTCTTCGAACTACTCTAATTTTTCGAGTAGTTGGATTTCCCTCCAATTCTCCACTTTTATATATCTCCTGAATATGATAAGTAATAGTATTCTCTTCTACGCCAAAAAGTTGTGCCATAATTTGCTGACTCATCCACATACTTTCATCAGTCATATAGACTTCAATCTCCACTTCTCCATCATCATTTGTATAGAAAGCAAGACCAATCCGCTCAGGGATTTCTTTGTTAAATTTTTTTCGCCAATTGATCAATTGCTGATCAATGTTTTCTATATCATTTTTTTTATTCATAATAATTATTTTTTAAATTATTATCCTTCTATATCCGTCACAATTTCATCAATCGCTGTGCGGAGTTCATTTTGTCTTGAGACAATTTTGGTGATTTTTTTGTTTAGCTCTGTAATATTTACTACTTCACGAGTATCTTCCGCTACAACATAACTTGAAACCGCAATATTATAATCATTTTCAGCAATGGTTTTATTATCAGCTAATTTTGCAAAATATTCTGCATCGGCGCGCGAAGTAAACGCATTAAGAATCTTTTTGCGATTTTCTTCACTTAATTTATTTTTATTTCCACCTCTCACAAATTCAGCAGAGGCATTTATAAACAAGGTCTTGTTATCTTTTTTACTTTTTTTCAAAATAACAACACAAGTTGCGATAGTTGTTCCGAAAAAGAGATCGGGCGGTAATTGGATAACCGTATCTATATAATTATTATCAATCAAATACTTGCGGATTTTCTGCTCAGCACCAGTGCGATAAAGAACTCCCGGAAATTCAACAATCGCTGCGGTTCCGCTAGTTGAGAGCCAAGAAAGCATGTGCATAGTAAACGCTAAATCTGCTTTGCTTTTTGGCGCTAAAACTCCAGCAGGCGAAAAACGAGGATCGTTAATTATTAAAGGATTGCTATCACCTTCCCAACTTATTGAATACGGCGGATTGGAAACAATAGCGTCAAAAGGTTCATCGTCCCAGTGTTTTGGATCAGTGAGAGTGTCGCCGTGAGCAATATCAAAATTATTATAATTTATATCATGCAAAAACATATTTATACGGCAAAGATTATAGGTAGTGAGGTTTATTTCTTGACCAAAAAAACCAAGGCGTACATTTTCTTTGCCAAGAACTTTAGCAAATTTAAGAAGAAGAGAACCAGACCCGCAACAAGGATCATAAACTTTATTGACTTCTTTTTTGCCGACAGTGGTGATTTCTGCTAAAAGCTCGCTTACCTCTTGAGGAGTGTAGAACTCACCTCCAGATTTACCCGCACTTGAGGCATACATTGCCATCAAATATTCATAGGCATCACCAAAAGCATCAATAGTATTGTCGCTATAATTACCGAGGCGAAGACCGCCGATTGATTCCATAAGTTTTGCCAGTCTCTGATTTCTTTTTTCCACGGTAGCTCCAAGCTTATTGGAATTTACATCAATATCATCAAACAAACCCTTCAAATCGTCCTCGCTTTCAAAGCCTTTAGCGGAATTTTCGATATTATCAAAAATCATGGAAAGTGTTTCATTGAGGTTAGCGTCATTGCGAGCATTTTTGCAAACATTTACAAAAAGTTCGCTTGGTAGAATATAAAAACCTTTATTAATTATAGTTTCTTTGCGTCCAAACTCTGCCTCTTTATCGGAGAGTTTTACATAATCAAATTGCTCTTTCCCAGGAATTCGTCGCTCATCTTCATTAATAAAACTAGTAAGGTTCTCACTTATAAAACGATAAAAAAGTATTCCAAGAACATACTGTTTAAAATCCCAGCCATCAACACTTCCTCGCAAATCATTGGCAATTTGCCAAATAGCACGATGTAATTCTGAGCGTTCTTGCTCTTTTGTTGTATTCAAATTTGTATTTTTATTTGCCATAGTTTTATTATCCAAGTTAAGTATTTGTATTGTATTCGTTTTCCCCTAATAAATAAATCGTTTTCGGAGCCCCGCTGTTCAGCGGGATAAACTCCGTAGAGAAAACACCTTTTACCCCCCCTCTTTAAAAATTAAAAAAATCAAATTCCTTATTTCTTAAAGCCCACCAAAAACATTTCAATAAACAAATTTTTCAAAAATATGTCGTCTAACTCGTTATTATGCGAATAATAAAGTGGTTAATAAATAATATTTGTATATTATACGAATGCATAATATCATCTAACTACCATTAATATAACACAACTACTGATCAATTACAAAAATTTATATCTATATCTTATCGCAAATAAATTAAGAAAAGTAATATTTTGTAATATTCCACCTTATGTTTTCTTTTATTCCATCTCCAAAACCAGCTCTTCCGCATTTTCTTTCCTTTCTCCTGCTCTATTAAAATAATGAATTTTAATCTTTTCAAATCCCGCTGTTTTTGCGAGAAGTAAAAGCTCTTCTTTAGAAAATTGATAAAGATAACGCTCCACAACTTTTCCAGAGGTTGCTTTCCAGGGAACAATTACATCTCCACTTTTTTTTCCAGCTAATTGGTCCTCAATGTTAAACCTCTTATTCGCCCAATCGCTTAAGAGATTCCAAACTATAATTCTTACTTTTGCGTTTGACTTAGATACTCTCTTAATTTCTTGAAAAAATTTCTCTTGCAATTTTTTTGACGGAATATGATGAAGTACGGCATAACTTATTATATAATCAAATTTTTTATCACCAAATGGAAGTTCTGTTGCCTGACCTGAAAAAAATTTTACTTTTCCATTTTTAATTTCTTTGACATATTTTTTTCTGACAATTTCAATCATTTTTTCTGATATATCAAGCCCAACATACAAAGCACCTTTATCTAAAATAAAAGGTGCCATAAGAGCGTTCCCGCAACCAATATCTAAAACTTTATCGCCGAGATTAATATCAGCTATTAAATCTGTTTTTAATTTGGAAGCCCTGTTCCTGCTTAAATCCCACTCCTTAGCAATCAAATCATAGTCATCTCTAGTTTTTTCTATAATTTTTTGAGATTTACTTTTTTCCATAGTATTTTTATCTTAATTATCGAGGTTGAACCTCGATAATTTATTTAAATTTTCCAATCCAATAGGCTGCGATTCCAAAAGCGACCGAAACATTGAGTGATTTTTTCGTACCTCTCATTGGAATTTCAATCACTTCATCTGACCTGCTCAAAACTGCCTTCTTCACTCCTTTGTTTTCATTGCCAATCACAAGAGCCAGAGGAAATTTTGGTTTAAATTTTGTGTATGCAATACTATCCTTCGTTTGCTCCAGAGAAACAATCTGATATCCTTCTTTTTTTAATTTTTCCACAACCCTCCAGGACTGTTTCACATATTCCCAAGGTATATATTTCTGAGCTCCCAAGGCCACTTTTGAAATTTGTCTCTCGTGTTTTTGCGTATCCGGCATCCCCGTTATTCCGCATAGATAAATTTTACTTATTCCCGCTCCATCTGATGTTCGAAAAACAGAGCCTACATTATGTAAGCTCCGAAGGCTATCGCATATAACAACAAATTTATCTATCTTTCTATTCATTAATATCTTAAAAAAAGTTTTAATAATAATTGAAAAATATCAAAAATTATAAAAGAAGCTCTGTTAGAACTATCAGTTATCTTGCTTTCACCTCCATTAAGCGCACTATAATTAATTGGACGTCCCGTTCTTGAATCAAGTGGCATTGAAAGAAACTTTCCAACTTCTCCTAAGGACTTATAATCTGAAGTTTTATATTCACCAAGCATTTGTTTGATATTTTCTCGAAATTTCAAATTCTCTTCGCTTTCCTTGTTTTGTCTTTTATTATTTTGCCATACCTTGAAATCAGAAGTCTCTCCTCTATTCATCCAAAAACCATTACACTTCGTACAATATTCGACTTCTAGCTGTTTTGGAAAATTAATATCTTTAAAATCTTCAAGTTTTATGTCACACACAGGACATTTTTTTTCATAATTTAAAAAAGATATATTCTCTTGTAATTTCTTTGCATCAATATTTTCAATCCTTTCAATTTCTTCTTTTGGGATTGGATATAGCTCAACATTATCAAACCAAATTCCGCCACAATCAAAACATTGGTCAAGATTAATTATCATACCATAATTATTTTTTACTACAACTTTCCTTAATATTTTTCTACAATCTGGACATTTCATTCTTGTATAATTTAAAAACTACATCCCCATTAATTTTCTCGCCAAATCTTCATATTCTTTTCGTTGATCTGGTGTCATTTTTCTCATTATTCCCATCATTTCTCCTGCGCTTGGATTTTCTTTCCCACCTAAAAGTTTTTTCATTTTTTCTGCGATTTGCTCTTGCTCCTCTACACTCATATTTTGCATCGCTTGCATTGCTTTTCTAGCCATCTCTCTTTGCCCTTCTGGCATTTTTTCAAGTTCCTTTTCCATAGCCTTATCCATCACTTTTTTACCAATTTTAGTCTTGGAAACTTTCATGGCACCCTTGGCTACAACTTTTTTAAATGAATCTTTAATTCCCATTTTTTTATACTTAGTTTATAAAAAATATTTTAATCAACAAATCTATACTTTATCAAGACCCAAAGAGCAACTATAAAATCTTTTATACCAATCTTCTTGCCATCTGAAAATTTTCTTGCTTTATACGAAATAGGCATTTCGTTTATTATATAGTCTTTTTTACGAACCTTTGCCGTTACTTCTGGACAAAACTCAAATCTTTCTGCTTTTAGTTTCAAGCTCTTAATTACATCAGACTTAAAGAGCTTATAACAAGTTGCCTCATCTGTAATATTTGAATTATACAACATATTCGAGACAATAACCAGTGTTTTATTAGCAATCCAGTTCGCCATATACATTCCTTCCGGTTTTCTCTTTTTCAAAAAACGACTTCCATACAATACATCATAATCATTTTCAATCATCGTTTTCACCATCGCAAGCAAATCGTTAGGATCATATTCCAAGTCTGCATCTTGAATGACAATCATATCCCCAGTTGAAATATTAATTCCATCTCTAATCGCCACTCCTTTTCCTTGGTTTTTATTTTTTAAAATTATTTTAATATTATCATCATCAATTTCAGACAAAATTTTTCGAGTCGCATCACTTGATCCATCATCTATAATAATTATCTCCTTTTCCATATCTAAAGACTTAAGCTTTTCAATTAAAGTCAAAATGGTTTTTTCTTCATTAAACGCTGGAACAATTATTGATGTTTTTTTCATTAATATATTTTAAGATTATTAGCTCCGATTTAAATATTATCTGTCTTCGGAAATTCTCTATCATTTTTTAAATAAATAAATATCTGGCTTATCATAATCATCTAGGGGGAATAAGCCTCCACTTATAACTTCATTTTCCTTTCCTGCTAAATTTCTCATCCAGCTTTTTTCCTCATATTCAAACTGCAATGAACTGCCATTTATTTTTTTATTAACATAAGATTTCAAAAGTAATGAATTTATGCTTATATGACTCAATTCTGGTACATATCTCATTTTCTCTAATGAGTCCAAATTCATTTCCCTATACAATGTTAACTGCTTTCCGTAGTCATAAATAGTTCCAATAAAATTAATATATAATCCAACGAGAGCAACAAGAATGAATACTCCAATTTTCTCTTTATTCAAATTTCGAAAATATAAGCCCAGTGGCAAAAAAACAAAAGGAACTAAAACTAATAATTTTCTTGGTCCCCAAACTTCATCTGACCAATAAGAATATCCCGCATTAAAAGGTACAAATATTACAAAAAAAATGACTATAAAAATAAATTCTTTTCGGTGCAGTTGAAAAAACTTTTTGAACATAAAAACTGAAACAATCAACAATGGATTGTAAATGAAAAATCCTTTTCCGATACTGAACAAAATACCATACAGGCCAACCCATAAGCTAATAGGTTGCAATTCGCTACCTAAATCATATTTAGTTGAAAATATACTGCCATATTGAAAATAGTTATACAATAATCCTAAAATTATAAAAAAGAAAATAGGTCCCAAAAATAATATAATATTTTTCAGATTCCCTTTTGAGAAAAAGTGGTTATTTCTCTCTTTCAGAATTAAAAATAAATAAACAAGCAGAGGTATCAAAAATAACACTCCATAAGCTTTTGTTTGAATTGTCATGCCAGCGAATACTGCACTGATAACCAAGCTATATATATTTTTATTTTTGGAAAATAAAAAAAGGAAAGTGAAGGCACTCAGTGCCGTAAAGGCAAAAATATGTTCCATGCCAATTACAGAATAAGGAAGAAACATAGTCGTAAAAATCAAAAGAATGGACATATAAAAAGCAATTTTCTTTGACTTATATAAATTCTCAATCAGCAGATAGAATACCGATCCTGTTAATGAGACATAAAAAGGAACTGCTAAGTATTGGATATTGTTTATATTTGTATAAACATCTAAAAAAGCAAATGGTAAATGACTTAAAACGGAAATAAAACCAGCTCTCTGACCAACGATTTCATGAGAAAGTAAAAATGTCACCATTGCATTGTAAGTTTCTTCTTCGTAACCAAGAAATTTATTATACTTAAAAATCAATAAAAACAAAAAAATTATTATGCCAACCGTGATGAAATTAATTTTGAATATTTTTTTTATAAGCATTCTAATGATATATGAGTGATATTTCTTCCTTCTTAACTATTACATTTTAACATAAAAAAACTAAAAGCCGCCAAAGAATCATTGTCTTTTATTTTTCCGCTCTCAATCATTTTCCTAACTTCGGAGAGTTTACAGCTAACCGTTTCAATTTCTCCTTCGCTTTCAATTTCATCTGGTCTATGTTCTATAAAGCTCAAATTTTCGGCCAAAAAAACATATCCTTTTTGTTTGGAACAACCCTTATTTGCCCAATACCACCCCAAGCTTTGAAACTTTTTTGCTTTAATTCCTGCCTCTTCTTCAAGCTCTCTTTTGGCAGCTTTCAAGGGCGTCTCTCCTTTCTCTATTGCTCCTGCCACGAATTCAATTAATCTTATTTTGGTTGTATATCGAGATTGCTTAATTAAATAAAGATTATTTCCATTTCGAGCAATTATAACCACAAAATCAAGTCTTTCTACTAGAAAATATTTATCAGATTTTTTATCAGACAACAAAAAATCCTCTTCCACAATTTTCAGATACTTACAGTCAAAAACTACTTTTGATTTTATAGTTTTCCATTTTTTCATACAGAATTTTTATCTATTATATTATTTTCTTGATATCATCACTCTCGATTACTTCATTTTCTTCACCAATCCGGTCCACCACCTTTGTTAGTTGCCTAGTCCTAGTATTCGCAACGCTGTCATATTGTTTGGTCATTGAACTTATTTTATCTCCCAGCTTATCAAATTCATCGCTATATTTTGTAAATTCCTGTTTAAATTTTCCAATCAAGCCAACTACACGATGCAAATCTTCTTGAATTTTAAAATTATTATACGACTGCTTTATCATTCTGGCAATTGCTGCAAATGAAAAAGGACCAGTGATAATTACTTTTTTTTCAAGAGCCTCGCTTGTGATATCATTCAGCTTGTCACAAATAAAACTAAAAATGCTCTCATTCGGAACAAACATAATTACAAAATCCAGAGTCCTCTCTTCAGGATTAATATAGTCGCGACTCGTCACTTGCTTGATTTTCTGTTTGACATCAATTTTAAACTGGTCGAAGTGTTTATTCTTTTCCACTTCATTGTCAACTTCTTGAAGTTTTTGCAAAGCTGAATAAGGAAATTTTACATCAATGTTTATCTTTGTCTTGTCTGGTAGCTTTATGGTGATATCGGGTCGGTTGGCATTGGTATCTTGCCTGAGATTCACAATATAATCCAAATCTTTCACAAATCCCAGCATTTTCAATATATTTTCCGCCACCTCTTCTCCATATTTTCCTCGCTGTTGATTATTGGAAAGAATCTTCTTCAAATTGTCTGTCGAATTTCGCAATTCTCTGGTAATGATTTTGTGTTCTTCTAAAATTGTCTTCATTTTTGAAAATTCTCCAATTCTTTCTTTCTCAGTGCTTTCAATTTTTTTTTGCGATTCCCTTAATTCCAAATCAATTTTTTCTACCATCTCCTTAATAGCATCTTTCTTTCCCTCCATATACTGTTCATTCCTCTTCATCTTCTCCTCATTCATTTCATCAATTCTTTCTCTTTCTTCTTTCAGAATTTCTCGATTTCTTTCCTCAAGCATCCTTAAATTATTTTCTGACATTCGCTCGCTAAAAGATGCAAAATAATCGATAATCTTCTTTTTAAACAAAAAAAAGGCAACCACAAAAGCAGCAATTATCGAAAAGATTGTAATCACGACTTGGTCTATCATAATATTAGACTTAATTCTAAACTCAATAACCTACCTAAACAGTCTATCATTTTTTTACAATTTAGCAAAATAAAAGAGGCTCTACACTAATAACTGTGGTGGATAACTAAAGAAGTGGTAGAATTATATTGATAAATTAACAATTCACACCACTCCTTTGAAAAATGATATCAAAAAACTGTTTAATTTGCAAAATTTATGGATTGATGGGTATGAAACAAGAGAAAGGGAAATAATAGTTAAAGCTCGCAATCCCAGAAGATATTGTCTCTGTCCACATTGCACAAAAAGCACAAGCAAGGTTCAGCAGTATTGTAAAAGAAAAATCAAACATAGTGTTTTTGAAAATAGACAAATCATTATTTCGTTGACTCAAAGAAGATTCTTTTGTAATAAATGTCAAAAAGCATTTTCCAAAAAAGGTTATTGGAATTGATAAAAAAAGAACAACGAAGAATTTTAGAAAGATATTAGTTGGAAAGATGACAAGAAACATCTTTGAGCTATGTTAAACAAGG
>JAHYJV010000007.1 GCA_019428855.1 Patescibacteria group bacterium | reverse complement strand
CCAAAAAGCCTGAATGAAAAAGAAATCATCTTGGCAAGTTCACCGATAAGCTCTAATATTCCAACAAAAAAACTTATTGGAGAACTGAAATTAATAAACTTCTTACCATATTTTAAAACTCCTAGAGCCAAAATTCCAAAAATTTGGGTTGCCATAACGGAAATCATAGCCAGTGACAAAGTTGTGTTGAGGTCGCTATTTGCGGACCGAAAAAATGAAACAAAAACAGTATGCTCTTCTCCGTGCACACTGCTCACTGTTTCATTAAAACCAATTGATCCAAAGCCAGGAAAAAGTCCGAGCCAGTTAGATACGATAATAAAAATAAAGATAGTTGCGACAAGTGGAAAGAATTGATAAGTTTGTTTTCGGTCTCCTGTTACATTATCGACCATATTGAAAAGGGATTCAATAATCATCTCAAATAGATTTTGCAATCCCCTTGGGACTTCATCTATCTTTTTTGTGGAAAAATACACAATAACAACTAACACTACTGAAGTCAGTAGAGAGGCTATGAGAGTATTAGTAACTGGAATTCCAAAGATATGAGTTACGATTTCTGGGGTAATTGAGACATGCATTCCTTGTCTTCTTAAAATTAAGTTTATTTCATGAATTCTTCTATAACAGGGCAATCTTATCCTATTTTTTTAGAAATGTCAATAGTACAAATTTTTTTGTAAAGGTGAAATGGAAATGTCCTATTTGGACATTTTGATTAACTTATTAGAATATTGAAACTTTTTCCAAGGATGGTTTGCAGGCGGTTTATTAATCTGAACGAGGATGCTCCGCATCTTCAAAAACGAATAAAATTTTTTTAGGGTTTACGGCTTTGAAGTGTAAAGCGAAACGAAGTGGCATTCTAGCAAAATGGGCTGCGTTTTGTAACTACGGTCAAACTCCGCTCGCGCTACATTTGAAAGTTCCAGAAATTTAATCGCACTTGATTCGGTATTGATTTTTGATTAGGTTTAGTGTGTTTGACAGGGATCCCTCGGCTCCTTATCGTCGCTTGGGATGACATCTCAAAACATTTTTTTGATATCATTTTTCAAAGGAGTGGTGTGAATTGTTTATTATTTTGAATTACGAAATGAGCATTTCTTTTTTTGTCATCCCGAAAAGAGCGATAGCGACGGAGGGATCTAAAAATAAAGTCAGTTTCATTTCCCGTATTCTAAGATCTCTCACTCCGTTCGAGATGACAGATTAGAACACCTTTTTGTCACCCTGAGCCTGTCGAAGGGTTGAAGTCTCAAAAAACAACCTCTGACACCAAAACTCACCATACACTGTCATCCCGAAAAGAGCGATAGCGACGGAGGGATCTAAAAATAAAGTCAGTTTCATTTCCCGTATTCTAAGATCTCTCATATTGTTCGAGATGACAAGAAAACAGCATTTTGTAATTCAAGGGAAATAGCTAAATTTGTCATTTTGAGCTTAAGTTTGTGCTGAGCTGGTCGCAGTAAATCCATCTTGTCATGCTGAACTTAATTCAGTATCTTTTGACTATTACGGCTCTTTTATATTTGATTTAATGTATGCTGAGTTGAGGTGCTTGATAAATTTATTTGATGTAATGTCCAATAGATTCTGAATTAAATTCAGAATGACAAATTTTAGGTTTTTGTGTTAAAGGTTGTTTTTTGTAACTTCAACCCTTCGACAAGCTCAGGTTGACATGGTGGGAGGCTCAGGGTGACAAGTATGTTGAATTTCGTAATTTAAAAATAATTTATCAATATAATTCTCACACTTCTTTAGCTTTTCACCACAGTTATTAGTGTCGAGCCCTTTTTTTTGACTAATTTGTTATAATTATTGTATAATATATACATATTGCTATAAAAAATAAGCTATAAAAGTATGTCAAATAAAATAATTGATGAACACACAGAAGAAAAAATTAAAGATTATTTATCTGAAGAAAAAGTTAAAGAATCTCACTCTGCGGTTTCTGATAATTTTGGGGTTGAGAAGAATGCAGTAAAAACAAAAAACAAGAAAATACTTTTCCTAGTTTTGTTTTTTGTGATTTTAGCTGTAATTTTTTCGTTTTCTGAATTGCGGAATAAAGGCAAGCAATCCTTTGATGAATCTCGGGTAAGTATTGTTTTAGAAGCTCCTGGTATAATATCTAGCGGGAATGATGCGATTTTTGAATTGAGATATAAAAATGAAACAAATGTTAATCTGCAAAAAGCGAAAATCAGTTTTTTCGTTCCAAAAGAATTTGTTTTTATCTCATCTGACAAAGAGGCGAAAGTTGAAGAGACTGTAATAACATGGAATATAGATGATATTCCAGCGGGTGCATCTGGAAGCATTAAGATATTTGGAAAAGTTTACGGAACAGTGGGGAAAGAATTCGACTTTAATTCAAAAATTGTTTATTATCCGGATAACTTTAATTACGAATTTGAATCATCTGACAGTTTAAGTAGAACAAAAGTAAAAATATTTTCTGTGCCATTTGAACTTTCTGTCAATTTGCCAGAAGAAACAATGAGTGGCGAGCAGATTGAGTTGGTATTGGAATTTGAAAACAAGAGTGAGTTAGACTTCAAAACTGTTGGGCTTGAATTACAGTTTAATCAAGACTTTAATCTGAATGCCTCGGATCCAGAACCAAAAAAGAAAGAAGAAAATTTGATAGTTTTTCAATTTGAAAATGTAAAATCAAAATATAAGAATAAAATTGTAATTCAAGGAAGTTACGAAAATGAACAAAGCGAGAAAAAGGAAATCAGAATAAGATTAAATGCTGCCATGGAAGGGCAAGAGACTTTTGATTATATTGATAGTAGTAAAATAATACAAGTTAACGAGATTCCAATTGAGGTTAAGCAGTTTATAAACGGTTCAGAGGAATATATTGCATTTCAAGGCGAACAACTTGAATATATCATCAAATTCAAGAACAAAGGTAGCTCTGAAATTAAAGGATTAGTTGTAAAAAGTAAGATAGAAGGTGAGGTTGATTTGGAGTCTCTTGAAGTTAGCAATGGTTCATACGATAAGAGTTCAAATATAATTACTTGGAGTGCATTTAATGTTCCAAAGCTTGCTTCATTTAAACCTTCGGATGAAGGAGAAGTAGCTTTTAAAATCAAAATTAAGGATTCTATTGAGGTTAAAAAGTCTGATAATAAAAATTATGTAATTAATAATAATGTAAAAATTAGTAATTTTAATTTTAGTTCAGAGTCGGTGAATGTGGAAAAAACGATTGTGAACAGTGATAACAGTGTAAAGCTGAGTGCTTTGCTGTTTATAAGATCAAAGGGTTATTTTAACGATGATGGTCGGATAAAAAATGCAGGGGCTATACCGCCTGAAGTAGATAAAGAAACGACCTATTTAATTCATTGGTATCTGAGTAGTTTGTTAAATGATATGAAAAATTTGAAAATATCGACAATATTACCAGAAGGTGTAAATTGGACAGGGAACTATATTAAATCAGATGGTAAAGTTTCACTAGGCAACGAAGCTAATGGTACGATCACGCCTCTTGACGAGGAAGAAATACTAATCGAGAGTATAGACACACAAGTTGAAAGTGATTTATTGATAGCAGATGTTAATTCTGAAGATGTAGATGAAGAAGAGATAATAGTTGAAGATTTTTATTATAATACGAAAACTAGAGAAATAATTTGGGAAATTCCAGTTTTGGGAGCAAATACTGGAATTGTTTCTCCCGCTAAAGAAGTTGTTTTTCAGATAAGGATTAGTCCTCAAGAGTCGGATATTGGAAATGTAATTGTATTAATGAGTGATGTTAAGGCAGTTGGTTTTGATAAATTTACCCAAAAAGAAATTATAACAATAGAAAGTGAGCTTACCACTGAACTCCCAGATGATTATAGCATTGGTATTGACGAGGGGGCAGTGGTGGCTAATTCTGAGAAGGAAGAGAATTAATAATTTTAATGTGACCATAAAAAATTAAACAAAGCTATTTAAGAATGGCGACTCATAACATATAATTGATTATTGGACTAATGACAAGGATATAAACGATGTCGTTTTAAAACTAACAACTAGCTGTCTAGACAAGATTAATTTGTAAATTTAGAATATAAGGAAATGATTTAAATTATAAAAAGTTCTAGTGGAATTGAAATCAAGGGGTAAGGGGATAAAATTTGACGGTGGTGATTTGGTTTTAATTGATCAAGGAGAAAAAATATTATTGAGAGGGGGAGATGACAATGATTATTGCAGGTAATCCTCCATGGAACACCGCATAGCACAAAACAGTTAAGTAATTATTTAAAATTAAATGAGTTTTAAATTAATCAAAGAAGATAAGAAATCTGAGGCACGATTGGGAAAAATTAAGACAAAGCACGGGACAATTAAGACTCCTTGTTTTATGACGATTGCGACTTGTGGTAGTGTAAAATCATTGGACAGTGTTGAAATAAAAAAAATGAAGGCACAAATCGTGCTTGGAAACACTTATCATCTTTATCTTAGACCGACAGATAAATTAATTAAAAAATTTGGTGGGTTGCATAAGTTTATGAATTGGAATGGTCCAATTTTAACTGACAGTGGGGGATATCAGGTTTTTTCTTTGGCGAAAATGAGAAAAATCACTGAAGAAGGGGCACAATTTAAATCTCATATTGATGGGTCAAGTCAAATGCTGACACCAGAAAAATCAATTGAAATTCAACAAAATTTAGGCAGCGACATTATAATGGTCTTGGATGAATGCGCGCCCTATCCAGCTGAAAAAAAATATATTGACGAATCTCTGGAATTGACTACAAGATGGGCACAAAGGTGCAAAGAACATTTTGATAAAAAGAATTTAAGGTTAAAAAAAAACGAGAGAGCACTTCTTTTTGGAATTGTGCAAGGCGGAACATATAAGGATTTACGGGAAAAATCTGCCAAACAATTATTAACCATTGCTTTTGATGGATTTGCGATTGGAGGTGTTTCAGTGGGGGAACCAAGCGAAAAAATGTTGCAGGCTGTTGACTGGGTCGCCCCACTTCTACCAAAAGAAAAACCGCGGTATTTAATGGGTGTTGGCAAGCCTGAGGAAGTTGTCGGAGCAGTTGCCCGAGGAATTGATATGTTTGATTGCGTTATTCCAACCAGAAACGCGAGACACGGAACTTTGTATAGATTTCTCAGTAAATCAGACACCATAAAAATAAGCAAAAATACAGGAAAGTTTTATGAACTTATGCACATTACAAATGAGAAATTTAAGTCTGATAAGAATCCTATAGACAAGAATTGTGGATGTTTCACTTGTCGAAATTATTCAAGAGCTTACCTTAGACATCTATTTAGTGCCAAGGAACTGCTTGCTCTGCGGTTGGCAAGTATTCATAATATAAATTTTTATCTAGAATTGATGAAGAAGATTAGAAATTCAGTTCGTTAAATAAATTCTGAACGCTATTATTAAGATTGGATTGCTACTGACTTCATAATAAAAAACTGTCTTTGATGCCGTTTTATAAAGTGAAGTATATTACCTAATTTTTTTAATACTTTAATTGAAACTTATACACGCTTGCTACTTTACATAATAAATAAAAGTATTAGAATAAATTATATATTTCTAAATTTAAAAAAATATGATTGAGATAGAAGCAATTTTTGAGTTGATGGGAGGTATAGCAATATTGCTGTATGGAATTCATATTTCTGGGGTTAGTTTGCAGAAAATTTTGGGATTTAAATTAGAAGAGATACTCACAAAAACAAATAACAATCCGATTAAAGGTTTAACAATAGGTACAGGGATTACTGCATTAATTCAAAGTAGTGGTACAACTATCACAATGCTGGTTGGTTTTATCAGTGCTGGTCTTTTGACATTTGGTTCTGCTATACCAGTTATGTTGGGAGCAAATATTGGCAGTACAATAACAACCCAAATTGCATCCTTGAATATAGGTGTTTATGCTCTACTAATCCTAACTATTGGAGTTATAATTCATGTTTTTTCAACTGCTAAAATAAGAAAAAATTTTGGTGAAGCCATTGTTGGTTTCAGTTTTTTATTCCTCGGAATGCATTATATTTTTCAGAGTGTTCATTTATTAGCTCAAGATGTAGGGGCTGTAAATTTTATAAATTATTATTCCTCATCATCCCCCTTTATTTATATCTTTATTTTGGCAATTTTGACATTGATTATTCAAAGCAGCAGTGCCACTTCCGTAGTTGTGGTTGCTCTCGGTGCAACACAAATAATTGATCTTCAAACTGCACTTTTTATGATTCTAGGAGTTAATCTCGGTTCTAGTTTGAAAGTTATATATATTAGTACAAAAACAAGAGGTTTTTTGAGCGACATTGCGGTAACTCATATATTACTGAATACGGTGGGCATCATTGTTTTTGTTATATTTTTCAAATATTTTTCTTATCTAGCGAGCATCACTTCGCTTGATGCAGGAAGGCAAATCGCCAATGCTCATACTTTTTATAATATAATTACCGCTTTGATTGTGTTACCTTTTGTGCCTTTAGTAGTGAAATTTATTAATAAATATATTCCCAAGTATGAAATAGGTGAATCAAAGTTTTCTTACTTAAGCAGAAAACTTCTTTATACTCCTTCAGTTGCTCTTAGGCAAGCTAATCGCGCTGTAGTTGAGATGGCAAAGGAGGTTGCGGATATGCTTGAAATTTCTAGATCAATATTTTTTCAAGACAAAATAGAACTACTTGAAGAAGTTGAAATTCTTGAAAGCAATATGGATGTAATGACAGGAAAAATTTCAGAATACATGTCTCAGATTTCACAACAAAGATTAAGTAAAAAGGATCTTATGAAGCTTTATAGTTTAATGCATTCAGTGACAGATCTTGAGCATTTATCTGATCATATTTTGGCGGTGTCGGAATTATTCGTAGAGTTAAAGGAGGAGGACATTAAATTTTCTGAAAAAGCTAATCATGAATTAACTGCCATCTTTGGTAAGCTGAAAATGATGCAGAATTTAGTGATAAAATCCTTAAGTGAGGATAATTTGCATTTGGCACATGAGATTATCAAGCATGAGAATAAAGTAGATGAAATTGTCAAAAAATCACAAGCTAACCACCTGGAAAGAATGAGCGAGGGGATATGTTCGTTTCAGTATGGAAAATATTTTTCAGATATTTTAATGAATTTGGAAAGAATAGGCGATCATTCTGATAACATTGCTTATGCTATAGTTGATAGATTTCGTTATAAATAAACTGAATATAAAATTAATTTCCTTGAATTACGAAATTCAATATATTTGTCACCCTGAGCTTGTCGAAGGGTGGGAAATGCGTCAAATTTATCATAGTTCGACAAGCTCACTATGACAAATTTAGCTATTTCGTAATTCAAAGAAATTTATAAAAAGAATGACACTTATGCTTTTCTTTTTTTTGTGATAAAATATAGATATACTTTGAATTACGAAATGCAAATTTTTGTTTCATTTTGACCCTTAAGCGAGAAATCCCTTCAATATTATTATCGCTATTAACATTGTTGAAGGGATTTCTCAATCGTTATCGCTCATTTCGAAATGACAAAAGGAGGCATTTCGTAATTCAAAGGATATAATAATTAGTTATATATATGATAGGAAATTGGCTAGATCTTATAATTATTTTTTACCTCATTATTCATTTCATTGATGGAGTAAAACGAGGATTCTATTCTATTATTGTTAATATGGTAAGCTTTATGATTTCGATTTTTATTGCTTATTTTACATATTCATATACGGCATATCTTTTTATGTCCAATTTTGCTTTAGATAGGGTTTATTCAAATATAGCCGGATTTTTTTTGAATATGTTCTTTGTAAAATTAATTCTTTTAATTCTAATTCGCAGAAAGCTACCAGATTCTCTTTTTGTTTTTGATAAATGCTTTAAAAGAAGGGTTTTGAGCGGCTTTACGGCACTTTTGTATAGTAGTTTGGTTATATTTCTAATATTATCTATTACGCTTTCATTTTCCTTGCCTTATGTAATTAAAAATCAGATTGCTTCATCATCAAGTGGAAAAATTGTGGTAAATGATCCGATCAGAATAAACAGTGGTTTGAAAAATATTTTTGGAGATGTGATAAGTGTGACGATGGATAAACTTAATTTCTTGACCATAGGAAGTGGAGATGAAGAAATGATTCAGCTAGGCTATACCACAAGTGCTGTTAAAATAGATGAAATAGATGAATATGAGATGTTATTGCTCATCAACAAAGAACGAGAATTAAGGGGCATAGAACCTCTGATTGCCGATGAGACGGCAAGGCAAGTAGCAAGAAAACATGGGATGGATATGTTTCAAAAAGGATTTTTTTCCCATATTAATCTTGAGAACCAGGCTTCCTCAGATCGCATGAAAGCAGGAGGCGTAGAATTTAGTTTTTCTGGTGAAAATCTTGCTCTTTCCAAGGACCTCTTATCAGCTCATCAAGGTCTAATGAATAGCAAGGGACATAAGAAGAATATTCTGCAACAGTTTTATCATCGAGTGGGCATTGGAGTTATCGATGGTGGTGAACATGGAAAAATATTTGTACAAAATTTTGCTGATTAAAATTTATCTTTTATCTTTTGAGGATTTCTGCTGCTGTTTTTAGTGATTTCAAATCATAACTAAGATTATCATTATGAAAAAATATTCATCAAAAAAATGTACCAAAAGAAAAACAGCCTACAGGATTTCTAGTATTTGTAGAAATAATTCAAAAAAAAATCAAAAATTAACTAATCTTGTTTATATTAATGAAAAGTAAAAAAGATTTCAAATTTTCTTTTCTGTCTCAAATAATAATTGTTTTTTTGATAACTTCAATTCTCTCAATTGCAGTTGCAAATAGCATGATTTCAGGAAGGGTTGCCTATACACCCGAGCCAGTGCGGTCTGTTTATGTTCCACCTCAGGAACAACCCCAAGTTATTTCTTCAGAAATGAAACCAGAATTTAAACTTGCCCAAATTGATGTGTTTCAATTTTTAGTGTCTTTTTTAATTGCTACTGCTCTGATGCTTTTATTTATAAATAAATCAAAAGGGAAATATCTTTTTGAATTCTTTTTTTCGGCCGCGATTATTTTTGGCGCACAAGGACCTTTTGGAATATTTTTTTCCTGGCCCTATGCCTTAATGTTTTCCATTGTCCTTGTGATTTTTCGATTTGTATATCCGAGAATATGGACCCAAAATATCATTATAATTATCGGAATAGCTGGAATTTCGGCAGCCTTGGGAACTGGAATAAAAGATCCGTTATTTGCGATAATAATCTTGATAATTCTTTCTGTATATGATATCATTGCTGTGTACAAAACTAAACATATGGTTACTCTTTTCAAGGGTATGGCAGAAAAAGGGGCGGTTTTGGCACTTGTAATTCCTAAAAATTTTCTTTTTTGGAAAAAAAAATTTAGTATTATAAAACTAGAAAATAAGAATGAATTTATTTTCTTGGGAACTGGGGATATTGCCTTGCCTTTATTTTTTGCTACTTCTGTCTTCGCACAAGGACTTAGCTTTTCCATTGCCGTAGTTTTTGGTGCTAGCATAGGGCTGATCACAGATCATCTGATTTTTGTATCTCAAAAACAAAAAAAAGCCCTTCCCGCCCTTCCGGCTATTGCCTTTTTTTCAATATTTTTCTATCTGGTTAGTTTCTTATTTATAAAATAATTTATGTCGAATAAAAAGGAAAATTTTTTAAAAGTTGCTGTGCGAAGAGTGTTTATTCTGATTAAATTCTTATTTAGTGGATTAAAATTATTTGTCTCAAGTCCGTTTCTGAAAAATAAAATTATATATAATCTGATTGCCTTGAGTTCTATTTTAAATATATTTTTGTGGATTATATTTTTACAAAACAAAAAAGAAGGTAATTATCCTGTAATTCTTCATTATAATATGATTTTTGGTGTAGACTATTTAGATCAGTATCAAAAAATATATAATATTTCTGCCATGGGATTGATAATCTTATTATTCAATTTAATTTTAGGATATTATCTTTATCAAAAAGAAAAACTAGCGACATATCTGCTTGTCTTTAGTGCCTTTGTTGTTCAAATCTTTTTGTTATTTGCTGGATTCTTAATTATAATAATTAATTCATAAAAAAGTTAGTTACAAAAAGAAAATTTATTAGGATGAATATGTATTAAAAAAATAGCATAATTTTTTTTATTAGGTAGGGTGATTTTCGCTCTGCTTTTTTAGACAAAACGATAATAATAGACTAGAATTATTAAATGGAATATTATAAGATTATTGAAATATATGAATAAAATTATAATCAAGGGGGCTCGAGAGCATAATCTCAAAAACATTAATCTCGAGCTTCCGAGAGATAAATTTATTGTTTTTACGGGGATATCGGGGTCCGGAAAATCCACGCTGGCTTTTGATACGATTTTTGCCGAAGGACAGAGGAGATATCTGGAAAGCCTTTCAAGCTATGCGCGGCAATTTCTTGGTCAAATGGAAAAACCAGATGTTGATCATATTGAAGGTCTTTCTCCAACAATATCAATCAGTCAAAAGAGTGCTTCTCATAATCCAAGGTCAACCGTTGGAACGATTACGGAAATATATGATTACATGCGTTTATTTTTTGCTAAAATTGGAATTCCGCACTGCACAAATTGTGGTAAAAAGATTACAGTTTTGAGTGTGGAGCAGATGGTTGAAAAAATATTAGAGCTCGGAGAGGGTAATAAAATCAAAATATTTTCTCCGATTATCAGAGGAAAAAAAGGTGAATACCTTCAGCTCCTCAATGACATATATAAAAAAGGATATACAAAAGCAAAGATTGACGGAAAAATAATTAGTCTTGAGGAAAAGGTAAATCTTTCCAGATATAAAATGCATGACATTGACATTCTTGTTGATGAAGTCGAAATTCATGATCGTAATTTAAGTAGAATTTTTGAAGATGTAGAACAGGCTGTAAAATTATCAGCAGGGCTGGTATCTATAATTTTTAAAAAAAATGAGATTATCATGAATAAAAATTTGTCTTGCTTTGATTGTTCTGTTGGTTTTCCTGAAATTGAGCCCAGACTTTTTTCCTTTAATAGCCCTTATGGAGCATGTCCAGCTTGTAACGGACTTGGAAATAGAATGGTTGTCGATTCGAAACTCGTTATTCCAGATTATAATAAAACAATTAGCGAAGGAGGAATTTTACCTTGGAGTTACAAACCAAACAATTATTATGGATCGCTTTTAGATTCAATCGCTCAACAATATAGAATACCTCTGAATACAAGATTAAAGGATATTCCAAAAGAAAAAGTCGATTTAATTCTTTATGGTTCTGGTAATGAAGAAAAATTAGAAATAAGATATTATACAAAACACGGATCAAATGTGTTTAATTTAAATTTTAGCGGAATCCTTGATAATTTGGAAAGTAGGTATTTTAAGACAGAATCTCCAGCAGTTAGAAAAGAAGTCGAAAAATATATGAGCACAAGTTCATGCAAATTATGTGCTGGATTACGATTAAAAAAAGAGACTCTAGCTGTAAAAGTTCACAATATGAATATCGCTGAACTATCTGCCTTATCTATTGCTGGTTGTTTTGAATATTTTCATCATTTGAAGCTGAACAAGAGGGAAGAACTTACTGTTGGGAGAGTGGTTGCTGAAATCAGAAATAGACTGGGATTTTTGGTTGATGTCGGTCTAAATTATTTGACGCTTAATCGAACAGGAACTACTCTTGCGGGAGGTGAAGCTCAGAGAATTAGACTTGCTTCTCAAATTGGAAGCGCCTTAGTAGGGGTTCTTTATGTTTTGGATGAACCCTCAATTGGTCTTCATCATCGAGATAATCATAAGCTTCTGGAAACTTTGAAACATCTGCGGAATATTGGAAATACTTTAATTGTTATTGAACATGACGAAGAAACCATGAGAGAGGCTGATTTTCTGGTGGATATTGGTCCCGGTGCCGGAAAGCATGGCGGTGAGGTAGTTTATTCTGGAGATTATGCAGGAATTATCAAGGAAAGAAAATCAATCACTGGTCAATATCTGTCGGGTAAAAATAATATTTTAATACCAACCCAGAGAAGAAAAATAGGAAAAAATTTCCTTACAGTTTATAAAGCTAGAGAAAATAATCTAAAAAGTATCAATGTTAGTTTCCCATTAAGGGCGTTCGTTTGTGTTACGGGTGTCTCTGGATCTGGAAAATCAAGCCTGGTAAACGAAATTCTCTATAAATCGTTAGCAAGAAAATTACACCATGCAATGCAAAAGCCTGGTAAACATCAGAAGATTGAGGGGATAGAGAAGGTTGATAAAATAATTCAGATTGATCAATCTCCAATCGGCAGAACGCCACGAAGTAACCCAGCAACATACACTGGAATTTTTACGCACATTAGGCAGATATTTTCCTTGACAAAAGCTGCTAGAATTAAAGGCTACCAGCTAGGACGTTTTAGTTTTAATGTTTCTGGTGGAAGATGTGATGTTTGTCGAGGAGATGGTTTAATCAAAGTGGAGATGCAATTTTTACCAGATGTCTATCTTCCTTGTGAAGTTTGTAATGGGAAAAGATATAATAAAGAGACTCTAAAAATAAAATATAAAGGAAAAAATATTGCCGAAGTTTTGGAAATGACGGTGGAAGAAGGAGAGGTTTTTTTTCAGAATATTCCTCATGTTTCTGATACTTTGAAAGTCTTAAGTGAGGTCGGTTTGGGTTATATTCATCTTGGACAATCGGCTACAACTCTTTCAGGAGGAGAGGCACAAAGAATCAAGCTTGCTACTGAACTCTCCCGAAGAGCAACTGGCAGAACATTATATATACTTGATGAGCCAACCACGGGACTTCATTTTGATGATATTAAAAAGCTATTGGATGTTTTGAATCGTCTAGTGGATTCTGGAAACAGTGTTATTGTGATTGAACATAATTTAGATGTTATTAAATCTGCTGATTATATTATTGATCTTGGTCCTGAAGGAGGGGACGAAGGTGGAAAAGTAATTGCCTGTGGAACTCCTGAAGAAGTGTCCAAATACAAAGAATCCTTTACAGGTGTGGCTTTGAAGGAACTATTCGGAAAATAGGAGCATAGATTATTAGAATATTGGAATTTTATCTAGAGATGACTTGCAGAGTGTTTATAAATCTTAGCGAGGATACTCCACATCTTGCGAGGCATCCTTAAAATATTACCACTTGATTACTGGCTTGTAAATAAAAAAACAGCGCAGTCGCTGCTTAAGCTTGAAAAGAAGTGAGATAGAGAGAGAAGGGAGTTTTGGAGTGTTAAGGGCTTTCTCTCTCTCTATCTCTGTTGACCGAGTTTCCTACTTTTTTCTATTTTTTTCATTCGTTTTTCGAATTTTGTAGGTACTTAAGTCAACACTTAAATTTAGCATACATTTAAAATCTTGTCAATAGCTACGCATCAAATGTAAAGGTGAAATAGAAATGTCCTATTTTAAATTATTTTTCTTTTATTTTTCCTCAGTCTGAGAAAGCGTTTCAATAATATTTTCAATATTTCCTTCCAGAATATTTTCAATTTCGTGCCAACTTTTTTTGATTCTGTGGTCGGTGATTCGGTCTTGTGGAAAATTGTAGGTTCTAATTTTTTCACTTCGGTCTCCAGTCCCAATTTGACTTTTTCTGGCACCTGATTCGGCTTGTTCTCTTTTTTCATCTTCAATCGCTAGGAGCCTGGAACGCAAGATTTGCATCGCTTTGGCTTTGTTTTTCAGCTGTGACTTTTCGTCTTGGCAAGAAATCACCAATCCACTTGGAGCGTGTGTAATTCTGATGGCAGAATCAGTCGTGTTGACACTTTGACCTCCAGGACCAGAAGAACGAAAGACATCAATCTTTAAATCTTCATTTTTGATTATTAAATCCGTTTCTTCAGCTTGAGGAAGTACAACAACTGTTACTGTAGAAGTATGAACTCGTCCTTGTTTTTCGGTTTCGGGAATTCTTTGCACACGGTGTACGCCACTTTCAAACTTCATTTTTGAATAAACATCCAGGCCGTTAATCTCGAAAATAATTTCTTTGAATCCGCCAATGGAGCTTCGATTTGAGTTTAAAATAACCATTTTCCAGCCATCTTGTTTTTCTACAAATTTTGCATACATACGAAACAGTTCACCAGCAAATAAACCCGCTTCATCTCCACCGGAACCCGCTCTGATTTCAACAATAACATCTTTTTCGTCTTTGGGATCTTTTGGTGTTATTAAAATTCTAATTTCCTTTTCAATTTCTTCTTTTGATTTTTGCAGGATTACATTTTCTTCTGTGGCAAGCAAGATAAGTTCTGTATCAGTTTCATCCTTGATGATTTGGTTATTTTCTGACAAATTTTTTTTAATAACCGAAAGACTTTCATACTTATCAACAATATTCTTCAATTTACTTTGTTTTTTGCCAAGTTTTGTGTATTGTGAAATATCTAAAATAGCCTCAGGTTTACTAAGTTCTTGTGTAATTTCATCGAATTCTTTTTTAATTCCTATTAATTTATTTTCCATAAATCAAAATACTATAAATTACCCCACTGAGGGCATATAAATATCAACATATAAACAGGCCATAAATGGGGTAATTAAAAAGCGAAGCTATTTTGTTTCAGTTGCGTTAGATTCCATAACATTTTTCGCATCAATTTTCTTTCTTGATTTTTCCGCTCGTTTCTGTGCTTTAGTTCGTACCGTGCCAGCTTCCTTTCTGTTGACTAATTTTTCAAATCTTTCAACTCTTCCAGTAGAATCAACTATTTTTTGTGTTCCAGTATATATTGGGTGACACGCACCACAAACCTCTACATTAATGGTTTTGATTGTTGATCTTGTCATAAAGGTACTGCCACAGACACAGGTAACAGAGCATTCGTCATATTTTGGATGTAGGTCTTTTTTCATATTTTTCGAAAAGATAAAATTAAAAAATTCACACTAAACTAGTGCAAATTGATAATAACAGTATTATTCAAATTTGGCAAGCGTCTAATACTAATTTTAATATTGCTTTATAGATATGCGTTAGTATTGCATTATTTTATTTCTGTGTTATACTGACTTACAGCAATTAGGTTTGAACAACCTTTGCATTTTTTATTAATTAATTTTGTTATTAAATTAACAAAATTGACATAAAAATTGGAAAAGCGAATAGCTTTGTTTAGATATTAATATTCTAAATCAATTTAATGTCATTTACTAGAAAAGGAAGTAACATGGATAGTGAAAAAACAGAGGAATTAAGTATGATGAATATGCTTAAGGCAGGTGTACATTTTGGACACAAGAAGGCCAAAAAACACCCGAAGATGGATGAGTATATATTTTCAATCAGAAATGAAATTAGTATCATCGATCTTTCTCAGACAAAGTCAAAATTAAATGAAGCGATTAGTTTCGTGCAGGAAATTTCGTCAAAGGGCGGGACAATTCTTTTTGTTGGAACAAAAAAACAAGCAAAAACAATTGCCCAAGCCGCAGCTGAGAAATGTGATATGCCGTATGTAACAGAAAGATGGTTGGGTGGAACTTTTACTAATTTTGACAAGATCATTGCTAGTATAAAAAGATTGGAAAATATTGTTGCTCAAAAAGAAAGCGGTGAGCTGGAAAATAAATATAATAAAAAAGAAAGATTGGAGATTGATCGAGAAATAACCAGACTAGAAAAAAAGTTTGGCGGAATAAAAAATATGAGAAAAATTCCTGATGCCGTTTTTGTCGTGGATATTAAAGAAGACGACATAGCAGTAATCGAATCAAATATGAAAAAAATTCCGATAGTAGCATTAGTTGATACAAATAATGACCCAAGTTTGGTTAATTACCCAATTCCAGCAAATGATGATGCTGTGGGATCGATAAGTTTGATAGCTAATGCAATTTCAAATGCTATTAACGCGTCAAAAAAATAGAAAGTAGTTTTAAATCAATTTAATATAAAAATATGGTTTCAGCTCAAGAGGTAAAAAGTCTTAGAGATCGTACCGGAGCCAGTATGATGCAATGCAAAAAAGCACTTGAAGAGAGCTCTGGGGATTTCAAAAAGGCTATAGCAATTATGCAAAAAAGTGGTTCAAAAGTTGCTGATAAGAAATGTGGTAGATCGGTTTCCGAGGGATATATCGGTTCTTATATTCATAGTAACGGTAAGGTTGGCGTTTTAGTTGAACTGAATTGTGAAACTGATTTTGTTGCCAAAAACGAGGATTTTCGAGAATTATCTCATGACCTTGCAATGCATATCGCGGCTACAAATCCAAGCTATATTAATTACGATCAAATTGATACTGAAGAGATAAAAAAGAAAAAAGAGGAATTGACCGCAGAGGTGCAAAAAGAAAATAAACCGGCAGATATTGCAGTGAAAATTGTTGAAGGAAAAGTAAAAAAACATTTTGATGAAGTATGTTTAATGACACAACAATTTGTAAAAAATACAGATAAAACAGTTGAGCAAATTATCGTGGAAAAAATTGCAAAGTTAGGTGAGAACATTAAGATTAATAAATTTGTCAGATTTGAAATATAGAATTTTAATGACTGTTTGTGGCGAAAAATAAATAAGATATATTCTTTATGAAAATAAGTGTAAAAATATTTCCTTGGGATATTCCTTGTGAGTTTAATGCTGAAAATTGTACTTTAAATATTGGAGACACGGTTATTGTCAATACAGAAACTGGAAACGAGGGTGCTGTTGTCCAAGGAATTAATATACAATCTGACAAGGATGTTCCTTCGATAATTAGAAAAGCAACTTCTACTGACATGGAAACAATTGAGAGAAACAAGGAAAAATGTCATGAAGCAGTTGAAAATTGCCGGAAGTTAGCCTCAGAAAAACAGCTCCAAATGAAAATTGTGGGTGCTCATTTTAGTTTTGATGGCGGTAAAATTATTTTTTCTTTTATTGCTGAAAAAAGAGTTGATTTTCGAGACTTGGTTCGAAATCTTTCCAAAAAGTTTCAGAGATCAATTAGATTACAACAAATTGGTTCACGAGATGAAGCAAGGGGCAGAGGTGGTTTTGGTGTATGTGGCAGAGAGATGTGTTGTATAAAATTCTCTGGCAGTTTGAAAAGTGTCACAACTGAAGATGCAAAAGCACAACAAATGGGTCAAAGAGGAAGTGAAAGACTTTCTGGATTATGTGGAAGACTGAAATGTTGTCTCGGTTTCGAAGCAGATCAATATCGTGAAAATTTAAAAAAAATGCCAGAAATCGGAAAGCAATTTACGGTTGAAAAAAGGATTGGTAAAGTGGTTGACCGTGATATAATGGCCTTAGATGTTTCTATTGAATTTGAAGATAGAAGCAGAAAGAAAATTAATATAAAGGATTTAAAATAAAATATCTGGTGACTTTCTCTTTGTGACTATTTAATATAACAAAAATAAAAATTATGACTTTTTATATGCTTCCTCAAATTATAATTATTTTTTCAATAGGAATTATCGTTGTGATTTTAAGCAAGAATATCTCGAAGTTAAAAGATTTAGAAAACGAAGAATTGTTTGTGGAAAAAAAGAAGGACAGTAAAGAGAGAAAAAAATTTTTCTATTTATACGGTCGTCTGAAAAAAAGAATTAGCAAAGAAGAATATCATAACATAGTAAATTCTTGGTGGATATGGCTCGAAAAAACATTGCGAAAAATTAGAATTAATTTTTTGAAGATTGATAATAAGATTATTTCAATTTTAGATAAACTAAGAGAGAAGAAATCCGAGATAAATATTGACAAAAAAAATAAAATTGATAGTATAGATAGGTACGCAGAATTTGAAGAAAATAAAATCGAAAGAGAAGATGTTAATTTTGATGGTCAGAAAATTAAGAGACAGGAGAAAGAGGAAAGCATCGTCCGCCAGGATTTGAACGATTCTGTCACTCAAGTACAGAAAGAAGAAGATCAAGAAAAAAATGTTAATGATTCTGCGGATCAAAATCCAATTGAAAATCAAATTTCAATTTTACCTCGAGAGAATAAAGCTGAACCGCAATTGACCAAGAAAGCTGAATCTGATTCTCAAAAGAAAAAGGTTGAGCATGGAAATATCGTCGCTGTTAAAGGTTCCACTGGAAAAGAGAAAGAATATATTGAAGCAATCATGAAAAATCCAATTGATATTAAATTATATTGGAAACTGGGTATTATTTATTCAAGAAGAAGAAACTATAAAGATGCAATTTCTTGCTTTCGGCAAATTACAAAGATTGATCCAACATATATAAAGGCAAAGAAAAAAATTTCTGATTTGATTGAAAAAGTGAAAAGGAAAGAAGAAAGTGAAGGAATAGAAATTAATTCAGAGTCAAATGAAGATTCACAAAGAAATATTGATTCAAGATTAGATAAAAAAAAGAAGAATGGATAGAAAATGTCCTGCGTGACACATGCCGACTTAGCTCAGTGGTAGAGCAGCTGTTTTGTAAACAGCAGGTCGTCAGTTCGAATCTGACAGTCGGCTCCAAGCATATAATATAAAAAACGTGTAACATGTAATGTATATTCGAAAGTAGTTACGTTATAAGTTATATGTTTTTTTGCTAGAAAACTTGCCGTTGTAGCTCAGTGGTAGAGCAATTCCTTGGTAGGGAATAGGTCTGCGGTCCGACTCCGCACAACGGCTCAAAGAAAAAACATCGCCTTGATTAGGCGGTGTTTTTTTAAATTACAGAGAAATAGAAAGACGCTGAATAGACTTATGATACTTTATAAGAAACTCTGCAAGACACAATTATTATCTTTTCCATTAAAATGGAAATTCAAGATTTAACTCAAAAAAATTCTAAGAGTGTGGTTTTGTGATTTTAGGAGAGTTTTTTATATTCAAATAGGGTTATTTAATTAATATTTTTTCATTCTTTTTTATTGAAAATGCATAATTACAAAGGTGGATAATATGTGCATATATATTTTTGACAGTGATATATGTAATAGATATACTATTTAGAAACCTCTGAAAAACGCAGTTTTTATCATCCTCGTTAATACGGGGATCCATTATTTAAGACAATAAATAGATTGTAAGGTATAAATTTATTAGTTTATCAGAGCTTCCTAAGGTCTTATTAATATTGATTTTGCTGATTTGAAAGCCATCGTTCAAAATTCAGGCGAAACATTTTTCAATAATTCAGCGGCTCAAAAAAGGAAATAGTCAGAATCGTCAATAATCTATTTTCCATAACAAATTTGATTAATCATCAGGATAGTTTTAAAAAGGTCCTGTATGTAATTTATTCAGGCAAGGATTTATTAACTAATGAAGTCAAGCAGATTGGTGAAAAAATACATAAAAAATCAGGAGTGGAGGAGAAGATTATTTTCGGTATAGTAAATGATGAGAAAATGAAGGGGAATTTGAAGATAGTAATGATTGGGAGTTAAGTTGCAGAGATGAGAATTTTATAAGGTCTAGTGATTTTTATCTAAATAGCGTCTACGGCGTCTTGTCAATATTTATTTAAAATGGTATATTAGATTTAAGTTAGGGGAAAAGTATATTTTGAGGTGTTTTATATTTAATTAAATTAATTTAAAAGAAATGGACAAAAAAAAAGATCAAAGTAAAAAGGGGTTATTAATGTTAACAACATTAATATTAGCAGTTGTTTTTATGTTTGGAATACAAGGTGCTCGTGCTACTACTCTGACCATGACTGCAGTTTCTGCCGACACTGATGCCGATGGCACAGTTGATCAAATTACAATTACTTTTAGTAAGGCTGTAAAAATTGTTGATGGTGTTTCAGAAGAAGGATTGGCAAGTATTGCCTTGGATAGTAATTGTGTAATTGCAAATGCTGATTATGCATCTGCTAGCACAACAACTTTAGTCTTGTCTGGTCTTACTGGTTGTCCTGCTGGGGACACAGCTCTCACGCCAACCGTAACTTATAAAGCAGTAGCCGACTGCACAACAGCTGGTGCTATTTGTGGAGCAGATAATCTTCAAATGGCTGATGATACAAGTGCAATTTCAGCTGATGGTGCTCAGCCAATAATTCTGACAGCCAAAGATCAAAGTGGAACTTCATTGGATGACGGAAAAGATATTCCTATTGATGCGAATATTCTAATTACTTTTTCTGAACCGATGAACACAGATTCTTTGGACAATGTTACAAAATGGACGATTTCTTCTAATTCAGAAAATTGGTTAATGGAATGGGATGATTCGAAAAAGATATTGACACTTTCTCACACAAATTCATTTGCCAAGGGTGACATTGAGACAGTAACTCTTGCCGAGCCTTTGGCAGTCTCTGGAGCCACTGATGCTGATAAAGTGCTTAATAATGCCCCGATTGCCACTGCAGTTGCTAATCCTTTTACTTTTACGATAATTGGAGAAACTGATAATGATGAAGATGAAGATGAAGACAATGATGGAGACAATGACGAATGTGATAAAGATGCTGACGATATAACACCACCAGACGAGGCAGTTGCTGGACCATCAACACCAAATTGTAATTCTGGTGTAACTCTTTACAGAATGTTAGGTGATTACAGAGTTTATGCGATCAAAAATAAGAAAAAACATTGGATAAAAACTGCCAAAGAGTTCGAAGACAATGGTTATAATTGGCAAAAAATTCAAGAGGTATCAGCTTCAATTTTGGCAAAATATCCAGATGCAGAAGAAGCAATAACCGAATTATTGCGAGCGATAGGTGACACCAGAGTTTATCATATTAGTAATGGCAAAAAACAATGGATAAGGACTGCTGAAGAATTCATTGCTGCTGGATATAATTGGGATAAAATTAAAGATGTTCCTGCTGAAACGCTGGCTACTTATCAAGATGAAACTACCTCAAATCTTTTAAGGGTAAAAGGTGACACCAGAGTTTATCATATTAGTAATGGCAAAAAACAATGGATAAGGACTGCTGAAGAATTCATTGCTGCTGGCTATGATTGGAACGACATCAAAGAAGTACTTTCTCAGACATTGGAAAGTTATCCAGACTCAGAATTAAAAGACGCCATAATTCAAATTATAAACACTCCAGCACTAAGAGTGAGAAGTGCTGATTCCACAGCAAGTGAGATTTTAGGTAGTGTGAAGAATTTAGAAACTTATCAAATTTTGGATAAGAAAAACGGATGGTATAAAATTAAAATGAAATCAGGAAAAACTGGTTGGATTTCTGGATTTTATGCAAAAGAAAAATAATTCAAATTAAATATCGCATTATAAAAACCTCGAGATTTATGCTCGAGGTTTTGTTTTATATTGATGAATATATTTTTTAAAATAGGTCAGCTCTCATTGTTTTCGTTATAGACTGTTTATATTATTAAATTGTCTTTTAATGATAATTTAGAATTACTAAATAGCTAAATTTGTGATGGTGAGCTTGTCGAAATTAATCCATATTGATTAGTAATATTTCTTGAGACCTCAACACTTTGACAAGTTCAGGGTGACAGTTTCACGATTTTTCGTAATTTTGAATAATAAATATTTAGTTCTTAATAATGGATTAATGAAAAGTTCCGAAAAATGATAAATTAGAGTATAATATAATGTATTGATGTTTGCATATAATGTACTAAGTTTTGGATAATATTAAATAGCTTTTAACATTAAATGAAAAATAATCGCATCCTAATTTTAGAAGATAATATTCGCGTGCTGTCTTTTTTGACTGATCGCATTAGCAGGCTCGAAGAAAAATTAAGTGGGGCTTATATTGCTCTAACTATTCTTTCGGAATCTTCACAGGTTAAAGAATATATTAATAATACTGAAATGGATTTTGATATTATCCTCTTGGATCGATATTGCAAAACAAATGGTTCATTTCATGTTTTGGATTTTGAAAAGTTTGGGGTGGAAAAAATTATTTCCATATCTTCTGTGCCCATATTAAACGAAGAGGCTCGGGCAAGAGGAGTGCAAAGAATTGTTCATAAAAATCATTCGCAGATTGAAGATTTTGCAGATCAGGTTGCCCATGAGATTGAAGAGATGATAGGATTAAGTTAATAACAAATCTAATATGAAAAAACAAGTTCTCGTAATTCATGGAGGTGGTGTTTTTGAAAATTATAAAATTACTGCCTGAAGCCAGTTTCGAAGAACTGAAGAATAGAAAACACTTTGCACAAAATAGTTTTCCAGAGATTGTTCGAGAGGTTCGAAAGATTATCGGTTAGAGATTCCCGTTTGAGCATTGCTTGCGGTTGATTTTCTTAATTATTCAAGATTGGCTAAATTTTAATTATTATTTGTGAAACTATATGAATCTTGAGAAATTTAATGAAATTCTCGGTAGGGAACCGCCTTACCGCTTAAAACAGATTAAGCGTTCTTTGTTTATTGAGTTGATTGATAATTGGCAACAAGCCACAACTTTATCAAAAGAATTGCGTGAAAAACTCACTCAAAATTTACCACTTTCTATTAAGGCAGAATCTTTTGTTTCAAATGACAAGAAAACCATCAAAGCACTTATCACTTTGGAAGACGGCCAAAAGGTTGAAACTGTGCTTTTAAAACATAAAGACAAAAGAAACACGGTTTGTCTTTCTTCTCAAGTTGGATGTGCTCTAGCTTGTGAGTTTTGTGCGACCGGAAAATTTGGATTTAAAAGAAATCTAACTTCATCCGAAATTGTGACACAACTTTTATTTTTTGCACGCTTGTTAAATAAGGAAGGAGAGAGAGTTTCAAATGTGGTTTTTATGGGGATGGGAGAACCTTTCTTGAATTATGATAATGTTTTAGAGGCGGTTCGTACATTGAACGACGAAGATGGCCTGAAGATTGGTGCTAGAAAAATTTCAATTTCCACGGCTGGAATCATTGAAGGAATTGAAAAATTGGTCAAGGAAAAATTGCAAATTAATCTTGCCATTTCGCTACATTCTGCAAAAAATAATGTGCGTTCCAAATTAATGCCCATAAATTTGAAATATCCACTGCAAAAAATTATTGAGGCAGTAAAAGATTATACAAACAAAACCAGAAGAAGAGTGATGTTTGAATATGTGATGATTGAAGGAATAAATGACAGAGCGGACGATGCCATTGCTTTGGCCGAAATTATGAAAGACGAATTCTATTTGGTGAATTTAATTTCATATAATGCAACAGGAGTATTCAAGCCATCCTCAGGAATGAAAATTAAGAGATTTAAAGAAATTCTACAAAAGCAAGGTATAGAAGTTACACAAAGATATAGATTTGGAGATAATATCGAAGCAGCCTGCGGACAATTAGCAGGAAAACATAGTGCAAAGGAAGTTGAGCTATAAATTTATTTTTTAATATAGATGTTCTGCGAAACATTCGCATAAACATAAGTTCCTTTGAATTACGAAATGCAAATTTTTGTGTCATTTTGAGCCTTAAGCGAGAAATCCCTTCAATATTATGATCGCTATTTACATTGTTGAAGGGATTTCTCAATCGCTATCGCTCATTTCGAAATGACAAAAGGAGGCATTTCGTAATTAAAAGTAAGTTCGGAATAGCTATATTTTTATTTACGAGTTTTTTTATACTGAAAAATATAATAACATAAAGGCAAGAGACTCTTTTAATAATTATATAATTAATTATCGGGAGAATAGTAACAAAATAATAAAAATAAAATTAAAATTAAATATATATGAGAAAGCATCTGAGTAAAAATATCAAGGGATTAACCAGTGCGGAAGTTGAGAAAAAAATCAAGTGCGATGGCTTTAATGAAATTCAATCGCAAAAGCCAGTCAGTGTTCTGGTGATGTTATTCAAGGTGCTTTGCGAACCAATGATTCTTTTGCTTTTGGCAAGTGGTACAATATATTTTATTTTAGGAGAACCGCAAGATGCAGCGATGTTGATGTTTTTTGTTTTTGTAGTTGTTGGTATTACTCTTTATCAAGAACGGAAAACAGAACGGGCACTTGAAGCCTTGAAAAATCTCGCCAGCCCTCGAGCTTTGGTTATCCGTAACGGAAAACAAATTCGAATTGCGGGTCGGGAAGTGGTTTGTGACGATATCATTGTGCTTCATGAAGGGGATAGAGTGCCGGCGGATGCGGTGGTGTTGAACTCCTCTAATTTGCTGATTGATGAATCGCTTTTGACAGGGGAGTCACTGGCGGTGCGAAAATCAGCCTGGAATCAAAAAGATCAGCAAACTTCTCCAGGTGGCGAAGATTTGTCTTTCGTCTTTTCGGGAACATTGATTGTTGGGGGAAGTGGTATTGCCAAAGTTACTTCAATTGGCATTTCAACAGAAATGGGAAAAATTGGAAAATCTCTTCAGGCAATTCGTGATGAGGAAACGCTTTTGAAGAAGGAAATGCGAAAAATTGTAAAGACTTTTACAATTTGGGGATTTGCACTCTGCTCGATTATTGTTGCTATCTATGGTTTAATGCGTGGCGACTGGTTGAAGGGAGTTCTCAGCGGATTGACACTAGCGATGGCAATCTTGCCAGAAGAATTTCCGTTGGTGATGCTGATTTTTTTAACTCTCGGTGCTTGGCGAATGTCCAAGAAAAAAGTTTTGACCAGAAAGACGACAGCCATTGAAACTCTCGGAGCAGCTACTGTGCTTTGCACAGATAAGACTGGAACACTGACTTTTAATAGAATGCAACTTGAACATTTCTCAGTACAAGATGAATTTTTGGATATTGCGTCGATTAAAAATAAAAAAATGCCGGAATCTTTTCATGACTTGATGGAGTATGCTAATTTGGCGAGTCAGTGGGATCCATTTGACCCAATCGAAAAAGAAATCAAAGCGAAGAGTGAAGTCTATTTATCAGGCTTGAAACATATTCATACAAATTGGAAGCTCGTAAAAGAATATGCTTTGTCTAAAGACTTACTGGCACTTTCACATGTATGGTCATCGTCTGATAAATCTCACTTTGTAATTGCAGCCAAAGGCGCGCCAGAGGCAATTGCAGATCTTTGCCATCTTTCCAAAGAAGAACAGAAAAAATTTCAGGAAAAAATTGAGATTATGTCAAAAAAAGGTTTGCGCTTGATTGGGGTGGCCAAAGCGATTTTTTCAGCTGACAATCTTCCTAGTATTCAGCATGATTTTAATTTTGAGTTTGTGGGAATTTTAGGTTTTAGTGATCCGATACGACCAAATGTGCTCAAGTCAATTCAAGAATGTTACAGCGCAGGAGTGAGAGTGATTATGATTACAGGTGATTATCCTGGTACAGCTCAAGCGATTGCCCAGAAAATTGGATTGAAAAACCCATTACTCTGTATAACTGGTCCTGAGCTAAAGGAAATGGAGATTGGTGTATTGCGAGAAAAAATTCGCGAGGTAAATGTTTTTGCACGCATGGTGCCTGAACAAAAATTGGCAATTATGGATGCCTTGAAAGCAAATGGTGAAATTGTGGCGATGACTGGAGACGGTGTGAATGATGCTCCAGCTCTCAAGTCTGCACATATTGGAATTGCTATGGGTAAGCGTGGTACAGATGTCGCACGCGAAACTTCTGACCTTGTACTTTTAAATGATGATTTTAATTCCATTGTGCAATCAATAAGTCTTGGTCGCAGAATTTTTGATAATATCCAAAAGGCAATGGCTTTCATTGTTGCGGTACATATTCCCATTGCCGGAATGTCGTTGTTTCCAGTTCTTTTCAATTTGCCAATTATTTTTCTGCCAGCACATATTGCTTTTTTGGAACTGATTATTGATCCAGCCTGTTCAGTTGTTTTTGAGTCAGAAAAAGAAGAAAAAGATATTATGCTTCGACCGCCTCGGAACTTGCAGAAATCTCTTTTGAATAAAGATGTAATTGTGAACAGTTTGTTGCAAGGCTTGGGAATTTTGGCAGTTGTGATGACGCTGTTCCTTATTTCCAAAGGAAGTGGTTTTAGCGAGGACGATATTCGCACCTTGGTGTTTTTTGCCACCGTTATCGGAAGTCTGGCATTGATTACGGCAAATCTTTCTAAGACGAAAAACTTTATAAAGGTTTTACAAAGTCATAATCAAATGCTATATTGGACAATTGCTGGCACACTGTCTGCCCTCGGAATTGTCTTGTATATCCCCTTTTTTCAGAACCTTTTTCATTTTTCCTACTTGCACCCTACTGATTTATTGATTGGAACTTTTCTTTCGCTTATAATTATTTTTTGGTTTGAAGGAATAAAATATTTCAAAAATAGAAGGGTTAAAGCGGCTTAGTTTTTATTTTCTTGAACTTAGTATTCTCTAATTTACGCATCGTGTCCTCTGGAGAAGGGGAAAGGATAATAAGAAACTATTTTTAGTAAAAATTAAAATATAAAAAAATATGTATTATGTCTATATCCTAAAATGTGCTGACGGGACTTTGTATACTGGCATTGCTGTTGATTTAAAAAAGAGGGTCGATGAACACAATAGTTCGAATTTGGGTGCAAAATATACCAAATATCGCAGGCCAGTTCGATTGGTGTACTCTAAAAAATTTTGTGACCGCTCCACCGCAACCAAGGAAGAATTTCGAATCAAGGCATTGTCAAGGGAGGAAAAATTAATTATAGCAGAAAACACTACAAGAAATCGTTTTAGGAAGTCGATAAAAAGTGATAAAAAGAAGTTGTGTAAATAATAATTAACATTAAAAATATGAACTGGCCAATTTGAAGAATCTCAAGGTCTTGAGGTTGTCGGGTAATGATTATTTAAAATATGATTTAGACATTATTCTTAAGGATTTGTTGTTGTCAGTTCTTATTGAATAATTATTTAAATATTTATGAATAAAAAAGAAATTAGTCAAAATAGCTTCGAAAAAAAATTCTGGATTAAAAATGTATTTTTCAAAAGAGGTTGCGGAAAAATTTGCTAAGCTGGAACAGAATGAAAGAAATTTTCAGGTGGCTGAAATTGTTGATTGAATTTTAATTTAAGAATGGCGAATTTTGAAAATCAAATCTATGTCACTGAATTGGGTGGAGGAGTTCATCCCGATCGGTATCATAATTTTTTTAGAAAAATTATGCAAGAACCGAAGGGTTATCTTGATTGAGTTGATATCTCTCCTTTTATGTTGGACTTAGCTAAAAATATCTTGATAATAACGAGTATCAAGGCAGAAGAGAAGTTATTGATTTTGTGACAAGTGAAATATGTGAATATTTGGGTGGTCTGAAAGATGGGTAACTTGATTTGGAAATTATGAAATACACTTTTAACTATATGAAAGATATTGAATCTTTATTTGAATTATTGTCAGTGAAAATGAAATCAGGTGGGAAATTCATTTCTACAATTGGAAGTTTAAATTCTGAGTTGAGAAGTTATTCAACCAATGCTCGATATTTATATAATGGCCAGCAATTTCCTGATAATAAAAAAAGAGAACTAAAAGATGGTGATAGCTTTGTGATTAAGTTTTACAAAGTGTCGGGAGAAAAATATTCTGGATATCTTGAAGGTGCAGAAGCGACAGAATATTATCATTCCGCTGAGAAAATCAAAAAGCTAGCAAAAGCTTTTGGTTTTGATGTTTTTATTAGCGAATGGCAAGATATTATTAAGGTAAAAAACACAGAAGAGGAGATTAATTTAGATGTTTTTGTTTTGACGAGAAATTAATTTTTAATTGATATTATGTATTTATTTTTATTATTCTTATTTTAGGTAGTTGAAAAAAGAAGATTAGGAAATAAAGCCAGCAATATTATTTTATGAAAGAGACAAAGACAGTGGGTGGACAGACCTACTGTTTTATTTTAGCTTTATTTCTTGACAGTGAACGATTGTTCACTTATACTGTATCTATGACGACAGAATATAAAGAAAAAATCAATCAATTTTATAAGACAAAGAAAAGGATGCCTTCTTATAGTGAGATAATGAAGCTATTGGGTTTTAAGTCTAAAAATTCGGTTTTTAAACTTGTCAAAAAACTAGAAAAAGACGGATTTCTTTCCAAAGACAAAAAGGGGAGATTGATTCCTCAAAAGATGTTGAGTCAGTTTAAAGTTCTCGGTTCGGTTGAAGCGGGGTTTCCTAGCGCAGCTGAGGAGGAACTTTCTGATACGATAACGCTGGACGAATATCTAATTGGCAATAAGGAGGCGACATTTATTTTGAAAGTGAGTGGCGACTCTATGAAAGATGCTGGTATCGTTCAGGGGGATATGGTAATCGTGGAAAGAAACAATACTGCCAAAAATGGGGATATTGTCATTGCCGAGGTTGATGGTGAGTGGACAATCAAATATTTCAGAAAAATTGGTGGAAAAATATTTCTTGAGCCAGCTAATAAAAAATATCAGCCAATTTATCCTAAAGAAGAGTTGAAAATAACCGCTGTGGTAAAAGCCGTTGTGAGGAAATATTGAGTTAGCTTAAATTTAAAATACAATCACTCCGACCTCTTCCCTTTTTAGGGAGGGGATTAGTTTAATCCCTTTAAGGTATAATTTCCCGTCCCTTGGGGGCGTAATCTTTTTTTTGTGATTATCAATTTAAGTTATTCTAGTGGAGATACCCCGTCCGCTTGTGGCGTATAACAAGAAATTAATTCTATAAATCATTGCATGTTTACACAAATCGAAAAGACAATAATTAGATAAGAGAGAAAGAGCAATTGTGTTTGCATCGCAGGTGAACAATTGTTGCAAATTAATTAACTAAAGGTGTAATATTTGAAAGATTCTGAATCAAGTTCAGAATGACAGATTAATATTTTAAATTAAAAACAATGCAACCGATTAGTTTGCTTGATTTTCCCAAGGCGATATTACATATAGACGGTGATAGTTTTTTTGTTTCTTGCGAAGTTGCCAAAAATCCGAAATTAAAGGGGAAACCAGTTGTCACTGGTTCTGAAAGAGGGATTGTTTCTGCTCTGTCGTATGAAGCAAAAGCAAGGGGCGTGAAACGAGCGATGAGGATGGGTGAAGTGAAAAAAATTTGTCCAGATGTAATTTTTCTTCCTTCTGATTATGAAACCTATAGTTTGTTTTCTTTAAGGATGTATAATATTGTTCGCAGGTATACTCCCGAGGTGGAAGAATATAGTATTGATGAATGTTTTGCTGATTTGACGGGACTTCGTAGACCACTTCGAATGTCATACGAAGAGATGGCTATAAAAATAAAAAAAGAGTTGGATTCGGAGCTTGGCATAACTTTTTCTATTGGTCTGGCTCCCACGAAAGTTCTGGCAAAAATCGGTTCAAAATATCAAAAGCCATCGGGGCTAACAATTATCAAAGGACGAGATTTTCATTTATATCTTGCTAAAACGGCTGTTGATGAGGTTTGGGGTATTGGTCCTCAGACAAGTTCATTCTTACATAAATTTGGCATTAGAACGGCCTTGCAATTTGTACAAAAGGATGAGGAATGGATTAGGAATAAATTAACAAAACCCCATTATGAGATTTGGCAAGAATTGAGAGGCAAAGCTGTTTATGAAATAGAGGTTGGCAAGAAAAATAATTATAAATCAATTAGCAAGACAAAGACTTTTACTCCTGCCTCGGTTGAGAGGGAATTTGTTTTTTCTCAGCTTTCGAAAAATGTTGAAAATGCTTGTATCAAACTTCGAAGACATAAACTTTTCACAAAAAAAATCTTTTTCTTTTTAAAGACACAAGATTTTCAATATTGTGGGGCAGAAATTAAGTTGAGCGATGCGACTGTTTCTCCAAATTGCATATTAAACATAATCAGAAGTCATTTTGAAAAAATGTTTGAGGAGCGGAAATCATTCAGAGCAACTGGTATAATCCTTAGTGATTTAGAATCTGGCGAAATAAAACAGCTTGATCTTTTCGGAAAAATTGAGCAAGAGGAAAAATTCTCCAAAATTTTTAAAGGGATTGATGAAATTGCCAAAAAGTATGGAAAACATTCTGTGTTCTTAGGGACAAGTTTTTTGGCCATGAATAATGCTCAGCATCAAAACAAAAGAGGAGCTCAATCTGAAAGAAAATTGAATTTATTTAACGGTGAAACAGCCAGAAAAAGACTTTATCTGCCAATGTTAGGAGAAGTGAAATAGAAAGAACGGTTAAATAGAGAATACTGATTTTATCCAAGCCTTATTTTTTGCTCCTCATGATGCCAATTAAAATATTTTTTGTCATTTAGGGAATTGATTGTTTTATCGTTGTCTGAAGCATCTGAATTAATTTATTGTTGTTAGATTTTCACAACTCAATTATAATAGAAGAAGATTTAAAGCTACTTTAATTTTTTGAAAATATATACAATGAAAAAGAAGACAAAGAAAATTGAATTAAACGGGCAGTTTAAGAAGGCCTTGGATTTGATGGAAAATACGGATCATCATATTTTTGTGACAGGAAAAGCAGGGACTGGAAAATCAACTTTACTTAATTATTTTCGTAAAAATACGGATAAGAAGGTGGTGGTTTTGGCTCCAACTGGCGTGGCGGCAGTAAATATCAAAGGACAAACAATCCATTCTTTTTTTGGATTCAAACCAAATGTGACTTTGTCAAAAGTGAAAAAAGTTTCGGCTTCGTATAATAAAATTTATAAAAAAATCGATGCTATCGTGATTGATGAGATTTCAATGGTGCGTGCCGATTTACTTGATTGCGTTGATAAGTTCTTGCGAGTAAATGGAAAGAAAAAAAATCTTCCTTTCGGCGGAGTGCAAATGATTTTTATCGGTGACCTTTATCAATTGCCACCAATTATTTCGCGAGATGAAAAAAAGATTTTTAAAGAGCACTACAAGAGCGGTTATTTCTTTTCTAGTTTTGTTTTTGAAAATTTTGAGATGGAATTTATTGAACTTGAAAAAATATATCGTCAAAAAGACGAGAAATTTATCAGCAAATTGAATAATATTAGAAATAATAGTGTGACAAATCAGGATTTGGCTGAAATTAACAAAAGGCTTGATTTGGACTTTGAGCCGAAAGAAGATGATTTCTATGTTTATCTGACAACCACTAATGAGCTTTCTCGTAAGATTAACGAAGAGCATCTGAAAAAGGTTAAGGGCGAAGAATATAGTTTTCAAGGAAAAATGAAAGGCCGATTTGAAGAAAAGCATTATCCGACTGATATTAATTTGACGATTAAAGAAGGGGCGCAAGTGATGCTTTTGAATAATGACTCCAAAGGACGATGGATTAACGGGAGCATTGGGAAAGTGGTAGGGATAGGAGAGGGAAAATATGAAGATGATGTTATTTTTGTGGAACTGGAAGGTGGGAAGGTGGTGGAAGTTGGAACTTATAATTGGACGATTTTTAAATATATTTATAATGAAAAGACCAATGCCTTAGAAACAGAAGAGTCTGGTTCTTTTATTCAATATCCCTTGAAATTAGCTTGGTCTTTGACAATTCATAAAAGTCAGGGAAAAACTTTTGATAAGGCGATTATTGATGTTGGCAGGGGGACATTCGCTTTTGGACAGATGTATGTGGCTCTTTCTCGTTGTGTTTCCTTGGAGGGATTGGTACTAAAAAAACCGATTGAAAAAAGACATATTTTCATTGATTGGAAGGTGGTTGAGTTTGTGACAAAATACCAATATCAGATTTCTGAAAAAAATATGCCCTTAGAAAAGAAAATTGAAATGATTAAAGAGGCAATTAAAAGTAATCAGAAATTATCGATTGTATACCTCAAAGCAAGTGACGAAAAATCGGAAAGAATAATTGAGCCGAATTATATCGGAGATATGGAATATAACGGAAAAACTTTTTTGGGTCTGAAGGCGTATTGTCTGATAAGGGGTATAGATAGGACTTTCAAAGTGGAAAGGATTTTAGAAATGGAAAAAGTTTTAAAATAGATTATGTACACATTGTCGGTGCTAAAACTTGCAACAAGAGTCCTTAAAGATGGGGATTTGGTGGAAGTTGAAGAAGATAAAGAGGGTTATTACAATCATTAATAATATTTTATGAATAAAAATTTTCGAGGGAATAAAAACTATAGTATTGTTTTTATTGTTAGTTTTTTTATAGTAGTTTTTATATATCTTTTCAGTTCTTTCTTATTCGTTGATAATAGAGAACCTGATAATTTGGATTTTAATCCATCGCAGAATGATTTTTTTAAAATTGTGAAAGTGATTGATGGTGATACTATAATTGTTCGAGTAAGTGGTGAAGATGAAACTATACGGTTGATTGGCATTAATACGCCAGAAATAGTGGATCCTCGTAGGCCAGTGGAATGCTTTGGTATGGAAGCTTCAAACAAGGCAAAAGAGATGTTAAGCGGAAAATTTATTAGACTGGAAAAAGATAGCTTGGTTGATGACAAGGATAAATATGGACGGTCGTTGCGTTATGTATTTTTTGAAGATGGCACTAATTTTGGAAAAATAATAATTCAAGAAGGTTATGCTTATGAATATTCTTATGAAAATAAAATCTATAAATATCAAGAAGAATTTCAACAAGCCGAGGATAGTGCCAGAAAAAACAAGAGAGGATTATGGGCAGATGGTGTGTGCAAAGAGTGATTTTTATATTTTCTAATATTTAATGCCTTTCTTGAATAAAAAAACTGCTCAAGGCAGTCTTTTTTATAATTGTAAAAGCAAGACGGGCGGGCAATTTGGGAGGACTTTAAGGCACTAATAAACCTTTTAATTTTTATATTTTTACTCCACTTGTATAGATAGATCTGTAGTTATTTAACATTAAATAAAACTTGCATATTGCAAAAATGTTTATTAAAACATTCGCTAAATATAAGTTATTTATGTGTCTTGTTTAGTTTGCATATTTTTAGATTTGACATAATTATAATTGTTTGATAAGTTTCATTTAACAATTGAATATAATTTTATCAAGAGAACGGATAGAGTGCTAGCTCGTTAAGTCCGTCGGCAACCTCCTGCGATGTAAAAATCAAAGGAAGGTGCTAAACTAGCTGACCCAAGTGGAAAAGATAAAAAGTCTATTATAATGACGAAACTCTTTTCTTTCTTGGATGAGAGTTTTTTGATGTTTTAAACTTGTTTAATAATTTTTAAATTATCATATAAATTTTAAAATGGCAATCAGCTAGTCTATTATTAATTATAAAAATAAAATACAAATAAAAATAAAGAATAAAATAAATTAAATAGGAAATAATTGGTGATCAAAATGAGTAAGATAAATAAAGTTGATATAGTTGGTCTTATATCTTTTGGATTCGAGTTGAAGAGCGTTTGCAATTGTTTTTTAATTAAGTATCCAGGTTCCTGCATGAAGTTTATTGGGGAAAATACAGTTACCCTTGTCAAAGAAGAAGGAGGAGTTGCTTTTACAATAGATTTGTCAAAATTTGGTGTTGAATTAGGGAAAAGAATAGAGGGGAGCTATTATAGAGGTTTTCTGGTGTAATAAGAAAAGAGCTTAATAAAAGCTCTTTCATTTTAGACACGAAGCCTTAATTAAGATAGAATATAATCGTTGATTAACTATCTATTTATGACAATTATATTAGTAACAGTAGTATTAACCTTGTTATGTGTGATAATAACTCATTATTTTGGTTTTGCAACAAAGCATGAATATTTATTTTTTTCAAAAAGAGGTTCACAAGCTTTGTTTTTCTTCTTTCTTGTTATATTTTTTATGTCCAGCTATTTATTTTGGTTTGAGCAAAAAATGTCAATAACCTTGGCTGAACATATAGTTTCTTATCAAAATGCAAGTCCATCGGTTTTATCTTCCTTGTCTTTAGGGAATAAAAATTTAAAAAAATGGACCTTTGTAAGCACAGATTCATCAGAAGATATCAAGGAGTTTTATCTCAGAAAAAAAAATTACGAGGAGTGGGTGATAAAAAGTAGAACCGAGGATGGAATATTGATTTTTGAAAAAGGAACAATAAATTTAGAAATTAAAATTTCAAAGAAAAAAGATAAATCACACATTTTATATGTCATCGAAGATAAGGAAATTCAACCCGAGAAATAGAAGATTAGTTTATTAAATTAACCAGCTAATCAAAAAAAAGGCAAAGGTCTATTTTTTTCAAATCATTTTTCAAAGAAAATATTTAATTTCAAATTATAATTATTATGTTTGGAAAAAAAAATTACACAGCGGAAAGTGTGACATCAGGGCATCCTGATAAGGTTTGCGAATAAATTTCAGATGTCATTCTTGATGAATGTTTGAGAGGTGATTCAAAACTCGTGTAGCCGTAGAAAATTTCGAAGGTCATGGAGTTTCGAATATTGGGGGAGAAATAACCACGAAATCTGAGGTTGATTTTAAAGAGATTGCCAGACAGGTTTATCGCAATATTGGTATTGAAGAGGATTTGGAGATTATCTTAAATATTACTTGTCAGTCATTTAATATTGCGCAAAAAGTAGATACGGGTGGTGCAGGTGAGCAGGTAATTATGTATGGCTATAAAACAGATGAATATTTGCCAAAGGGACTTAAAACATTGGACAAGCGATGATAATTAGTATAAAATTATAATCAGGTTAATTTGAAAAAATTAATATAAAAGCAAAAGGATTGTTTTATAAATGGTAAAAGCGAAATTTTATCGCATCTATTGAAAATAAGTTAATATAGTATCTTATGAAAAAAAAGAAAATAAAGCATAACAAATATCTTCGTAACATTGATGTCGAACTTGATCTTCATGGCTTAACTAAGGAGGAAGCAAGAGAAGAAGTTTTGGATTTTTTAGATGAGGCAAATAATAATGGAGATAAAAAAGTGAGAATTATTACGGGGAAAGGTCTGCACTCTGAGAATAACAAGGGAATTCTGAAGGAATATGTGCAGTCTATTTTAGATGAAAAATGTTTAGAATATTGTGATGCGAAAATTTGCGAAGGAGGAGGTGGGGCGATTAATGTAAAATTAAAATAGTTCCATTTTTAACGAGCAAAAATATATATGAGCCATTTTTGTAGAAATTTGAAACGGGGCTTGATAAATTATTTTTTATATGTTAGAGTGAAGTATAAATAAATCGGAGAAAGATTTGCTATAATCATGTCCTTATTGGCAATGAAGGATTTTTTAAGTGATTATCGGAAAAAAGGTTTCGTTGGATTTTTATCAATAAATTAATTCTAATTTAGTAAATATGTCACAAGATAATCTTATTAAAATGAAGTGCAAGGAATGCGCACAAATTAACTATAACACTACCAAGAATAAAAAAACAATCAAAGAAAAGATTGAAGTGAAAAAGCATTGTAAGTTTTGTAGAAAACATACAGATCATGCAGAAATGAAAGGTAAATAATTTTTGTTAATTGCTCTTTGTCTTTAGAAAATATTATTATAGAGCGGCAAGCTGCCGCTCTATTTATAAGTATATCTATAAAATATAAATTGCTTTATAATATAAATCTCTGGGAGCTTAGTTTAGTGGTAGAACATCGGTCTCCAAAACCGATGGCGGGGGTTCGATTCCCTCAGCTCCTGCAAAGAAAATAAAGAACAGGTTCCAAACTTGTTCTTTATTTTCTTTGCACAAATTTACCACAAAACTCGAACCTTTTTCCAAGAAAACTTTTGAAGAAAGTTTTCAGTTTTCGTTCCGCTCCGCTTTCCGCCCGCAAACTTTAAAGAAGTTTGCGTCCAAAACAGAAAAATTTTCTCTACATTTTTTTGATGTTGCACGCCCAATTTTTTCAAAAAGGAAAAAAATTTTGTTTTGGAGTTCCGAGAATTCGAAACGGCGGAAAGTAGGGCATTTTGCAGTTTCTCTCTTTTTATATTTACGCCGTCCTTGCCCCGAAACCCACCCTTGCACGGACGGAAACGAGTAACTCCCTTTGTGCTATAGGAGACTTGCTATTGACATTTTTATAAGGTGAGCTATTATAATAAATAGTTGGGTTAATAGTGCGTTTGATTATCAATTAAAAAAGTATGAAGATGAAAAAAGCCAAATCCGAAAAAAGTCAGACAAAAGGGAGAATTTAATTGTTCAAAATCTGATTTTATTAGTGGTTGCTCGGCAGGCGTTACCAATATGAATGTTTTTTTAAATGCGATTATTACTCCATGTTCTATGTTGCAAGAACCAATTGTAAATATTATTGGAAAATCCTCAAGCCAAATTCGTAAAGAATATATTTCTTCTGATGTTATAAAAAATCTTGTAGAAAGAAATGTTGGCGGTAAGTGCAAAACATGTGAGATTAAAAGATTATGTGGAGGATGTAGAGCTGCTGCTGAAGGAATATCCAGAAAATATTTAGCTGAAGATCCAACATGCTGGATGGGAAAAAATAATAAGTAAAGAGTATTCTTGTTTTGCTAATCTTGATTTGCATATTGTGATAAAAATATAAAATTGAATGAGGCAGTGATATAGACTAACCAACTATTTAGCTTCCGTGATAAGCTGGCGATTTCAGCTTAAAGAGTGCCTAAAAATCATTTAGGAAACCGAGTGGAACCACCCAATTTGGGTCTTGGTGTAAGTGATTTTTTGGTGTTTTTTTATTAATAAATAACTATTTTAAATATATGACTATAAAAAATAATATTGAAATAACTCGTCATTCAATAGCTCATATTCTAGCTGGTGCTGTTATTGAAATGTTTCCAGAAGCGAAATTTGCCATTGGTCCATCGATTGAAAATGGATTCTATTATGATTTTGATCTTCCGCGAACTCTCATTCCGGAAGATTTGAAAATTTTAGAAGAAAAAATGAAAGCTATCATTAAAGCTAACTTTCCTTTTGAAAAAGCAGAAATTTCAATAGCCGAAGCTTTAAAAGATTTTGAGAAACTAGGGCAAAATTATAAAATTGAATTAATTAATGAACTATCTGAAAAAGGTGAAACAAAAGTTTCTATTTATAAATCCGGACATTTTGTCGATCTCTGTTCTGGGCCACATATTGATTCAACTGGAGAAATTTCAGTGGACGCATTTACACTCACAAAAATTTCCGGTGCCTACTGGCGAGGGGATGAAAAAAACAAAATGCTGCAAAGAATTTATGGCGTAGCCTTTGCCAATAAAAATGATTTGAAAGAATATCTCAAAATGTTGGAAGAAGCTAAAAAAAGAGATCATCGAAAACTTGGAAAAGAGCTGGATCTATTTCATATTGATCAAAAAGTTGGATTAGGGCTTCCACTCTTCCATCCAAAAGGAGCACTACTTTGGAGAATAGTTGAAGATTTTTGGTACAGTGAGCATCTGAAAAATGGTTACGATCTTGTCAGATCTCCGCATATTGGAAATAGAATTCTATGGGAAACTTCTGGACATTGGGGATTTTACAATAGTAGCATGTATCCGCCGATAGAAATCGGGCAAACACTTGAAGAAAAACAAAAAAACGAAAATGTTAAAGAATCAGAAGAGTATTTGTTGAAGCCAATGAACTGTCCTTTTCATGTTCAGATTTATAAAAATAATTTAAGATCATATCGCGATTTTCCATTTAGATGGGCTGAGTGTGGCACTGTCTATCGCTATGAAAAAAAAGGTGAACTTTCCGGACTTGCTCGCGTTCGTGGTTTTACTCAAGATGATGCCCATATTTTCTGTCGTGCTGAACAAGTTGAAGAGGAATTAAAAAAAGTAATCGATTTTATATTATCCATATTTAAATCTTTTGGATTTGATACAAGTTTGATTAATATTTACCTTTCTCTTCGTGATCCAAATAACAAAGAAAAGTATGCAGGAAATGACGAAGGTTGGGAATTTACTGAAAATATATTACGAAAAGTAGCCACTGAAAAAAATCTAAATTTTACAGAAGAAAAAGGTGAAGCCGCTTTTTACGGACCAAAATTAGATTTTAAATTAAAAGACGCGCTCGGGAGAGAATGGCAATGCTCAACACTTCAGTTTGATTTTAATCTTCCAGAAAGATTTGATATGAATTTCACGAACAATAGAGGTGAGGATGAAAAACCATATGTTTTGCATAGAGCGCTTTTTGGTTCTTTTGAAAGATTTTTAGCTCTTCTTATTGAACACTACGCTGGCGCTTTCCCTCTTTGGCTTTCGCCCGTGCAAGTAATAGTTATTCCTATTTCTGAAGAAAAATTTGGAACTTATGCCGAGGAAGTGCGAAAGAAACTGGTATCCATTGGAGTACGCACAAAGATTGATGCTGCAGCAGAAAGTTTAGGAAAAAGAATTCGCGAAGCAGAAAAACAAAAAATTCCCTATATGCTGGTCGTCGGTGAAAAAGAAATGGAATCCGCCTCCGTCGCCGTGCGAGGTCGTGGAACAAAAAATCAGGATGTGATGAAGGTGGATGAATTTGTACAAAAAATAAAAAATGAAATTGAACAAAAGAAAAGCGAAAAACAATAATTAGATAGATTTTTCGAGTGTTAAATTGCGGATTGCATTACCAGAAGAGTTCTGTATGGGTGTAGACCTGCTTTCCGCCGTTTCGAATTATCGGAACTCCAAAACAAATTTTTTTTCCTTTTTGAAAAAATTTGGCGCACGACAACAAAAAAATGTAGAGAAAATTTTTCTTTTTTGGACGCAAACTTCTTTAAAGTTTGCGGGCGGAAAGAGGAGCGGAGCGAAAACTGAAAACTTTCTTCAAAAGTTTTCTTGGAAAAAGGTTCGAGCTTTGTGGTAAATTTGTGCAAAGAAAATAAAGAACAGGTTTCAAACTTGTTCTTTATTTTTTATGAAATTAGGAAGCTTAACTTTGGTAGCGGGGTATCGAATTATTTTTTATCCTGTGTTAGAATATAGTTAGTGGCACATATTTTAATAAATGATATAAAATTAGAATGAAAAAAGTTATACTTATTTTATTATCATGGCTGGTAATAGTGAATATTTTTGCGGTTATGTCTTTAAATCGATATAATCTTCAAGCCGACACAGCGTATAGTTGGATTAATGCTAATGAATTTTCACAAAATCAAACCTGGGATTTGATATCTTTACATAATAGGTGGGATTCTGTTTGGTATCTAGATATTGCTCAAAATGGTTATCATTTTAACGGGGAAGGAAATTTTTCTAATATTGTATTTTTCCCTCTTTATCCAATATTGATATACTTTTTTACAATTATAACTTTTGGTAATTATGCATTGGCGGGCTGGATAATTAGTATAATATTTTTATTTTTAGCTGTAATTTATTTACAGAAGCTAATTAAAGAATTTCATAGAAAGTCTGATTCTCAACTTGCAGTTTTTCTGCTTTTAATCTTTCCAACCGCCTTTTTTTTAAATGCAATTTATACTGAATCTTTTTTTCTTTTTCTTTCAATTGCAACTTTTTATTATGCGTTTCGTAAAAATTTTCTGCTTGCCTGTATTTTTGGTTTTTTTGCGTCGCTAACTAGAGTAACGGGAATACTGCTCTTTGTCCCTATTTTTTGGGAGTATTTTGTGTTTTATAAATCCATGAGACAGTTTAATTATAAGGTTTTTTATTTATTTTTAATTCCTTTAGGAGCCTTTCTTTTCTTCTTATATCACTATTTTGTTTTTGGTAATTTTTTTATTTTCTGGAAAGTTCAAGAATGGTTTGGAAGAAACTTTACATTTAATGGTGATCATTTTTTATTGTTCACTAACCCTGCAATAATAAATTTTACCATTGATACATTTTTTGTTTTATTCATTTTGCTCATAACATATTTTGTCTTCAGAAGAGTTCGTTTCTCATATGGTTTGTATATGCTGGCGACGATTATTCTTGCATTGGGCACTGGAACTTTCATGAGTATTGGCCGGTATATCCTTGTTCTTTTCCCAATCTATATTCTTGGTGCTTCTATCAAAAACAAGTATGTCATTCAAACCTGGATTTTGATTTCAATTCTTCTACTTAGCATGAATATTACTCTATTCGTAAATAATTATTGGGCTGGCTAGCTTGAAAAAGATTTGATTTTGCAAATTTATTGATATCATGGATTATTTCGTTCTTTCTTCTCTTCTTCAATCATTACTTTTTACATAAGCTCCCGCAAGTAAAATAACCGCATACCCAAGTCGTTATTTTTAGCTAAGGTATAGAGCTCGCTTCACGAGTTTTTGAAAATGATTAGAAAAAAACTCTATATTGTTTTTCGGTGATATAAAGGATTGCTCTGGAATAATTTTATTGTCGAAATTGTTACTTTTTAAATTCAGTGATATGATGGGTTTAGTAAATTAATATGAAACAATGAATAAGAAAAAATTGGTCGATATTATTGTAAATAATGCCGTAGTTTTAACTATTAACGAGAGTGATGATATCATCAAAGATGGTTCTGTTGTTATACAAGCGGATAGAATTTTAGATATTGGAAAAAATATTGATATAAACGAGAAATATCAGGCCAAGAGAAAAATCAATGCAAGAGGTGGGGTGGTCATGCCTGGGCTTGTAAACACGCACACACACCTTGCCATGAGTCTTTTTCGAGGCATGGCTGATGATTTACCACTAGATAAGTGGTTAAGTGAACATCTTTTTCCAGCAGAAAAGAAATTTGTAGATGAAGAGTTTTCCTATTGGGGGTCAAAGCTTGCTCTATCTGAGATGATGCTTTCAGGAACTACAACCTTTTGCGACATGTATTTTTTTGAAAAAGAAGCTGGTCAAGCAACTAAGGAAGCTGGCATGCGAGGGTTCATTGGAGAAGGAGTGGTTTCTGAATTTGGAGACGAGGATGAAATTTTTTATAATAAAATCAAACTAACCGCAGAACTTCTTGAGAAATATAAAAAAAACACTCTAATCTCAATTGTAGTTGAACCTCACAGTTGTTATACTTGTAGTAAAAAAATATTAATTAAGTTAAAGGAATATGCAAAAGAAAACAATCTTCTTTATATAATTCATCTGGCTGAAACGAAAAAAGAGTTCGATGATGTTAAAAAAAAGTTTGGAGTTTCGCCAGTTGAATATCTAGATAAAATAAAAGTACTTGATGAAAAAACACTGGCTGCACATTGTGTTTGGCTCAATGATAATGATATAGAAATTTTGCGACAGAGAAATGTAAAAGTATCTCATTGTCCCAAGAGCAATATGAAACTTGCTTCGGGAGCAGCACCCATTGGAAAATTATTTGAAAAAGGAGTGGTGGTTAGTCTCGGAACAGACGGTTCGGCGAGTAATAATAATCTGGATATGTTTTCTGAGATGGATTATGCCGCCAAGCTTGCGAAAGTAACAACTTTAAATCCGGAAGTAGCAAAGGCAAAAGAAGTAGTGCGAATGGCGACGATAAATGGCGCTAAAGCTCTTGGTATGGAAAATGAAATTGGGAGCTTAGAGCTTGGCAAAAAAGCAGATTTAATTATTTTAGATTTCAATAAGCCACATTTGGTGCCTGTCTATGATTATTATTCCCATTTGGTTTATTGTGCTTCGGGGTCCGATGTCGAAACTTCCATAATTAATGGCAAAGTAATTTTGGAAAATAGAAAAATAAAAACTTTTAATCTTGAGGAAACAATTGAAAAATCTAATTCTATAGCCGAGAAAATAAAGACTGCATAATTTTTGAAGATAAATGATTTCCGGTTCTTTACAAAAGGTATAATTTGTAGTAGGATGTCTAAGTGAAAATAATTTGAGATATTATTTAATTGGGTAGGTACCAAAGCGGTCAAATGGGACTGGCTGTAAACCAGTTGGCTCTGCCTTCGGGGGTTCGATTCCCTCCCTACCCACAATCCAAAATATAACTGTAATATTAAGTTAATACAGTTTTATTTTTTTATTATTTGTAGTATACTGTATATAGAAAATATTGTGACGGATGAAATGTAATAATTTTAGTGTTTATAAGGTATATCTACTATAGTTAAGCATCTTCTGGTTGTTTTTAATAGGGTGCTTATTCGTCTTGTAGAATATGAAAAAATATTGTATAATTTAAAAATAATTGATTAATTTGAACTAACAAATAATGTCAGAAAATCATAAATTACCAAAACATATTGCGATTATTCCTGATGGGAATCGCAGATGGGCAAAAGAACATAAATTAGATGCTTGGCTGGGTCATCAAAAAGGGGCGGAAAAAAAGAAGTTCGACCAATTACTAGATGTCATCATTGAATTAAATATTCCACATCTATCTTTTTGGGGCTCTTCAAAAGATAATTTAGAAAAGCGGCCAAAAATTGAAGTAAAATTTTTATTAAATATATTTAAAGACAAGTTTTCTCAATTAGTTAAAGATGAAAAGATACACAAAAATGAAATCAAAATAAATATAATCGGTGATTGGAGAAATCAGTTTCCAGAAGAGGTTTATCTGCCAATGGAAAAAGCTATTGATTGCACAAAGGAATATAATAATTTTTTTTTCAATTTTTTTATAGCATATAGTGGCAAAAGTGAAATTCTAGATACAATCAAATGTATTGCCCAAAAGGCCAGAAATGATAAATCCTTGATTATAGATGAAAATCTTTTAAAGAATTGTCTTTTGACCAAGGATTTGCCAGCTGTTGATTTAATGGTGAGATCAGGAGGGGAGCCGCATTTGTCTGATGGTTTTATGATGTGGGAAACTGCAAATTCACAGCTATATTTTTCAAAAAAATATTGGCCGGATTTTAATGACAAGGATCTGAGAAGTGCGATTGAAGACTATTCAAAAAGGTGTCGCAGATATGGCAAATAATCAGCATGGTTTTTGCTAATTAATTCTTCAACAATAGTAATGAAGCAGCTCGTCGAAAATTTAATAAGAACGGGTATCTTAAAGACGCCTAAAATAATAGATGCCTTTTATGAGGTTGATCGAATAGATTTTGTTTTACAAGAAGCAAGACGAAAAGCCTATTTTGACAGACCATTGCCAATTGGTTTTGGTCAAACAATTTCTCAGCCGCTTGTCGTGGCTTTTATGATAGAGTTACTACAGCCCCAAGAAGGTGAAAAAATATTAGATATTGGTTTTGGATCGGGCTGGCAAAGTTGTTTGTTGGCAAAAATAGTAGGGGGAAGGGGTCAAGTTTTTGCAATTGAAAGAATCCCTGAAATATATAAATTTGGACAACAAAATTGTGAAAAATATATTTATCAAAATATAAAGTTAATTCTGGGAAATGGATCGAGGGGCTATGAAAAAGAAGCTCCTTATGATAAAATCATTGTAGCTGCGGCAGCTTTCAGGGAAGTACCAACAAAATTAGAACAGCAACTGGCAAAGGGAGGTAGATTGGTGATTCCTGTAGACAATAGCATCTGGCTTATTGAAAAAAAGGGAAAGGATAAGTTTATAAGAAGGGAATTTCCAGGATTCGCTTTCGTTCCTCTGATAGAAAATGGTTAATTAACTAAAAAATTTATTTATATTCATGAAGATTAATAAAAAGAAAATTGTCTTATCGTTCATTGGCTTAATTCTCATCCTCTTGTTCATTGGCTTTGTTTCCTATCTCTCAATTCAAAATAAAATAATTAAACCTTGGAATGTCATGGATAATAACAGGAAGGAATTTGTAATCGAAAGCGGTGAAGGAGTGAAACAAATTGCAGCCAATTTAGAAAGTGAAAATTTAATATCAGGTGCAGATTATTTTGAAATTTATGTTTGGCAAAAAAAAATGGCAAGCAAACTTCAAGCGGGGAAATATGAATTATCTCCTTCTATGAAGATAGAAGATATGGTTGATTTGTTTGTCGGAGGAAAAATAGTTGGCAATGAAATTTCGATAACCATCCCCGAAGGTTATTCAGTTAAAGAAATCGATCAAAGACTGGCTCAAGAAGGATTAATAAATGAAGGTCAATTTATTGAATTTGATAATAATATCAGCTCATCTTTGGTTTCAAGATTTGAATTTTTGAAGGATAAGCCACAAGAGGCGGGTCTGCAAGGTTTTTATTTTCCTGACACCTATCTATATTATAAAGATTCTTCCGTAGCAGCTATAGCATTAAAGATGCTTGTTAACTTTGATATAAAATTAACAAGCGGTTTAAGAGCGGAGATTGAAAAAAATCATAAAACAATTTTTGAAGCTATAACTTTGGCAAGTATTGTTGAAAAAGAAGCTGGTAATATCGAGGATATGAGCAAAGTTGCTAGTGTTTTTCAAAATAGGCTGGATATCGATAAAGCTCTTGAATCTGATGCAACTGTAAATTTTATTATAGGTTCGCATAGAGCTCAAGCAACATACGAGGACTTAAAAATTGACTCGCCATACAATACCTATAAGTACAAGGGCCTAGTTCCTGGTCCAATTGCCAATCCTGGTCTTGAGGCAATCAAAGCGGTAATATATCCTGAAGATACAGACTATTATTATTTTCTGACGGAAAGAGAAAATGGTCGGGCAATCTTTTCCAAAACATACGAAGAACATCTAAGGAACAAAAATAAATATCTAGATTAATTGATGGGGTCTGCTGATTTTTACTAATTATTATTTGGTTTTTTCGTTTATATTCAAGTTATTTTGCTAAAATATTTTTAAGTAAGGCTCTCATATTTTTTAATTTGTCTAAACCTAAGCTATGAAAGAAAAAAAACTTATTAACAAAAAAATATTATTTATCATTGCGAGTAAGAATTTTCGAGATGAAGAATATTTTATACCATATGAAATTTTGCAAAATGAGGGAGCCAATATTAGCACGGCCAGTTCTGTAAAAGGTGAGATTGTGGGTGTTGAAGGAGGCGAGGCACGCTCGAAAATGACATTAAGTGAAATAGAGGTTAATAAATTTGATGCAGTAGTTTTTATTGGTGGCAGTGGTGCTAGTGAATATTTTGATAATAATCAAGCTCATCGAGTTATTCAAACAGCGTTTAACACAAACAAGGTTGTGGCAGCAATATGTATTGCACCAATAATTTTAGCAAAAGCAGGAGTTCTAAAAGGAAAAAATGCAACAGTCTGGTCAAGTATTTCTGATAAAATTGGTAAAAAAGAACTTAAAGAAGCTGGTTGTAATATTTCCGCAGAAAGAATCGTGACAGATGGAAAAATTGTTACAGCGGATGGCCCATCTGTGGCAGCAGAATTCGCAAATGCAATTATAGAGGCGATGACAAGCGTGGTTAAGTAATAAGAGGTTGATGAATATATCGGGACAAATTTCAATATTCTCTAAAAAAGACAATCCTTTGAAGATTCAATTTCAAAAACACTTTTTGATAAATTATAAAAGTGTTTTTTGTAAAATATTATTTAGTCGAAACAAAACGGAACAGGAATGAATCATTGTTATTCCGACCGCAGGGAAACGAAGTGGAGTTCTACTGGAAGGATTTGTGTTGTGAAAATGCGGTCAAATTTCGTTCTCGCGACATTTGACACTCCCAGAAATTTAATTTCTCTTGACTGAGAATTAATGTTTGATAAATTTTTGTGAGATAAAGAGGGATCCCTTGACTCCTCTCGTCACGCGGAATGCCAATTTCAAAATATTTAACTATCTCATGTCAGTGACATACATTTTTCTTCTGTCGGGAAATGATATTTATGTTTTTGGTAGTAATTCCAAAACAAAAAAATCATCATTTTTTTAATATTGTTGACATATAAATTAAGTTATGTATAATAGTTATATTAGTCCATAGACAGTAGGCAATCATAAGTCCTGCCGAGGATAAAACAATATCTGTCATTGTTTTACTGTTGTCTGTGCGATTGCAGTTTTTTTATTATTTAAGATGTATTTTATGACTATAACAAAGCAAAAGAAAGAAGATATAGTTAAAAATCTTTCTGAGAAATTTTTTAAAGCAAAATCTATTGTTTTCGTTGGATTCAAGGGCTTAACTGTTTTTGAAGATGCGGAATTAAGAACGAAACTCAGAAGCGAAAATGTCGATTATAAAGTAGCTAGAAAAACATTAATTAGAAAAAGTCTTCAGGAGGTTAACATTGAAGGAGCAGAAGATTTAATATTGGAAGGACCAGTAGGAGCTGTGATTGGTTATGATGATGAAGTTGCACCCGCAAGATTAACTAATGATTATGCCAAAACAAATAAAAAGGTAAATTTGCTTGGCGGCTATATATCAAATAAATATTTAGATGAATCTCAAATCAAGGCTCTTGCATTATTGCCAGGAAAAGATCAAATGAGAGCTCAATTAATTGGAACAATTAATGCACCTGCAGCTGGCTTTGTAAATGTTTTGAGTGGAAATATGAGAGGTTTAGTTACGGCTCTAAAAGCAATTAGCGAAAAATAATAATCAATTAATTTAATAATAATTCTTAAGAAAGGAAAAAATTATGTCAGAAGATAAAACAGTCTCAACAGAGGCAACAGAAGAAAAAAAAGAAGTAGAAGTTCCTGCAAAATTTCAGGATTTAGTAAAGAAAATTGAAGAACTTAGTGTTCTTGATCTTTCAGAACTTGTGAAAGTTTTAGAAGAAAAATTTGGTGTTTCAGCTTCAGCGCCTGCAGCGATGATGGCTATGCCACAAGCTGGAGCAGTAGCTAGTGAGGAAGCAGAAGAAAAATCAGAGTTTGATGTAGAGCTTGTAGCGGGTGGAGATGCTAAGATTGCTGTTATTAAAATCGTGAGAGAAGTTTCAGGAAAAGGATTAAAAGAGGCAAAAGATATCGTTGATTCAGCTCCTGCAATTATCAAAGAAAAAGCACCCAAGGCAGAGGCAGAAGCTTTGAAGAAGCAACTAGAAGATGCCGGTGCAACTGTGAATTTGAAATAATTTTACATTCAATTGGACATATAAAAAACAGGAGTTTCTTAACTCCTGTTTTTTTAAAAATAAAATGTATAACTAATTTTGTGAAGCTGTGCAAAGAAGACGAAAAAGTCAGAGTTCTAAAATTAAAACAGGAAATGCCAATTCAAATTATTATTACCAGGCTAACCAAAAATATTTTTCTACTTTTCACTTTCCCTCAAAACTAATTTAATATATTCCAATAAATTACTTCAATTATCTTTGCTATCAGAAAATTAATCTTCAATCTCAATTTCAAAAATACTGTTTGCATTTAAGACATAAATAGTTTCTTCTTCTTGATTGACTTCGATGTTTTGTAGATTATTAAAACTATCGCTGATAAATTGTTTCACTAATTTTCCGTCGCTTTTATCAAATAGCACGATTCTCTTGTTTTGTATATCTGTGATGTATAAATACTTCATATCAGGCTTTGTATATATTGTTGAAATATTAGAAATTGGTTCACTCGGAATTTCATTTTTGAATTGTTGCTTGCTCCCAGTTCTGTATTTATCAATAGTTCCGTTAGCTTTTAAGATATAAATTGAACCATCAATAGCCATGGAAATTGCGTTATCATTATCTTTTTCATTCGTATAAGCAAGTGCATTATTTTCATCAAGCCATTTGGTCGCTTCATTAAAACCACTTTGCGTTTTTGTAAATTTGTAAATTTGTTTTGCCGCTGGATTCAAAGTATAGACAAAGTTACTATACGACGCTATGTCTTTGATTTCTTTTTCAAAGCCAGATAATTTCATAGTTGTGTCTGAAAATCTTTTATTTTTGATATTATATATGACAGAGTTGTCGTTTTCAGACAAAAATACAATCTCACCAGTCTTACTGATTAGTGTTGAAATAGCACTGAGTTCAGCCTCGTTTGAGGCATTAATTTTCAAATCGCCGCTACTTTTTTTTGAGAAATCTAAATCGCTGATAACTTTATTATTCAAATCGAAAACATAATATTCATCATTATATCTAAACAATCGGTTTGGATTATTAATATGTTCGACAACACCAAAGTCAATGGCCAACTTGGGATTATCAATTCTTATTACTAGGTCAATAAGATCTAATTTCTGTCGGATATCGCTCAAGAGGGTGATAGATTCATTGTTTAGTTCTGTGTATTTGTTATTTTCGTTTAAAGACAAATCTCTTTGATTTATTAAGATTATTGCTTCTAATAATGTTTTTCTTGCTTCATCTTTATCCGTAATTAAATCAATTTCTGCTTGATTAATTTTTTCCTTTGCTTGCAAAATTATGTTGGAGTATGTCGTCATCCTCTCATCTTCAATGCGTTTATAGCTTTTGAATATTAAACCACCAGCCAAAAGAAAAGCAACAAGCAAAAAAGAAGTAATTATCATCTTTTTTCTTCCCGATGCTAAATTTATTTTTTGATAGAGCTCTTCATCAGTTTTTTCTTTGTTTTTAAAATTGACTAATTTTTGAAAAAGTAATGATAAAGGGGATATAATTGAGAAAAATAATTTATTAAGACTGCTACCCAATTTCTTGATAAATTGAATTAGTAGCTTACTCTTTTCATCTTCATCTAAAGATGAAAGAAAATCATCAGAAGCTTGCTCTTCTGCAGAGCTTCTTTTCATTCGTAAATCTGATTTAATGTCAGCTTCTTCAATATTTTCGTTGTTTTCAGGTGCACTATCTTTTTCTGAATTTTCATATTTAAAAATGATGTCTTCCAGACTTAATTTTTCTTCTATATTTTCAGAAACATTATTTTCGTAAGTTTCGTTTACTGGTGGTGTGATTTCTTCTTTTGCTTTTGTTTTTTCTTCAATTTCAATTACTTCATCCTCTTCTGGAATAAAGGCGACAGTTTCCCTTTGCTTTTTTAAAAAATTATTATAAGTTTCAATTTCAATATGTGTATGTGGAAGTGTTTCAGGTGCATCATCTTCAATTTTCATAATCAGGACACCCATGGTTTTTATAGCAGTGTTTTGATCAGCCGTATCACTTATTGTTTGAGCAAAATCATCGATATTTTGTGATGACACGATTCCTATCAATTCTTCTTCAGAAAAAACCTTGAAAAGACCAGGAGTAGCAAACAAAACTAAGTCTCCCACTTCAAGCTCACCACTGGCAATATTCGCAAATGTTTTAAATGGATGAGAATCACTTTGACTGGCAATGTTTTTCCCAATGTCAGAAAGTTTATTGTCTCTAATAAGTATCGTTCTTATTTTTCCAGCTTGAGAAATATAAAGTTCTCCATTTTTATAGGTACTGCAGGTCATATTTAAATTTCCAATCCAATCTGTGCTATCTTGCTCTGCTAAATCAGAAAGGGCAGTATTCGCTTTGTGGAGTCCGGATTCCAAGCTTTCCATGGTAGATCTCTTGGGATTGGAATAAAACTCAGTTTTAATTTTGGATGCCAAGGTGTTTACCAGATAGGATGAACTGTTAGAAAAATTCACAATTTCTCCGATTATGTAGAGATTACCAAGTTTCTGCTCATCAACATTTTCTGGGATATAAATGAATGTATCACAGAAAGATTTCCCTTCTTCTGAGGAAACAATAACTTCGCGAAGAGTAACTTTGATTTTTTTATTTGAGTCTAACATTTTTTTTGAATAAATTTTTGATTTATAGATTTATTATAATACTTTTTAGTATCTTTGACAAATTAAAGAGGCTCTTTGTCAAAATGTGTGGTAGTTAAGTATAGAAGTAAATCAAGGGCTAATATGACTTGATTTATCTAGTTTTATTTAAAAAAAGTAATTTTTAGTTGTCATTTCGACTGCAGAACAAAGTATAAATACAAGTGCAACCATCTTCATTTTTTCGAGGCCCTGAAGTAGTGCTACTACTTTTTTTTTCTTATCCCTCACTTATTTGTGATAATTTAAAAAAAATGCTATAATTTAAAAAAGAAAATAAGTTTGTTCTGACTTGCTAATCTTAGTGCAGCAATTGTCAGGGCAAAAGACATAGTTTA
>JAHYJV010000006.1 GCA_019428855.1 Patescibacteria group bacterium | reverse complement strand
AAGATAAAGCGTAAAGAAAGATTTTCTTTTTTCTTTTCACTTCATCTTTCTTTTTAGTTAATTTGTTTTTCTTTAATTGTAGTTTTTCGTAAAGAACTAATAGTTTCATAATTTTTATTTATAAGTTAATTGAAATTCAATTTGATTTTTATATTTTGTTGTTTGATTTAGAAGATAAACTATGTCTTTTGCCCTGACAATTGCTGCACTAAGATTAGCAAGTCAGAACAAACTTATTTTCTTTTTTAAATTATAGCATTTTTTTTAAATTATCACAAATAAGTGAGGGATAAGAAAAAAAAGTAGTAGCACTACTTCAGAGCCTCGAAAAATCAAGATGGTTCCAACCTGTCATCTCGAACGAAGTGAGAGATCTTAGAATAGGGGAAATGAAACTAAATTTACTTTTAGATCCCTCCGTCGCTACCGCTCTTTCGGGATGACAGTGTATGGTGAGTTTTTGTGTCAGAGGTTGTTTTTTGAGACTTCAACCCTTCGACAAGCTCAGGGTGACAAGTGTGGCTCAGGGTGACAAAAGGTGTTCCAACCTGTCATCTCGAACGAAGTGAGAGATCTTAGAACAGGGGAAATGAAACTAAATTTACTTTTAGATCCCTCCGTCGCTACCGCTCTTTCGGGATGACAGTGTATGGTGAGTTTTTGTGTCAGAGGTTGTTTTGTGAGACTTCAACCCTTCGACAAGCTCAGGGTGACAAGTGTGGCTCGGGATGACAATAGTTGTTCCAACCTGTCATCTCGAACGAAGTGAGAGATCTTAGAACAGGGGAAATGAAACTAAATTTACTTTTAGATCCCTCCGTCGCTACCACTTTTTCGGGATGACAAAAAAAGAAATGCTCATTTCGTAATTCAAAGTACTATCCACATTAAAAGGCTTGGTGTTTATTTAAAAAAACTGAGAGTTAATCTAAAAAAAAGACATAAATAGGGCTGTACCACTCATCAGCATAAAGATGATTATGGTGTTAAAAAATGTCAATTTGACTAATAATTCATTTTCGTCTAATCCCCTCTCCACTTCAACGGCTAATTTACTGTGAAAATTATTATCTTCGGCAGAAGCCTTTTTCAGTAAGAACGGATTTTCTTTTTCGCCTAATTTATATTCTTTTTTTGTGTTATTTATTTTTTGTTTATTCTCTACTTGAAAAGCAAAACCAATGTTTTTCTCCCTCAAAAAAAATGCAGTAAAATCATTTTTTCTCTCCATTTGACAAACACCTGTTGCCTTAATCTCGATGAACTCCAGTTTTTCGTGATCAAGACACTCCGCACTGTCGCCGATAAAATTTTGGTTCCTTGGCAACTTTTCTAATTTAATTATTATTTCTTGATTTAAGATTGTTTCACTTTTTACCTTTTGAATATTTTCTGAGGCGATTTCGTTATTATCAATCTCCTTTATCTTTTCCTCAAGCTTGATATCTAATTCCTGCAAGCTGATATTTGATGGTTGTTTTTTAAAAAATGGTGCTCCGAATTCTTCCACAATAATAATGCTACGACCTTGCTCAAAAAGTCCCTCAACTACGGCGATGCCAATTTCTGAATATTTTAAATTAAGGATATTTTCTCTATGTGACGAACTTTCCATCAAGGCCTTGTGAGCACCTCCTGCTGTGATAAAATCAATAGCCAAGTTCTCCCCAGCATACTGATATTCATATCCTGCCGATTTAATAAAATCCCAAGGAGTTAATCCTTGAGGACTATTATGATCAAAATATTGATTTGCGAACATATCATTTGCTTTGGCGATTGCCGCTTGCATTAATTTTTCATTGACAACAAGTGCATCCAATCCAGCCTCAATTCTTGATTTATTAGTTAAATTAATCACATCTTGAACCTCAATTGATGCAGCAGAAACAGAATGTGCAAAACTAATTTGAATCAGAATAAAAAAGATAGCCAACGATAAACCAGTTTTAATCTTTCTTATTTTTTTGCTTTTTCTTTCCATAATTGACCTTTATGTTTAAGGTCACCCTTTTGTTTTTGAACAATTTATCTCAATAAAAAAGCAGCGATAAGCCACCCTTCTTATTGAGATTCAAATTGTTATACCCTCAGTATACACTATTTTTTTCTTTTGGTCAACACCAAATTCATCGTTTTTGCCGTAATATCTCCAATTTGCCAGGCCATAAAACCACACTTATTTTTTGAAGACAGATTTTCATCAAGCGACATTTTTTTTTCTTTTCTATTAAAATAGGGAGAGTCACAATCAAATTCAACTCCGCTTAAATTTGAAAAAGTAATATTATTTTTTTTTAATATTTTATCAATCTTGACAAGAATTTTTTCAGATAAATCTCTTTGATCAATCCAAACAATTTTTGAAACTTCAACCTCTCTTTTGTCATAGAGCATTAAGCTTACTTGATCTGCAATGATATTAATTTTTAATTTATATGTCATAGTTTGATTTATATCGTGAAAACCATTACTTTATGTTTATTCCTTTTGCGAAGGTCTGACCAACGTTATCAAAAATATTACTTTTACTCTTCCTTGGAATCTGAAGCACCTGCAACTCGCCCTTTTTCATCTTGGAAAATATTTTCTAATTTCAAATCTTTTGCAATCAAAGATGAAAGATTTTGTAAATTTTTGGAACCCTGGGCAGTTTGTGAATATTCTAAAAGAGACCTATTTAAAACTGAGGAGTATAAATTAAAAATCATTAGATTAGCAATAATAAAAACAACTAAAAAGCTGACAAAGATTATATTGTCAGTAAAAGAAAATTTCATCTGAGATTGATATGGTTTGATTGAACCAAGATTCTTGCCTAATTCAATTTGCGAGCCAACATCTCTTCTTTCTGTTTTCTTCTGATGGCAAGTGTTCTCTTTCAAGTCAATCTTTTTTTCTAGCTTTATTTTCTTTTCAATATTAATTTTCACAGGTATAACAATTCCCCCACTGCCTTTTGTTTTATTGATATATTTTTCAACCCACTCTTTGGTCGTGACCCAGTTTCTTCCTAATTTAATTCCTTGTAATTTTTTCTGACGGCAAAGCAAGCTGATATAATCCTGAGAATAATTTGTAAGTTTTGCTGCTTCGTGAAGTGATATGTAATTATTATCCATTTCAGAATTTTGCATAATATTTCTTTTCTAATAATTTAATCTACACTTATTATACAGTAATATTAAAAAGTTCTCAAGCCTACATCAAAAAGATGCCTTGAACTTACCTTTTTACTGTTATATGCTATAATAAAAATACTTATTATTAATAAATGATTATGATTTATCCCATAGTGCTGATTCCAATTCTGGCTGGTTTATCAGCTCAAGTACTGAAATTTATATTTTCTATTTTTAGGCATAAGAAAGTTGAATTGAAATATCTTATCACTTCGGGGCATATGCCTTCTGCTCATACTGCATTTGTTACATCTCTGGCAACTTGCATGGCCTATTTTGATGGCATAAATTCATCAACCTTCACGATTAGCATAGTTTTTGCTTTTATCGTAATTCATGATGCTGTTAGAATTAGGATGAATATTGGCGAAAATGGAAAAATCGTCAACAAACTTATTCAAGAAATTCCCGGAATAAAGAAGGAGAATTATCCAATCTTAAGAGAAAGAGTTGGACACAAGCCCTTAGAAATTTTGGCGGGAGGTATTCTGGGATTGATTCTGACAATTTTGTTGATTAAATTTTTTTAAATAAATCTTTTCAATACAAAAAAACAGGTTTTGAAATAGGCCTGTTTTTTATTATCTGAAATTCATCTTTTTCGCTTTTTTATAAATCAAATTGTAGCTTATATATACACAAGTTCATTATATCCAGACTACAATCTGGGTCATTCATATTTTCCAGTTTTGCTGTCAATTCAAAATTTTTCCCGTCACTGGAGACATAGCCATAATAATTTCCTAATTGAGAATCAATCGGAATAGCTGAGGATGGAGAGATTGATTTGATTTGATTAACAACTTCATTATTAATTTGATTAAGCTTTGTCACTGCGGGGCTTATGGGATATTGACCATTTTTATTTTTATATTCCTGCAACAAAATAGAAATAGTCGCTAAATCTGTTTTTCGTTTTTCGTCATTTTGATTAATTGAAATATTATTTTCTGCTCCTTTATTTTGTTTCATCATTTGTTCTGCTCTGGCTAAACTATCGCGAAAAAAATAATTATCAGAATCTAAAGAAACGGACTTTTCTAATGCTTTTATTCCTTCATCTTCCCGTCCTAGAGAAAAGAGAGCCAATCCATAACTATGATAACACCAGCCATATTCTGGATCCAAGCTTAGACACTCTTGTGAATATTCTAATGCCTTGGAATAATTTCCTTTACTGTTCATTTCTATGGCAGCCAAAGTGACATAGGGAGCTGCATAATTTTCGTCTAATTTAACTGCCAGCTGTAATTCTGATTCAGCAACGGCATAATTTTGTAACTTGTATTGACTTAATCCAATCCAATAGTAAGCCCACGCTTTTTCCTTCTTGGTTTGTGCCTTTGGCAATACCTCACTGGCTTTATCCAAGGATTGCTGATATTTTTCCCCACTCCATAAATTTTCAATCTCCCTCAGATCTGCAAAATATTGATTTCTTTGCTCGAGATTGATATTTGTTTTTTCCCAATCATCTAAATCTGAAATTGGCCATATCTGAAATCCTCTAATTTTCCAATCATCATCTGTTTTTATTATTTGAATTTGAATTACAGCCAAATCATTTTCAAATACAGCTTCGGCATCATAAGTTGCAGTTATATTTTCATGGCTAATGCTTATTTCTCCTGTAGAGCCTTTATATTCTCTAAATTGTCCAAATTTATTGGAAAATGCAATAAATGATAATTCAATCTTCTCGCTGGGGGTACTCTCCCGTAATTCCCAGCTGGCCCGACTGATTAATTCTTGCGAATCCCATGAGCTAATAATAATTGGAACTGTCATATCCACATAAGCTTTGCTCTCTTGATCTAAATTATTTCCAAAAAAAGAAATTAGAATGAATATGGAAATTACGATTAAGATTCCCAAAATACTGCCAAGAATACTGACAATAATTAACTTAATTTTTAAACCACGGGAAGGTGTGAAAACAAAATCTCCTTTGATTGCTTTTATATTTTTATACAAAAGAAACTGATAAATTATTACCAGTGGAGCGATAATAACGATGATAATTCCATTGGCTAAACTAACTACATCTCCAAGCACTGGTAATTTGAAAAACAAAAAAGTTGATTCTAAAATTATAAAACAAATTTCTAAACCAATTATAATAGCTCCGATATACAAATTTCTCCAAAAGACTTGCCACCAATAACCACGAACATATTCTCTACACAAAAACAGCACCGCCATACCTTTATATTCTTCTTCAACTACAACAAACAAAACGAAAGTGAACCAAATTGAAAAAATTAAGCCTGGTATAAAAAACAGTGCAAAACCCGCACTAACTATAAAACCAGTCAATAGTGAAATAACAAGTGCTTGCTTTGCTTTCGGCCTACCTCTCTTGAATGATTCTTTGATATTAATATTTTCTTCGCTATTTCTGATTGCATAAATTACAGCAACTTGATTCCACATAACAAACCAAATCATCACAAGAAAAGAGAGTAAAATCATCACAATGAAAATCAAATTTAATATATTTATAATAGTTACTTCTCGAGATTTTTCTAAACTCAAAAACGGTATTAAATATAAAAAAAGAGCATATAAAATTGGTGTGCTTATTGCAATAATCAGTGATCCCAGTGGCTTAATAATTGAAAGCCCTAATAAAGTTTTAAATTTTGATTTATATAAAAACCACGATCTTCGCAATATTTCCCTTGGGCTTAATAACACTTGAGCTGAAGGATTTTTTATCTCCTGGCTATCTAGAGAATGATATTGTGAATCAAAATTAGAACTCTCTCTCGTAAAGTTTTCTTTGCGATAGACTTCATTTTCCATATTTTTATTTTAATATTTATTGTTGATATTATAAAATCAAGCTCAGCTTTTTTATAATTATTGATTTATTATATCTTCGCCTTTCTTCTCCGAATACCAAAAAGATTGCGATTCAGAGCTTCGCATTTTTTCAAAAAAAGATAATCCGATAAAAAGTGAAATAAGTATACTATATTGTGCAAATCCAAAAATTAATAAAAAATTAAAAACAAAGTGAATTACAACTGCCAAAACAAAACCCTTCAGAATATATTTTTGCTTAGAACTCAAAAAACCATTCTGCGCTAATTGTGGAGGTGAAAATTTAGCCTTGGCTATATAATAACCAAAAGTACCTGTGGCAAGAGCATGGAGCAGGGTGCTGGCCAGAAATCTCACAATAAAAACGCCAGCCAAGGCGTCTGCTCCTTTTTGAATATATGCCATAAAATAAATATAATTTTCCAGAAAAGCAAATCCCAAAGCGACCGCAATCGCATAAATCATTCCGTCAATGATTTGATTGAAATGCAAAGATTTCATTCCGAATTTTTTCACCATCCTACACTTAAAAAATTCTTCCACTATGGGAGGCAAAAAAAGACTAACAAACACAACTTTCAAAATATTGCTACCGGTCCAAATTTCGTCAAAGTTGTATTCATATATTGCAATTATGATGCCTCCCAAAAAAATATTTGAGATGAACATCTCCACAACAAGACTTGCTAGTGCAGCCACAATTCCCAACGCAAAAAAAGTTGCTATTAACTTTTTTGGCTCGGGCTCTCGATAGTCTTCTTTCAAAAAAACTCTCAACCAAAAAAGGCTCGGAAGCAAGGCGAGGAAAAATACAAAAAACAATTTAGCAGTAATTTCCATTTTTATAATTTAAGTTAATTGGTTTTTCGAAAAATAAGCAATGTTATAATATATTAATTATATTTCCCAAGAAAAAAGAGCTATGATTTTGCATGGCAACTTCTTTTAACTTTTTTCACTGTTTGATATAAATTATATAATAATTTATCAGTTGCTAAATCGTAGGTGCCAATATATCTTTTTTCCATGCCACCAAAACCTTTTTTAAACTTCGTAATCCCCTGCCAACTTTCTTTTTCACCTGCGATGGTAATTCCCCAAAAATCATATTTTTTATATCCCGCAACTTTTGCATCTTGAATTTGTTGCCATTGCAGGAGATAGGGAGCCATGAGATTACGCTGTTCATTTGATGATGCTCCGTGAAGATAAATTGCCAAATCTCCAAAATACAAAACAATATTGGCGGCAATAATTTTCGCTTCAAATTCTGCGAGATATAATTTGGCATGAAGATTTTGTTTGCTTTCGTTATTGCCAAAATCATTATCAAAATACATATCGTCATTTTGAACTTGATTCAGAATCTTTTTTTTGAAATTACCAATCTTTTCTATTTTCTCCGACCCTTGTCTTGTAAAGCAAGCACTATCTAAATCCTTTTTTTTGATAGATTCTGAAATAAATTCAGAATGACAAATCTCCTTACTCAAATTTTTAAGCATTTTCCAATAATAATCCTGGTTATGAGAAACAAACTTATCACGCTTTGAAGTTTCTTCTGTTAAGTTCCAAAATTTTGGAAAATATTTTTCATAGTTTGAAGTTGAAATTATCTTAACTCCTTTTTTGGAAGCCAGTCGGATATTATAGCGTGTCTTTGGTTTCATCTCTTTTAAAAGATCTTCTTCTGATTTTTCAAGATTAAGAATCAAGGTGTCTTTGGGCTGAATTTCAGTAGAGGCTTTCTTAAAGTTCTTGAGATATTTCTGTTTTCGTTCAACGGGCGGATCAATTTTCAAAAAAATAATTTTTTCTTTCTCGGCCATTTTTTTTATTTCAGAAAATAACAAATCAGACCTTTCTGATTTCTGATCTTGATTTTCCGATTTTATAACTGGACCGCGCGGACAATATAAATAGCTTTTTCCAAATGGCAAATCATATTTTACCAAAAGAGCAACCGCCAAAATTTCACCTTCGTCTTCAATGCCAATTCTGAATATTTCTTTACCGATTGCCTTTTGAAACTCCCCCCACTCCCAACATTGCAAAAAACTCTCTAAACTATTCAAAGCAACAAATTGATTCCACCTTTCTTTTTGATTTTGTTGCATATTGATTATTTTCATAAACTAAAATTTATTAAAAGATTAGACAGTCTGGGAAGATTAAATCTCATGAGAGTGTGAAGCGGAGCGAGAGCAGAGTTTGGCTGAGGCATTATTTTATTCCCGCTTTCAGGCAGAATTACATTTTATTGCATTCTCCACTCCCGTGTTTTTTTATTTTAATTTCAAATTTGCATCTGCTGGCACACTTTTCCAATCTTTCATTCCTTTACTATTCTCAATGTGCCGATAAGCTGCCAGAGCAATCATCAAAGCATTATCCGAAGTTAATTTTGCCAGCGGAAAAGAACAACCACAAGTTGGTAAATTTGCTTCAATCGCTCCGGCTAATAATTTTTGTAATTTTTTATTTGCCGACACTCCTCCTCCTAAAACAATATTTTTCACTTTATATTCTTGGGCCGCTTTTATAGTCTTGGAAACAAGAACATCAAATGCCGCTTTTTGAAATGAGGCTACCACATCACATTTATATTGCTTATTAATTTCTTGCTGCGTCCTCACCTCATATAAAACCGCCGTTTTCAATCCTGAAAAAGAAAAATTATAATCACCACTGCTTGCCATCGGTCGCGGAAATTTGATTTTTTCTTCATCTCCTTTTTGGGCCATCTTTTCAATTATAGGTCCGCCCGGATATCCTAAATCTAAAAGCTTGGCAACCTTATCAAATGCTTCCCCCACTGCATCATCCAAAGTTTCTCCGAGAATCTGATAATTTAAATCTTTTTTCATCAGAATGATTTGAGTATGTCCCCCTGAAACCGTCAGACAAATAATTGGAAACTCGGCTTCCCATAATTTATTTTTTTTCGCATCGTATTTTTTCAACCAATTGGCATAAATATGTCCTTCAATATGGTGAATGCCAATCAACGGCTTTCCTAATCCATAAGCAAGGGCTTTCGCCGCTCCCACACCTACCATAAGAGCAGGAATCAATCCAGGACCGTTCGTCACCGCCACAAAATCAATTTTCTTTTTGGAAATTTTGGCTTTGCACAAAGATCTTTCCAGGATTGGAATGATGTTCTTCAAATGCATTCGCGAAGCCAAAGAAGGAACCACTCCACCAAATTTACTGTGCATTTTTACCTGTGAGGAAACTATATTCGCCAAAACCTTGGCACTTTTATTTTTGAATTCAACAATAGCAACTGCTGTTTCGTCGCAGGAAGTTTCAATTGACAAAATAACCATAAAACTGTTTTATTTTTTAAATATCTTTGAATTACGAAATAGCTAAATTTGTCATAGTGAGCTTGTCAAACTATGATAAATTTGACGCATTTCCCACCCTTCGACAAGCTCAGGGTGACAAATATATTGCATTTCGTAATTCAAGGAAATATATTAATATTCTAGCATATATTACAATAATATCATAAAAAAAGCACCTTTCAAATAAGGGTGCCAATTGCTATCTCGATTGATATCTCACTCTTTACAAGCTCCGATTTTCCTGTTACTATATTTCAGTAATCGTTTTAGCATATTAAAATGTTTTTTGGCCTCATCGTCTAATGGTTAGGACGCCAGGTTTTCATCCTGGCAATAGGGGTTCGATTCCCCTTGAGGCTACAAGTCTAAATAATCCTTCATTAATGAAGGATTATTTTTGATAATTTGACAACAAATAATGTCCATAAGATATACACAAATGAAATATTCACAAATGAAAATTATTTTGTTACAATATTCTTGTCTAAAATATTAATCAATAAATTTCAAAAATATGGAAAATAAAAAAACAAATTCTCTACAAAAAATAGTCGTAATTTCAGTTATAATAGGAACAATTTTTGGCGGAATTTCAGGTGGCGTAGTTTCTTCTTTATATTTTAATCAAGAAAGTAAAAAAATGAAAAATGTAGAAACAAACACTGAAATAAAAACTATCAGCATCACCGAAGAAGAATCAGCCGTTATTTCAGCCGTTGAAAAAGTTTCTCCGGCCGTGGTGAACATTGTTGCTTCTAAGGATTTACCAAAAATACAGCAATATTACAGAAATCCTTTTTTTGATGATGAATTTTTTCGAAATTTTTTTGGCGATGAATATTCTATCCCTAACAATCCCCAAGGCGACCAGATTGAAAAAAAAGAAATTGGTAATGGGACAGGTTTTATTGTTTCAACTGATGGTTATATCGTAACCAATAAACATGTAGTTAGTGTTGAGGATGCAGAGTATACGGTTTTAATGAACAACGAAGAGAAATTTGAGGCGAAGATTATTGCCCGAGATACAATTGGCGATATGGCGATTATCAAAATTGAAGGGGAAAATTTTCCAACCGTTGAACTCGGAGATAGCTCAAATTTAAAAGTGGGACAAAAAACAATTGCCATTGGAAACGCCTTAGGAGAATTTAGTAACACAGTTTCTACGGGAGTAATCTCTGGACTATCCCGCTCAATTATTGCTTCTGGCGGTTCAACTGGTACTGAAGAACTTGTCGATGTCATTCAGACAGATGCATCGATTAATCCGGGAAATTCAGGAGGTCCACTGCTTGATATTTCTGGAAAAGTTATTGGCATTAATACCGCTATTGCCTCTAATGCCCAAAATATCGGATTTGCAATTCCAATAAACGAAGTAAAAAATATTATTGAAAGCGTTGAAAAATATGGCAAGATTGTCAGGCCATGGTTAGGAGTCCGCTATGTTCAATTAAATGAAGTAATGAAAAAAGAAAATAATTTAGATATTGATTATGGTGCCTTAATTATCAGAGGTAAGAAAATTAGTGACCTTGCGATTGTGCCGGGCTCCCCGGCCGACAAAGCTGGACTTGTGGAAAATGATATTATTCTTGAAATCAATGGTGAGAAAATTAACGATAAAAATCCCCTCAATAGAATGATTGCCAAATTTAACTCAAATGATGAAATTACCCTCAAAGTTCTCAGCAAGGGAGAAGAAAAGGAAATAAAAATAACATTAGAAGAAAGAAAATAACCAAATTAATTTATCTAAAAAATAAAAACGGGATTATCATATCCTGTTTTTATTTTGTGCGGTATCTACTTCCGCAAGCTCTTCAAGCTTCATGCTCATGATTTTTACTAGGTTTTCCTCAAAAAATTATCTCCACATAATTTTTATTTCTTGACTAATATTCATGCCCAAAATTAATAGATTATATTTTAAAAATAACAGATATTTTGCAATTTACAAAGAAAGATTATAAAATGAGTATAATAGGACTGAGATAAACTTTCTTTTTTCATTCTGAACTTATTTCAGGGTTTATTATTTTCAACCCTTAGTCCTGTGAAATAAGTCACGGACAAAATCTATCACCTGACAGATCCTGAAATAAATTCAGGATAACAACGGGATTGCCGAGCTTGCCCTGAGCGATACCCCCAACGGTTACACCTCTTCTTCGCAATGACAGACGGCACCAAGAACAAAGTGGAATCGCAAATCTATGCACACAAAACAAAATATAAGGCCTTATTATAACACAAGATTCTCTCAGTCATTTTGCTCTCTTTCCAGAGTGACAATTTATAATTTAATTAAAATCATTTCTATGAAAAGAAAATGTAAATTACGCTTAGCTACAATTATATTTGTAATATTTACAATATGTGCGATTGTTTTTGTATTGAAATTTGATTATAATCATGATACAAAAAACAAACAAACGAAAAATAAAAACACAGTCTCTCAATTAAACGAGAAGAAGATGAATAATGTTAGTAAAGAAAAGGAGGTCCAAACTATAAAGGACCATAAAACCATTATTTTTTTCCCAACTCTTTCAAAGCCATTTTAATTCTTTCGCTGACATCCTTGATTCCAGCTGGAATGTTGGCAAGCGCCTTTTTTGCTTGCTGTGCACTATATCCCAAGCTAACCAAGGCTTCGATAACATCGGTGTGATCGTTTATTTCTTGACTCTTCTCTTGTAGAACATCATCACTTTCTAAAGATGAAAATTTGTTGCGAAGCTCCAGAACAACTCTTTCTGCAGTTTTCTTGCCAATTCCAGACACACGAGTCAAAATACTTGAATCCCCTTGTGCAATAGCAACTTTGACAGTTTCAGGGTCTGCCAAAGATAAAATTCCAAGACCAGCTTTTGGTCCAATACCAGAAATTGAAATTAGATGTTCAAATAATTCAAGCTCATTGTAGCTTGTAAATCCATACAAAGTTAAAGCATCTTCTTTAACATTCAAATAAGTAAAAAATTCCACTTCATCATCAATTTTATTCTCACAAGATAACATAAAAACTTTATATCCAACACCACCACAAAGCAAAATGATAAATTTTTCGTTTTTAAAAATTATTTTTCCTTTTAAATAAGCAATCATATCCTATAAATTAAAATGTATAACTTATAATGTATAAAATATTTATGTAACTTATGTTACATGTTGAGTGTCATACATTATATGATTATGATACTGCTATTTGACAATTCTAGCAAATTGTAATAGTATTCAAGTATCAATAATAATTAAATTATCAACAAATATGCCTAATACTAAATCCGCAAAGAAAGAATTAAGGAAAAATGAAAGAAGAAAGAAGATTAACACAAGATCTAAGGTTATGATGAAAAAAACAATCAAAGAATTAGATGGACTTGTTGGTTCTCTTGAAAAAAAGACTGAAACCGTTACTGATGAAAAGCTAAAAAATATTGAAGAAATACTAAAAAACGCCTATAAACAGATAGACAAAACAGCGAAAAAGGGAATTATCAAGAAAAACACCGCTGCTCGAAAGAAATCATCACTAGCCAAAAAAGTGAATTCTATTCAAAAAAAGAAATCTAAAAAATAAGTTGAATTTAATATATTAGAAAATTCGAGGAATAGACCCAAGAAAAACACCTAGCAACTAGGTGGTTTTCTTTTTATCTAATTTCTTAGAATTACGAAATAGCTAAATTTGTCATAGTGAGCTTGTCGAACTATGATAAATTTGACGCATTTTCTACCCTTCGACAAGCTCAGGGTGACAAATATATTGCATTTCGTAATTCAAGGTAATTTCTTAGAAAATAATATTTTTTTAAGATACGGAAACTACTAAGAGTTCAAGTGCTAGCCTTGGTTTAATTTTTCCTGATTTTATGGCTAAATCTGCATCATAAAGTTTTTGATATATTTTTTTAAGATGTTCAATTTCAAAACCCTGGCATTGCTCAATACTTTTCTGAACTACATAAGGATGCATCTTTGTTTCCGATGTTATTTCACCCGAAGAAATTCCTTGATTGAGCAAACTCTTCACTCTAATCAAATTACGAAATTGATAAACGAACATAGTAAGAATATAATTTTCATTTATCCCTTCTTCAATTTGCTGGTTCAAGAGCAGAGTCGCTTTGCTTTTATTTTTTGAACTCATACTGTCAATAAGATTAAATATACTCATATCAACCTTTGATTTAATAAGCAAACTCACATCCTCTTTTTTAATTTCTCTGCCTTCGCAATAACTAAGAAGTTTTTCAATTTCACTGGCTGTTTCCCATAAATTATACGACTGACTCATTTTGCCGTTTTTGTCTTTTTGGGCAAGACCTTTTCCAAGTGTAATTGAAAAAATATTCAAAGCTTCGCGGCTAATTCGACCACTTTTTTTTTCGATTCTTTTTTTTATCCAATTATCAAACGCCGCATTTGCTGGTACGATAAATTCTTTCATCATGGCATCTCCTATTTTTTCAAGCTTCACTAATTCTTTATAAACCTTTTTCCTTTTATCCAAACTTTCTTCTATGAAAAATATTTTTATTCCTTCTTGCTTATTTTGGAAATATTTTAGTATTATTTCACTCCCTGCATCAGTTACATTTTTTTCATCTTCCTTGTCCGATTTATCTTTTCTTTTCTTTGGGCCGGAAAATAAACTATTTTTTATTATAACTAATTTATCACTACTAAATAGCGAAGCTCCCATCAGTGCATCTTGCAGCTTGCTCATTTTTTCACTCTGCGAAAGACTTTGATTTTGCCAATCAATTTCAATGACGCTCATCTGGTCCCCGCTTTTCCCGAAAAGCACTTTTTCTTTTTTCATTTCTTCCGCCATTGAAAAATCATCATCGCCGAAATAGAGATTTATGTTTTTAGTATTTGAGATAGTCATATGTTTTCTATAGGCTACTGTTTAAATAGTTTTTCGACCTGCTCCGTTGCAAAATAATAAATATTTCGACCTTGTTTTTTTGAAAATAAAAATCCAGATTTTTCTAAGGTTTTCAAGTCTTTAATTGCCGTTGTCTTCGTGACTTGATAAATATTCATATGCACTCTGAGAGATGTTTTTTTATTTTTATCCCTATGGAAATATTGCAGAAGCTGAATTTGTCTTTCATTAATATTATATTCTGTTTTTAAGAGTTTATTTATTACCAAATTTTCTTTTGATTTTTTCTCAAGATATTCTTCAAAATTACTAATAGCTGTTTTTATTTTCCGAATATTATAATCAATAAAATAAGTTAAATCTAAATCATCTTGCTCAGAATAAACATAGACTTTACCATATTGGATGGAAGATTCTTTAATAACTCTTGAGATTGGTAAATAAACAAATGCCCAATAATCTTTTTTAGCTAAATACCAATAAAATATTGCTCTTGCCAATCTGCCATTACCGTCTGTAAATGGATGAAGATAACCAATCCAAAAATGAAGCATAACAGCCTTAATAATTGGATGAAAAAACGGTCCGCTGAGTTCATCATTGGCAAAGTTCACAAACCTTCCAAGTTCATTTTTTACGAATTCCATTTTTGGAGCTTCATGATAAATTTCACCTTTATTATCAGAAACTACGATTTCATCTTGAGATTTTCTCAATGCCCCTTTTTTATTTTCTGGAATTGAAATTATGTCTTTGGTAATGATGCTATGCAATTCAAGGATTAAATCTAATCCCATTTTCCTGTCTTTATAATCACTTTCAATCAACTGCATCATTCTATAATTATTGAAAATCATTTGTTCTGATTCATTTCTTACTTTTTTTCCTTCTCTCAAAAATTGTTTCGCAGCTTTTCTTGTTGTATTCGCCCCCTCAAGTTGTGATGAAGCGATTGCCTCTTCCATTATTCCTCGAGAAATAAATTTCTGCTTATTTTTTACATCGACATCTTGTTTGGAAGTAAAAAGATATCCACCCGTGTTCATATCAATTTCGTGAAAAAATTCTTCATACTCTGGCAATTTAATCCAATTGAAATATTTTCCGCTTTTATCTTTAATCGGACTTTTGGTAGATTGTGCTCTTCTGAATATCTTAATTATCGACCAAAATTCTTCTTTTGATATATTCTTTGGCAATGTCTTATATTTTATTTTATCCCAATAAAGATACTCTCCTTGAAAAGTTTTTTGAATTAAAGAAAGGACTTGAACAGCACTTTCTTCTTTTTCTAATATAGTTTCAAGTATTTTTTTCTTATCAACTTTTGATAAATCAGGCTTTTCCAACTTATATAGCATATTTATATTTATAATAATAAAATAGGTATAACTATACCTAGTTTATACCTATTTTATAACTATTGTCAAATTCTACTATTCCACCTTCCAACTCACCTCCTGATTTGTTTGCACAACTTGAATCCAAATTTTTCCTGGAACAAACTTGATTTCCTCGCCTGCCTGATTGAAAAAGAATAATTTCGATTTCATATCTTTTTTATCTTTACTCCATTTCCCTCTGATTTCCGAACCATTTTGATAGACAATCGCCTCACCCTCTCCTTCAATGTCCATGTCATTATACTGCCCTTCAATCTGCCTTGATGCAGCAAACATAATCACCACATTTTTCGCACTAATTTGTTCTGAAGTTAACTTGTCTTTATCAATCTTATCTCCTTTTAATCGATAATAGAGATTTTTTGTAAAATCATAGTGATAAGCAACCTTATAGACCGATGGATAGCCAATGGTTATTTTTCCATTTTTTTCGGTCGGATTTTCTTGGTCATAAAATTTATATCCTGCAAAATTACTTTCCAATCTGTATCCCTGACGCTCAGAATATTCTCTCAATTTTTCCACGGTAGTAAAGCCATCATGTGGTTTCGGAAGACCTGGCTTGCGGAAAAACACACTACCGTCAAGATATAAAGCATTTACATTGTCCATAATGCCGTTGTTCAACTTTTCAAGGGCATAGTGCGACCCACCCCAATGAGCAAAAATCGCATCAAATCCCATTGCTAGGGGAATAAAATCGTGTCGCGCACTTCTGATACTGCCGATTTCAGCTGGCTCTTGGCAAACATAAAGTGACATATAGCGCGTAATTCCATTTGTCACGACGGGCATTTCTACAACCAAATCAGCATCAGCAATACCACTTAAGGGCCAGGCTTCTAAGTCTCCGGCATGCATAATGGCAAAGGGTCTTGCCTTGGCACTGTCACATTCAATTCCATTTATTAAGCTTTGATCTTTAACATCTGCTTCTTTCTCCTCTTCTTCGCTTTTATCATCACTTAAAGCCATTCTATCCTGACTTTCATTCTCAATCGTTATTGTTCTACTCCAAAGCCACTTGTCTATTGTGGCAAAAAAAATAACTACCAGAATTAATAATGCCACCGCAATAATTATATATTTTTTTTGAATATCATTTAAGACTATTTTTATCATATTTATATTCATTACAAAATTACTAAGCAACAGGGGCTAAACCCCTGAATCAGAGGTTTAGCCCCTGTTACCACAATTATCATTTTACCTGCTTTTATTATATAATATTACTCAAACAAAAACAAACTACTGAGATTTGGGATTTCTTTAACAAATAACAAAAGTGATATGATCACTTTTGTTGATTTAGATGGTATCACCGCCCAAGAAAATCTTGTTTTTTTTCATTTCTCACTGTGCTTACATCCATATTAAGACATACCTTCAGGAGTCTCCTCCCTTGCAATATGCCTTAATTCCGTCCGCATAATTAGGCGATTTTTATTCATTAATTTTATTCTAATACAAAAAAATTTATGTCAAGTCTAGTCAACTTTATATAAAGGTTTTCGTATGCTGTTAATGTCACAAAAAAATATTATCTAAAAATTTAGATAACTCATCTCCTCCCAATTATCCCCCGCCTTTACATCCACTACTATTGGCACGGGGAAATCGATTTTTTTGCCATCAAGCTCTAAGTGACTACTTTCCATAATTTCACAAATTTTTTTTGTGGCTTCGATGATATTTTCTTCTTTAATAGAAAAGATTAGTTCATCATGAACTTGCAAAAGCAGTTTTATAGCATCAGGATTTTTCAAATTATACTCACTAACCCAATTATCAATCTTGAGCATCGCTATTTTCATAATATCCGCGGCTGCCCCTTGAATGGGCATATTGATGGCCATTCTTTCGGCTGAGCTGCGAATTAGACCGTTCGAAGAATTGATTTCAGGTAAATATCTGCGACGACCCCAAATCGTTTCCGCGTAACCATTTTTGCGGGCGTCTTCTTTTGACTTTTCAATATATTTAGCAACGCCAGAAAATTTTTCCATATAATTTTTGATAAATTCTTTCGCTTTATCATTCTCAATCCCCGCCGAACGAGCAAATCCAAAAGTGCTCATCCCGTAAATGATTCCGAAATTTAAAGCCTTGGCTGCCCTTCTCATCTCAGCAGTTACTTCGTCGAGAGAAACTTGATTGACTTCCGCCGCCGTCGCACTGTGAATATCAAGACCACTGTTGAAAATTTCTTTCATTTTTTGGTCATCTGCCACCATCGCCACCACTCGCAATTCAATTTGAGAATAATCCGCTGAAACAAGTTTTCTCCCCTGCTCAGAAATAAAAGCCTTGCGAATTTTTCGCCCCACTTCCGTACGCACGGGAATATTTTGCAAATTCGGGTCCGAAGACGAAAGCCTCCCCGTGGCCGTGATGGTTTGATTAAAGGTCGTATGGAGTCTATTTGTTTTTTGGCTGACCAATTTTGGCAAAGTGTCCACATAAGTATTTTTCAATTTAACCAATTCTTTATACTCGGAGATAAAACTAATTATAATATGTTGCTCTTTTAACTTTTCCATTTCAGGTGCGGCAATGGAATAGCCTGTTTTTGTTTTCTTGACACCTTCGGTGGGCAATTTCATTTTCTCAAACAAAATAACCGACAACTGTTGAGATGAATTGATGTTGAAATTTTTCTCTCCTGCAAGTGAATAAATTTTTTCTTCCAGCTTGAATATTTTTTCCTTCAGCTCTTGCGAAAGAATGTTCAAGAGCTTCACATCTAAACTAATTCCATTCATTTCCATCTTTACCAAAATTTCCACCAGGGGCATCTCAATTTTGAAAAAAAGATCTTCCATATCTTTTTCCTTCAATCTCTTCTGAAGCTCGTCATAAACTTCAAACATATAGCCGAAAGAAGCCAAGCTACTATTTTTCGTTACAATAGCTTGCTCTTGAATTTTATATCCCAAGCAATCAAAAATGATTTTTTCGGGACTGTAATCTCTCCTACCTGGATCAAGCACATAGGAAGCCAGCATAATGTCAAAATAAAGCCCTCGAATTTTAATCCCGTGATCAAAAAGAGTTTCAATGTCTCGCTTCAAAAAAAAACCAATTTTCTGATATTTTTTATCCTCTAAAAAAGGCTGAATTTTTTTCAAAATTAAATTATCAGCCGTAAAGTTAGTACAAAACAAATTTTGATTATTATCAGAAAGAACAAGCGGAATAGTATAAATTGAACTTTGAGGCCAAAAAAATGTAAGGCCGATTGAATCCTTTTCTACCAGATTCCCGTCGCTACTTTTTGTTTGGAAAAAAAACTTTTTTTGTTTTTCGAGCTTAGCTAAAAAAATATCAATTTTCTCGTTTGAATCTATGATTATATTTTCAATCTTTTTTTCTGGCACAATGTCTTTTTTTTCTTGATTATTATTGGCATCTTCAACTCGATCCATCAAAGAATAAAACTCAAATTCTCGAAATAATTTATTCAACTCCGACTTGTTATAGTCCCCCCAAGTGCAGGACTCCAAATCAAAATCAATATTCATTTCGCAATCAATCGTGGCCAGTTTCTTGCTCATCAGGGCTTTTTCCTTTTCAGCAATTAATTTTTCCTTGATACGAGGCTTAATCAAATCTTGCGTTTTGTCTTTCTCAATTGCCTCATAAAGTTTTTCAATGGACCCAAAATTTTGCAACAACTCGGTCGCTCCCTTTTCTCCAATCCCCGCTACTCCAGGAATATTGTCCGATGGGTCTCCTCGTAAACCTTTATAGTCCACGACAAACTCTGGAGAAAAACCATACTTTTCGAAAACTCCTTTTTCATCATAAATAATCGTATCTTTGATACCTTTACGCAAAGTAAAAACTTTCGTATTCTCGTCTACTAACTGTAAAGTATCCAAATCTCCAGTCACAATAATAGTTTCATATTGTCCGTTTTTTCCAAGTTGTCTGGCCAGTGAGCCAATCACATCATCAGCCTCAAAACCTTTTTTCTCAATAATGGGAATATTCAAAACTTTGACAACTTCTTTGATTTTCGGAATTTGATCATAAAAATCTTGTTCCGGTTTTTTTCTTCCTGCTTTATATTCAGCATAAATTTCATCACGAAAAGTCCCGCCCTCCACATCAAAGGTACAGATAATACAATCCGGCTTAAGCTCTTTGATAACTCCCAAAAGAACCGATGTAAAACCATAAACGGCATTAATCATTTCTCCGTTTCGCGTGGTCAGTGGTGGAATGGCATGATAGGCCCGATGCATCAAAGCATTCCCATCTATCAAGATTAATCTTTTTTTATTATCCATATAAATTTTCTTTACCACAAATTATCGTTGTCTTTATTATAGCTTTTTTCAGGTTTTAGGCAAAAAAATAAACGAGATTTGATTTTCTCGTTTAATCTGTTTTTTCAAAAATATTCTTTTAAAATATATAACGATTATTTCTTCATCCCTAATCCCCTTTGTAATTCTCTCCCCTTTGTTTGTCAATTCGCTTTCTTTTGTCAGGAGGGCTTTATGCTTCAGCCATTGAATTGTGTTAATCTTAATTTCACTGTCCAATTCTGGCAGTGCTTTTCCTTTAAAAAGCAATAACATTATTTGTGCCGCAAAACACGGACTTACCTTCATAGTCTTTTTATTTTTTACCAGTTTATCACCTTTATTTTAATTCTATATATTATTCAGACACAGAATAAGGTTACCATTAAAATATTTTTTTAAGGATTTTCCCATCTATTAATTATTGTAAATCATTGGTTATTTGTTCTATATCATTATTATTCTGCTGGTTATCATTTTCATTTATTTCCTCAGACATTCCTTCCAGAACCTCAACTCTTTGTTTTAAACCATTATGTTTAAATAAATAATTATCAATAATATCTTTGTTCTCAATAAGTTTTTCATTTATCAATTCCACGTCCTCTCTTAAGTCTGCAATCTTTTTATCAATCTCTTCCGTTTGCATATTTTCGTTTGTTTCAATCCTTCTTTTCAAACTTTCTTCAAGTTGGTTTAATTTTCCATCAAGATATGTTTTTGTAATCATAGATTTATTTTAACATTTTAATATTGGCGATTTTTCAAAAACAATTTTTCTTTCATCCTCACCTATAACTTCAAACTTCAAATTCAACCTTGTCTTTGGCAATATTTTTTCAATTCTTTCTGGCCACTCAACGAGAATGATATTGTTTTCTCCGTTGATGATGTCCTCCCAACCTAAGTCCAAAATCTCTTGTGCATCAGAAATTCGATAGCAGTCAAAATGATATAAAGTGTATTTCTTGTTTGCCTTCCGAGCTGACAAATATTTTTTCATAATCAGAAAAGTCGGACTATTTACAATTTCTTTGACACCCAACTCCTCACCAATCCCCTGTGAAAAAGTTGTTTTTCCTCCACCGAGATCTCCATAAAGACAAACTAACCAATTCGAATTTTTGGACTTATTAATCTCCAGCCATTGACTGCAGAGTATTCTTGCAAGCTCCTTCGTTTCTTGCCCATTTTTTGTTACGATTTCCTTTTGATTCATACAACTATTTAAAACCAAATTACACCTTCATTATACCGCTTAACATAATAATAATCAAAGATTTTTTAATTTATGATAAGTATGTGCTAATGTCCCGTTAGAATTTAGTAATGTGTTACCTATGTACTCATCTTGCACAAATACTTGACATATTTTTTAGATATGATAAATTAACTAATCAACAAAATAATAACTTAATCTTCAATAAATCTTAAATACATGGGATTTTCATCAAAAGAACAAATAATTGACCAAATCAATAAAAGTGAGACAATATTGCTTTGTATGGCCAAAAACCCCACTGGCGACGCCCTGGGTGCTGCTTTAGGTTTTTATCTGGCTCTAAAAAAATTAGGGAAAAAAACAGATGTTGTATGTCCCACCGCGATTTTAGAAAAATTTTCCTACCTACCCTCTTCACAACTAATCACCCATAAACTCGAAGGTGCTCGCGACTATATTTTCTCAGTTGACATCAGAAAAGATAAGCTCCAGCAACTCAGATACGAGGTAGAAGATAACAAATTGAAGATTTTCATAACAGCAAAAAATGGAGATTTAAAAGAAAAAAATATAAGCCTGGAATCTTCAAAGTTTAAATATGATTTAATTATTGTTTTAGGAACCTCGGATTTAGAAAACCTTGGTAGTCTTTATGATGAAAACCCAGAACTTTTTTATGAAGCTCCTATTATCAATATTGATAATAGCCCCTCAAACGAATATTTTGGCAAAATTAACTTAGTAGATGTGGCGGTTTCTTCAACCTCAGAAATTGTACATGGAATAATTTCTGGCATTGATGAGAAGTTAATCGACGATAAAGTTGCCACCAATCTTTTAACAGGAATTATTATAAAAACTGACAGCTTTCAAAACAAGAATACAACCCCCAAAGCTTTTTTAGCAGCTGCTTCTCTAATTACAAAAGGGGCTAATAAAGAAGAAATTATCCGTTACCTATATAAAACAAAATCGATTTCAACATTAAAATTAATGGGGACTATTATGTCCAACCTCAAATACAATTCTCAACATAAATTAGGATGGAGCATTGTCGAGGATGAAGATTTTCTTCGAACAAACACTTCTCCTGAAAATATTAATCTGGTTGTCAATGAATTAGCAAACAGCTCTCCTGAATTTGATTTAATGTTTTTATTATATAAAGATAAGGAAAAAATCAAGGGCATAATAAATTTTTCTGAAAAAATTAAAATTGATGATTTTAAGAATATCTTCAATGGCAGAATAGAAGAAAATCAAATATTTTTCACATCTGATCAGGCTAAGCTTGAACTTGCTGAAAAAGATGTTCTTAAAAAGATTAAAAGCTGGAAAGATAGTTTATTGTAAAAGCTTAGCGAATGTTTGATAAAAAATCTCTGTCAGTTTTCTCGCAGAGATTTTTTGATTAGTCTTAGACTAAATAAGATATCAAAGGAAACTCCTTCAGCGATTTTATATAACAATGTCACTGTGAACAATGTCAGTCTAAGCTTGTCGAAGACTTGATTAAGAAGCTCCAATATATTACGCTGAATTATCCCATAAATCGTTCAACTGTGTTTTGATTGTAAAAGAAAGCATTGTATTAAATGATATAAGTTAGAGGTTGCAGACAAAAGATCCTGAATTTAATTCAGGATGACAGATGCTTTACCTCTCATCAAAAGTTTGAAAATTAGAAATTTAAAAAACATCAGCATTGGCTCCATTGTGGCAATAGCCCTGTGGAGCCAACAAAGAATTGAAAATTAAATCCAGGATTATCAGCAAGGAGTGGTCTGAATTATTTGTTTGTCAGTATATGATACCATAAAAAGGGGCTTCGGGGTTTGAATTCGGGGAGAGTCAAAACTTATTGCCAAAAACGACACTATCTTGTAAAATATAAATATAAGATAACAAATACATTTAATAATATGAAACAAGTAATTCAAGGTTTGGGTAATGAAGAAGAAGAAAGAGAAGAACTGAAAAATAAAGTTCAAAATGAAACCATTAGAAGTCTGTATCATAAAGGCGAAGAAGAAAGAGCAACGGCTCTGGCAAATAAACATCAGCTTCCATATGTCGATCTTAGTTTAGTACCAATAAACTCTGATATACTAAACTCAATTCCAAAAGAGACCGCCCAAAAAGCAAATATCGCAGTTGTTTATAAGGTGGGAAAAAAATATAAAATTGCTGTAACTGATCCTGAAAATTATGAAACAAAAAGTTTTCTTGATAATTTGAAAAAAGAAGATGGTCTTAGTTATAGCTTGGTAGTTGTGTCAAGGGATAGTTTAAAAAGGGCTTGGGCAAATTATGACAAAGTGACCGTAACTGAAAAATTTGAAAATCAAAGTGTAGTATTAAAAAAAGAAGATTTAACTGAATTTGAAACGGGAATTACAAATATTATTGATCTGAAAAAAAGAATTACTGAGATAAATACGACCGAGATTTTTAATATTATAATGGCAGGTGCTATAAAAACAAAGTCGAGTGATATCCATATTGAACCTAATAAAGATTATACCAGACTTCGCTACAGAGTTGATGGAGTATTACAAGATATTGTAAATTTGCCACAAAAAGTTCACAAAATAATCGTTTCAAGGGTAAAAATGCTCTCCAAAATGAAACTCAATGTCTCTGATACGCCTCAAGATGGTCACTTCAACATTGAGCTGGAAAATACTGGCATAAATGTCAGATCCTCTATTCTTCCCAGTAGTTTTGGTGAAAGTATAGTTTTGAGAATTCTTTCTGACGAAGGAACAGGATTAAAGCTAGATGAATTGGGATTTAATCAATACTACTTAGAAATATTAGAAGAACAACTTATCAAGCCTACTGGTATGATTCTGACTACTGGTCCAACTGGAAGCGGTAAGACAACTACTTTATATTCTTTTATCAGAAGATTAAATCAACCAAGTGTAAAAATCATTACCCTGGAAAATCCCGTGGAATATAGAGTAGAAGGAATTTCTCAAACAGAAGTTGGCCTTAGTGCTGCTGGCACTGGCACTAGAACCGGTATTACTTTTGCAGATGGTCTAAAAGCTGTCGTGCGTCAAGATCCAGACATCGTGATGGTTGGGGAAATAAGAGACCCAGAAACTGCTGAAATTTCAATCCAAGCTGCACTTACTGGACATATGGTTCTCTCAACCCTTCATACGAATGATGCCGCTGGTGTTATCCCGAGACTATTACATCTAAAAGTTAACCCAGCATTAATTGCTCCTGCTATCAATGCTGTAATTGCTCAAAGACTGGTCAGGACATTATGCGAACACTGTAAAGAAGAATATGTACCTGCTCAAGAAACCATCGATAAAATAAAATCAGTTCTAAAAAATATACCACGAAACAAGCGAATGGAGATTCCAACTGACATAAAGTTTATTTACAGAAGTAGCGGCTGTTCAAAATGTAATTTCATTGGCTATTCGGGCAGAATTGGAATTTATGAGATATTCACCATGACGACGAACATAGAAAAAGTTATTCTTGGTAATACTTCCGCCTCAGAAGCAATGCAAGCTGCTAGAGAAGATGGCATGATAACAATGCAAGAAGATGGCATCTTAAAAGCTATTGAGGGCAGAACTTCCCTAGAGGAAATCAGAAGGGTAACAGGAGAAGTTTTTACTACAAGCTAATAATTTAAATTACTATCTTTTTTATAAAAACCTTGCATTTAGCAAGGTTTTTATAATTTAAGAATAAAATTTATTAGCTCTTCGCCATCTATGATGAAGAGATAATTTATAATATTCCCTTTTTTCTCTGTGATTAATTCCATCTATAAATCACGGGAAATTAACTTAATATATTCTAAAATTAATATTGATTATATTTTTCCAAATATTCATCGGCTTGCAGAACATTTCCCATTTTTTCAAATACCTTAAACAGCCAAAACAATATTTCAGGATTATTACTATCTAACTCTAAGGCACTACTAAAACTATCGCTTGCACTCTGATAATCTTCAAGAATAAAATATGACTTGCCAAGTTGAATCCATGCATCCCGGTAATTCGGATTAATTTTTAACACCTCTCTACTTTTATTTATTGCAAAATATGGTTCATCTATTTCATTAAAAGAGGAGATAACTAAAATATCGCTAAGCTTTTTTAATTTTATAATCTCATCGTCTCTATAATGATCTTTAATAACCGCTATCCTATTTTTATACTGGTTATTTTCAATTATTTCAATTGTTTTAAAGTAATCATTAAAGTCTGCATTAATATAATATTCCAAAAGACCTAAATAATATATTATTTCAATATTATCACTATTTTCCGACAAAAGCTCCAAGAGCAATTCCTGTGCTTGCTCGTTTTCATTATTTGCAATTAAGGTTTTGACCATTTTAATATTTATCTCTTCATTATTTTCTAAGTCAATTGCTTCACGATATGATTTTAAAGCACTCAAAATATCTCTTTTTTTATAATAAACATCTCCCATAATTTCATAAGCCCTGTAATCAAATTTATTCTCCTTCAGTGCAATATTTATTTCATTTTGAACACTATCAAGCTGATTATATTTCAAAAATATTTCTGCTCTTTTGATTCTCGCTTGATAGACTACTTCTCTATTTCCATCTATGACAGCAGCATATTTATAATCATGAAGTGAATCAACTGTGTTGCCACCGGAGATGTTATCATCTCCTAGTTTTAGATAACTATGTGATGTAAAAATTTGCCACTTATTAAAAATAACTACTGCGATGAAAATTATAAATATTATCAAAGATTGTTTATCTTTTGCTTTTATGTTCATAATTAATATATACAAAATAAATTTTATCTTACTTTAACAGTATATCATTTACACAAATAAAATAAAACACTCAATAATTTGCAGACAGTTAGGTCCTCAGCTTTTAAAAGAATGAGGGTGGAGAAACTTCCGAGGAATAGACCAGAAATTCCAATACAGGAACCCAAACTACCCAGGTCTGGGATAATATCCCCGACTGTCTACAAATTGTTAAGTGTTTTTAATGATTATTCTAACTTGACTAATCAGCCTATCATATATTTCTAATCTTGTCAATACCTGTGAATTTAGTATAATGAAGTATAAGATTAATCATAATTTACTAGAAAATTTCATGAAAATAACAGATCCAAAGGAGAATATTGATGATACTAATTTTGAACTGTCCCTCAGACCAAAATGTCTGGCTGATTTTACTGGACAAGAAAAAATAAAAAAAAATCTAGACATTTTAATGCAAGCTGCCAAAAAACGACATGAAGTAATCGAACACATCTTGTTTCATGGTTCTAGCGGGCTTGGGAAAACGACTCTCTCCCACCTCATTGCTAATGAAATGGGGCAAAACATAAGAATTACTTCCGGTCCGGCCATTGAAAAAGTTGGAGATCTCGGAGCCATTCTGACAAATATGGAAGATGGCGATATTTTGTTTATTGATGAAATTCATCGATTAAATAAACTGATTGAAGAAGTCTTGTATCCTGCTATGGAAGACTATGCTCTTGATATCATTGTCGGTAAAGGACCATCAGCTAGAACTATTAGGCTTGACCTGCCCAAGTTTACTCTCATTGGAGCAACAACTAGAATCGACTTAATCTCGCCCCCCCTTTTGAACCGTTTTGGAATTTCTCAAAGACTAGAATTCTATAATAATGAAGAGATTGAATATATTATAAAAAGATCGAGTAGAATACTCGATATCGAGATTGATTCTGCTGGTGCAAAAAGAATTGCCAAAAGTTCAAGGCAAACACCAAGAATCGCGAACCGCCTCTTGAAAAGAGTTCGAGATTTTGCTCAAGTAAAAGGAAATGGTATAATTAATGAAGAGATTGTTGAACAAACTTTTGAATACCTCGAAATAGACGAATCGGGTCTAGAACACACTGATAGAAAAATTCTAGAGATTATAATTGAAAAATTTGGCGGAGGGCCTGTTGGTGTTTCCACTATCGCTGCCAGTCTTAGCGAACAGGAAGATACCGTTGAATATGTTTATGAACCGTATCTTCTTCAACTTGGATTTATCATCAGAACCCCACGTGGCAGGAAAGTCACAAAGTTGGCTTACAAACACTTAGATATTGCCTGGCCAGATGACAGCGAAAATACATTATTATAACTTGTAATTAAATATTATGGATTTTCCTTTTGTAGACTTTCTCGCCTTTGTCTTTATTCCCCTCGGACTATTTTTTCTTTTTGGTTTGCTAATTTTTTATCATCTAAGTCGTTATGGAATCAAAGGAGATTCGACAAAGAATGTTGCGTATTTTTTTGCGATAATTTTAATTATAATATCACTGGCTATAATTGTCACTTTCTTGACTATTGATTGGGATATTCTTACTGTTCAAGATTTTATTGACAAATCAAGCAACAATTTATTAATCAAAATATGAAAAAGAATTCAATAAATTTAGCCAAAGAAGATAAATTTAAATTTCCCAGTCAACATCCTGCAGAAAAAGTTGTCTTAGTAGTCAGAAAACACATCTTAATTCTTCTTCCACATATTATCCAAATTATTGTATTCTCTTTACTACCTATACTATTTTATACAATGATTGCACCTTTTATATTACCAGCATTATCCTTAGCACCGTATAATAAGGTCTTTCTACATCTTTCGATAGTTTATTATGGCTTCCTCTGGATTCTAACTTTTAGAATTTGGGTGGATTACTATTTAGATGTTTGTATTGTGACCAACCAAAGATTGCTAGACATTGAACAAATTGGTTTTTTCAATCGCACTGTTTCTGAGTTGGATCTAAAAAATATTCAAGACATAACAAGTAATGTTCATGGTCTTTTTCAAACAATGTTTGGTTTTGGAAACATAAAAATTCAAACAGCTTCTCAAGAAAATAAATTTGAACTTCCCTCTGTCCCTCATCCTGTTACGGTTCGCAGAAAAATTATCGAACTTGCTACCCAAGCAAAAAAAAGTGATAAATTTATTATTATAAACAAGGATGAATAACAAATCAAATTTAAATAGATTTAAAAAAGGAATATTTTTGACCTTTTTTTTATTATCTCTTTTTATAGTCATCTGGTTTTTATTTTTTGGCAAAACAATGAATCATAAAATGATCTTAGCCTATGAAAATCGTCAATCTATATCAATGCAAGACAGAGAAGGATTGAACATTTATATAAAACCAAATCATCTCGGCTATCATTCCGTATATTCAAATAATATTCCCAGTGAATTCAGCGACTTGCTGCTTGAAAAAGAAGATAAATATTTTTATTATCATTTTGGAGTTAATCCAATCAGCACTTTGCGGGCATTTTATAATTTATTTTTAGGAAAAGATAATCTCGCCTCAAGCACCTTAACTCAGCAACTTGCAAAAATTTTACTTCAAAATGAGTCTGAAAGATCAATAAACAATAAATTAGTAGAGACTGTCTATGCTATCAATTTGGAATTATTTTCAAGTAAAGAAGATGTGTTAAGAATGTATCTTAATTCGGTTTATTTGGGAAATAATGTTCAAGGCATAAATCAAGCAAGTAGATTATACTTTGACACAACCCCCCATTTACTTACCAAGGAACAATCTTTGCAACTACTTGCCACATTGAGTAACCCATCTACGAACCATCCTTTTTCTGCAAATAATGCTCTTGCAGCGAATATTCTGGCAGAAAAACTTCAAGAAAACGCAAGAGAGATAAAATCTTTTGAGACAAATGAAATTATCCAAAGAAAGGAAGCTTTTAATAACTATATCAAAAATAATACTTTTTTTGAATTAGAATCATTTGGTATTGAATGTCAAATAAATTGCAACCTAACCATTGATCAAGACCTGAGCATGAACTCAAGAGAAATTCTCAAGAGGAACCTTCTTTTACTGGACAAAAAAAGTGTCACCAATGGAGCAATTGTCATTATTAAACTTCCTGAAAACGAACTCCTGTCGATTATAGGTTCTCCACAACCAGAAGTCCCATCTTATGGATATCAAATTAATATGGCTATAAAACCTAGACCTATCGGATCGACCGTGAAGCCATTCATATATCTGAAAGGTTTTGAAAAACAGTTAAGACCCTATACAATAGTAGAAGACAAGGAATATAAATATACGATTGGCACTGGTTTCTCTTTTTATCCAAAAAATTATGATTATCAATACAGAGGAAAAGTCAATTTACATTATGCTTTAACCAATAGCTTAAATGTTCCTTCGGTAAAAGTATTAGAGTATGCTGGTATTGATAACTTTAATAATTTTTTACTTGATGATCTCGAATTTAAACCAGTTCAGGACATAGAAAACTATCAGCTCGGCATCGCACTTGGTGCACTTGAAATGGATTTAACCACTCTTTCTTACTATTTTACAATCTTCCCAAACAAGGGTGAGCTTAAACCTTTGAAAATTTACAAAGATAAGAATAATTTTCAAACAAGTATAGATACGAATTTTTCTCAAAAAAAACAGATTGCGGAAAAAAAATATATTCAACTTATTAATAAAATTACCTCTGATAGAAATACTGGAATTGAACAATTTGGAATTAAGAGCAATTTAAATATTTCAAAAGACAACTATGCCGTTAAAACTGGTACATCTCGAGAATATCATGACAGCTGGACAATCGGCTATACTCCTGATTTTCTGGTGGGTGTTTGGGTTGGGAATAGTGATAATACTCCTATGGAAAATATTTCTGGTCAAAGTGGCGCTGGTAGAATTTGGAATGAAATTATGAACTTATTGATAAACTCTAATTACAACAAAAATTCTCCGCTTAATTTTGATTTAATAAAGGAGTATGCCGACAACAATACTATAGAATATGGTTTATTAGATGATGATTTTGAAAAATCAAAATATCTGCTTGAAAATAATAATCTCATAATAAATCCACACGATGGAGATGTTTTTCTTTTGGAAAAGGATACTCGAATTCCCTTAAGAGCGAGAGAAAATGTAAAATGGTTTGTGAATGATCTTTTTTGGGATAATAATTCAGAATTAAACTTTAAGCCTGCGAAGTATGGGCGTTATGAAATCAGAGCAATGCAAGAAAATGGCACTGAAGAAACTGTCGTAATTTATATTGAGGATGAACAATAAGCTAGGGGTTATAGACAAAAGATCCCGAATTAAATTCAGGATGACAGATGCTTTGCCTCTTATCAAAAGTTTGAAAATTATAAATTTTAAAAACATCAACATTGGCTCCACTGTGGCATTAGCCCTGTGGAGCATTATGTGAACCGGAAAGAAGTTTACTGAAAATCACAAACGGCTCCACAGCAGAGTATGGAGCCAACAGAGTGAAGTTTGACAAACGGCTCCAGTCAGAAGACTAGAGCCAACGAAGTTTCATTATTTTGACAATCAGCTTACCCTAATTAAAAGCGACCTTTTGAAGGTCGCTTTATTTTGTAAATAAGTTTTTAATTTACTGAACCACTTGAAAATATCTTCCACTCGTTCTTCCAAAGTTTTCGGGAAAATACATTTCCGAAACCACTGCCGGTAAGTGATGAAATTTTCCAGGAACAAGTACTCTGACATAATAATCAAACTCGTATTCTCCTTCTGGTAAATTTTCTCTGAAAAGGAACAACCGATCATTTCTATATTCTTTCATGTCAGGATAGAATTTTCTTTCATTCTTGTAACTTAATCGCCAATCATAATAATATCTATTATCATTCTCTTCTTCGGCGATTAAAGACTTATCAGAAGTTGATAAATCAAAATTTATCAGCTCTACGCCAGCAGGTATAAAATCCTCAACGGAGACAAAATTGCGATATTTAGGAACCAGAATTTTTATATGACCCCTGAGGACATCTCCTACTTTTGCTTGTATCAAGGGATTTTCATTCTTCTTATCTTCCAGAGCATAAAATTCTCTCGTAATTGAGAATCCTTCATCTCGAGGTGGAATTTTCTCAATCGGCAGAAAATATTTTAAAGATATATCATAATAGAAATTATTCGTCAGTTTGTTCTGATTTTCTTTCTGTAACTGGAGTCTCAATAAAGTACCAAATTTCATTTCACTGATAGGCTTTTCAAAACTATTCTGATTTAATATCGTTTCTGCATTATAATTATAAGATTGTTCTTCGACATTATCTAATGATATTTTCAAGGTAAAATTAGATTCCATTTCTCTTTTCCAAAAAAGATAATCAGTCAGTGAATCTAAAACTGTAATTGTATTATTTGTCGATCCCCAGGCACCATCTTTATTTCTACTATTCAAAATCCACCGTAAAAGCTTATCTAAAATTTCATTATCCCTCTCATCTGCAACCAAGGCCTTAAGAAGTAGTGCTGTGTCTTTGACTGGATTCCCATAATATTGCCAGATTACTTTTTTCCCAGCAGGTAAAAATGCTCCTCTAGAATCAATATCTATTCTGTTTTCCAAAATATCGAATATTTCGTTTTTAAATTTATTCCCAAAAATACTTTCCTTTTTGGTTGTTAATATAGCCAGAGTCGTCAAGGAAGTATTGCTAATATCTTCGTTTAAGAAAGTTTTATCTTTTTCAAAAGACTTTATATATGTTAACAGATTATCTTTTATTTCTCCGTAGTCTTCCAGTTCAGTTAATGTATAAACTGCCAATATCATAAAATCTTTGTTTTTTTGTAGTTCAATATCGTAGCTAATCATCCTATTTATATATTCGAATGCTCTTCTTAAACTTTCTTCATTGATATTATAACCAGCATCTTTGATATTTTTCAAAGTACTTGCAATGTGTAATGTCAGATATATATCTGAGCTACTTTGAGAATAATACCCAAAACTACCATCCCCTTTTTGACTTTCATAAAGCCGTGCCAGACCAATTTCCATCGATTCATCTACCGTATATTCCTGTCCGTCAAATTCAATATTTTTAATTTCAAATTTATCTTCAAGATTCTTAATGTTTAATCCTTTTTTAACAACTGCAATGGCATCAAGCTTACTGGCAATTTGTTCAGAATAGCCGTAAGGGTATGACAAAAGATAATTAAGTCCATCAGAAAGAAACACCGCCAGGGTCGCACTATTTTTAATGGTCATTTCTCCTCTGTCTTTTGAAATATTTTCAGGAAGATAAACGAACTCATTGACAATTTCTTCCGCTGAATATCCAGCAGTAGCAGTGGCTTCATAAGTATCATTTCTAGTTATTTTTATTGTATTTTCAACCGTGTCCTCGTAATCATTGTTTTTAGCAGAAATTATAAATTTATGTAACCCAGTTTGCATCATTAAATTTGCTTTGACAGAGAAATAGACAGTTCTTGTTTCTCCAGCTGCAAGAGAGATATTTTTCAAAGTTTCATCATTAAATATATTAAGAGTGAAGCTTGTATAATTAATGGCCAAATTTTGTTTTTGATTAGTTTGGTTGAAAATTTTTGCACCTATATAAAGCTCATCACCCGGAATAACAAAACGCGGTTTTAAAGGAACAACCATAACATTCTTGCGAGAAATAAATTCTTGATAACCAACACCTAGTTTTGTGTCTTTGCTAATTCCAACTGTTTCAATCTGCCAGGTAGTCAGATTATCTGGCAATGTAAATTTGATTTGTGCTTTTCCATCTTTGTCTGTTTTTAAAACTGCCTGCCAAAAAGCAGTATCCAAAAACTCACCTCTTTTCTTTTTCGCCAAATCGTCAGCTTCTAATCCTCCACCACCTTTAGTATTGTTTGCCACATCAACTTCGTAAAGAATATTTTTAACATTGCTGCTAGTTGAAACTGTCAAGGGAAATCCCCCATAAAAGAAAACCAAGGGATTTTTCTTTGGATTACCCTTTAAGGCCAAAACACTAAGATCGGCAACAGCAACGGAAAGCTCCGCTTCAACTGGTTTGTTTCGAAAATCCTTCGCCTCGATATTCAAAATAACTTCTTCTCTAGGCAAATAAGCGGCTTTATCTGTTTTCGCTATAATATCTATTTCCTTATTTTCTGTATCAATTTGAAAATCTAATTTTCCAAATTTTACTTCTGGATCAGGAGAAACTAAGATAACTGAAACAAAGAAATTAGGAAGATATTCTTCGGTAACATTAAATTGAAATCTATATAAACTTTGAGATATATCAACAACTTTATATTCAAACACTCTTCCTCTCTCAATACTGATTAGAGCCTTGGCTTTTTCATAAGGAGATTTAATGATTATTTCTGCTTCATCTCCAACTTTCAAATTATTTTTATTTGTAATTACTTCCAAGACAGTATCATTAGTCTTTCTGACATCGACATGTGCCTGACCATAAACATAGGCATAATAAAGACCTTTAATCTTATTACCTTTAGAGTCTGTTCCTTCTACTGTAATTTCATATTCTCCTTCTTCTTCTATAGAATAGTTTTCTTTGTAGTTTCCATTTTGATCAGTTCGTATATATTTTTCCTGCACAAGTTCGTACTCTTTTTTCCAATTATTATAATATCCTCCATCCACTTCTTTTCTTTTATTTTGTACCCAATTAACTTTCTTTATTTTCAAAGCAATATTACTGATACTGACTGGATTTCCATTTGTGTCAACCGATTTTGCTTTAATTTCGAAGGACTCCTTCTTGCCAAAGAAATACTTATCTGTTTTTAGTCCTAAATAATATTCTCCTTGATGAACAATAAAAGACTTCTGAGATGAAACGGCTTGACCGTTTGAATTTTTGACAGTTATATAAAAAATAAATATTTTACTTTTCTGCTTATCTTCTTCAAAAAATTCCTGAATATCAAGTTTCTGTGAGATTTTTGCTTTGCCAAAATCATCCAACTCAGTTTTTCCCCTAATGATAAATTTGTCTCCATATCCACAATCATCATAGCAGAAATACCAAGGAGAACCAAAATTAAAGTACTCATCTTGATATTTATCAAAATGATAATCTTGTGTAGCAATGCTATATTCAACTATTCCTCCTTCAAGTGGCGCACCAAAATAGTAACTAGCCTCAATGTCCAAATTAAGCATATCTCCTGAAATATATTCCTCTAAATCTGTTTTTGTTTCGAGCTTAAAGGCTGCCGGAACATATTCTTCAACATCAAAATATGCACTATTATTCTTGACTTGAATTCGATAAGTTCCCAATGGGGCCTTCGTGTCAATAACTAGCCTGGCACTAAATGTCCCAAAATCAGTTACTTCAATTTCTTCACTAAAAATTTCTTCATTCTTCGAATTAAATATTTTTACTTGAATTTTGTCTTTGTTAAAAATTTCATAATCTCCATCATAACCCAATCTATAAAGTCCTTTCAGATTTACTTCATCCCCCGGTTTATATATTGGTCGATCAGTATAAACATAAATTTTTCTAGCCTGTTGTGCCGCACTTACATAATTTAGCTTGTTCTGTGAATTTGATATGACAGCGCTATCAGATCCTTTTGAGATTAAGGCGCCGATTAAATCTTCGCCGATATTTGTTTCTGCTATTCCAAAGCTATTTGTATAATATTTTTTACTGATTGGGGAAGATAGTCCCCTTTTAACAAGTCGCACCTCTGCATTCTCAATTGGAGTTAACTTTTTTAAATCAGTTACCCAATATATATTTTGCAAATTATTTTTCTGTTCTTCGCTTAATTTTTCTCCACTATAAACAGTACTCCTTGCTTCAATCTTTTTTTCGACAACCCCTAGATTAGTAACGGTCACATAAGTTCTTTCGTATATCATCTCTTTATTTCCATATCGATTACGGTAATTTGGGTTTGACAAAGTGAGTAAATAATGGCCAGTTTCACCTTGAAAATAATCTCGCAGATCAATCTCAAAATAATTCTTTATCCAATATTTCTTTTCCAATGTAATTCTTTTTTGAATTCGATTAAGACAGTCCGAAGCTGGTGTAGGGCTCGTATAGCTATAGCTCTCTTTGTATAAATGTTGTAAGAGATTTTCTGGATCAATCTCACAAAAATTCACATCAACAAAATCCATATTTTCAACAGCATAAGAAAGCTTTGTTTTTTCAGGAGTTGTTACATTGTATCTTTTTTGGAGACTGAAAAAATCAAGATATTGATTAGGCATCAATCCAGTTTGAAAATGTTTTTCAATATTTTCTGCTCTTCCAAAATTATCCTGAATATTAATTTTTAAATTATAATCAGTTTCAGGCTTGAGACGATAATTTATTCTAGTTTCAAATTCTCCTATCTGACATTTCCGATATGTATTTTTTTTTGAAATCAAAACAGAGTCTGACCAAGACATAAATTCGAGATCATCATTGAATTGAATCTTGTCCTTTGCTGTTTCACTATTCATACGATCAAGTGGGCTATTTGAGCAAATTATAAATTCACTCAGGCTTGCATTTCGAACACTATTTTCTGGTATTGTTCGATGAATAATAAGATTTGGAATTACCGTAATATTTATTATTATTTCAGAAATGTTAATTTGAAATCCTTCCATATTTTTGACAACCGCCAGAGAAACTTTTAGATTTTCGGCATTGTTGATATTTTCAGTATTGAATGAAAAATAAATTTTTCGACGGTCATCCTCCTTTTCACAATCATCTTCTGAAACTGTAATATTTTGATTATTCTCTTTACATTTTTGACCATAACTAATATTCTTCAGCTTTTCTGCACCTATCTTGCTCGTAGCAGAATCAATTTCCTCATAAAATTCAATCCATAGTGTCCCCTCAGGGTCAAAGTATTCTGGAGTTGAGAAACTTGTTCGCTCTGAACTGGCACTGACACTTTTGATGATATCTGTAGCTTGAATTGTTACCTCCCTAGCTTCATCCAAAATAATGTCTCCCTCTTCCGGATATGCTTTATTAATTTTCAAACTATAGTTTCCATTAAAATCCCATAATTTTTCTCGGCCGAATTGGTCTTTTTGATTATAAATTAAAATTATAGAACGATTTTCCTTTTTTTCATTTTTTCCTTTTTCCTTATTATACACATTTTGACTGCCATATTCTACAATAAATTCCGTTTCTTGATTTGATGCAATATTTTTGACAACGATTTCTTTTTTTGTTTTCTCAAGATTAACATTTTGATTAAAATCAATGGCAATTGGATTGTTATAAATTGTCAGACCATGAGTGATAGAACCATAGCGAAGAGTCCTAGTTGTAAAATTATGTTCAAAGGTTTTAATTGCTAGACCATCCATAGAAATAAATTCAGGCCTCACTTTGACATAATAGTTTGAAGATCTTGTAAGCCTTTGTTCCGGAGTAAATTGCAAAGTACTTGTTCCAATCCATTTGAACTTTCCTTTTATATCTGGTTTAATTTCAATCGGAATGTCAAAATTTTCCAAAACATCAAGAGTGGTAATCGGGGTCATGGGTCGATTAAACATAACCGTAATGGACGATTCTTCGTTCGCTTCAGAATTCTCCTTTGGAAATACTGTTAAAACCTCGGGATCTTCCACCGCCATAAAATCTCCCCCAATAATTCCCTCCGGCGTTTCCAAGGTAACAGTATAATACCTGTTTAATTTTAGTTTCTTTTCTGGTCTAAAAATTATCTTTTTTTCTTCGGCAATATCTATCCAATTTCCCTTTATTTTTGGAAAAAATTCAACTTTTTCTTGAGCCTCATCCTTGGTCATATTTGATCCAGACGGAAGATAAATAGCGATGCTGGCACTTTGTGATATTTTTTCATTTACGACAGAATAAATTTTGGCATATTCTGGTCGAGGATCAAAAAAATCAGGCTTTTTATCTCTTATTAAAAATAATGACCCAATAACAACTATAAAAAGGAAAAAAAATAATGCTATAATTGATTTCTTTTTGTTTCTCAGGAAATAATCATGCATTTTTTGAAAAAATTTTTTTATCATATTTTTATTTGAAAAATAATTATACTAATTTAATTATACGCCTAAATATATATAAAACAATATTATTTGGCTCTACACTAATAACCGTGGTAGATTGCTAAAGAGTTGGTAGAATTATATTGACAAACAAATAATTCAGACCACCCCTTGCTGATAATCCTGGATTTAATTTTCAATTCTCTGTTGGCTCCACAGGGCTATTGCCACAATGGAGCCAATGCTGATGTTTTTTAAATTTCTAATTTTCAAACTTTTGATGAGAGGTAAAGCATCTGTCATCCTGAATTAAATTCAGGCTCTTTTGTCTGCAACCTCTAACTTATATCATTTAATATAATGCTTTCTTTCACAATCAAAACACAGTTGAACGATTTATGGGATAATTTAGCGTAATATATTGGAGATTCTGAATCAAGTCTTCGACAAGCTTAGACTAACATTGTTCACAGTGACAATGTTAGTTATTGACTATTGCGAAAACTGGTATTGCAAAAACGGGCTTGCAACCCGTTTCTTTTGTTTCTCAGATTCTCGTTAACTCTATACTCCTGACTGGAATCTTTTGTCAAATTTCACTCTATTGGCTCCATACTCCTGTGTGGAGCCTTATGCAACAAACTCAAAGTACAACCATGGCAAAAAACAAACCTCCGAAAAAACCTTGCAATTGATTTTCTTGAATTACGAAATACAAATATTTTTATTCAGATACCTTCTCCTTAAATTAGTACATATCGTAATTTACAAAAATATCAACAAGGCTCTGAAATTTAACAACTAAAATAACAATTTACTTCACCTCTAAAAATCTCTTATTGCTTTCGTAAATCTTTCCACTTCCATCCACCATTTCTGTAAAAATCTTATATTTTCCAGAAATAAAATATTCCTTATTCTCTTCCCATAAAATTTGATAGAGTTTATCCTCTCCGGGAACAGGATAATCAGCCGTGCCAATTTTTTTCTTTATTCCTGTCTTTTTTACCAATTCCATATCAGCATTATAAATACTGTCTAATTGATAATAAAAATCGATATATCTTATATCATCTGTTGAAGTTACGACATCAATAATATAAGGAAAATCAGTTTCTACGATAGGTTTTAGATAGACAGAAGAATCATCGCTGACCATGATGATTGGAACATCTTTTTGCACAGAATTTTCAATTTGATCATAGACCTTTATCGACACATTATGCAAACCTTCTTTAGTACCAGCAGGAATGTTATACGCTACTTCATATGGTGAGTATTTTCCCACCCCTACCAAATTGCCGTCAAAATGAATATCAATTTGTTTCAAACCAAAAACTGTAAACGCCTCAGCTTTAATGGCAAGTTTATTATTCTTGATAATCTGATCTTCTTGCGGAGAAGTAATTTTTAAAATTGGCATTTTGTCATCTTCCCGAACTGAACATATCTCAGTCGGAGGATTAACGCTTATATTTTTCTGCTCTATTTCGTCTGAATTATCATTTTCGAGATCAATAACTTCATGATTTTCATTTTCATTTTTTTCTCGTGCATTTTTCTCAGCCCAATCCAACACTGCTTGTTCCCAATATTGATAGCTTGAATCCAAGGTGAAATCTTTAGGAGATTCTCCCTGGGGATTGTCTTTATTAACATAATGTAAAATGTTGTGAGCTTCAATATATATTTTTTCTATAATTTGACTCTCGGGAGTGAGTTCACTAGCAAGTTTATCACCACATGCTTTGTCAATTTTTACAATAACTTCATTTTTATATTCTCCATTGAGAACTGCTTTATCAGTTTTAATTTTCTCTGGAGCAACAAATTTTTCAATCGGATCAAGTGCTAAAACTCTCGACATAAAATCATTCCAGATTGGTGCCGCCACTGTAATCCCACCCCCCTGTTTCATTTTCTCTCCCTTATTATTTCCTGCCCAAACTCCCGCCACTAAACTTGGAGTATAACCAACCGTCCAACCATCTTTATAGTCACTTGTTGTTCCCGTCTTGGCGGCCACTGGTCTTTCTCCGAGATAGAGCATATTTTTGGCGCCAAAAGTTGGAGTTCTAGCAACATTATCAGATAGAATATTATTTATATTTCTGGCAACTTCTAAATCCAAAACTTCTTTTTCATTTTTCTCATATTGTTTAATGATTTCTCCGCTAGAATCCTCAATTTTCAAAATTGTTTCTGAAATATTTCTTTTTCCTTCATTGGCAAAAACGCCATAAGAAGCAACCATATCAATTAATTTTACTTCTCCAGTTCCTAAGACCAACGATAATCCATAATTATCTGGATTGTTTAAGGTAGTAATTCCGAGATTATGAGCCATCTGTACACTGTCATCAATTCCAGCAAGATAAAGTGCTTTAACGGCTGGAATATTAAGAGACCGTGCGAGGGCCTGCCTAATCGTAACGGGACCAGAAAACTTAAAATTATAATTCTGAGGAATATACTCTTTGCCAGAACCATCTTTGCCAAAATTTGTCTCAACATCAAAAAGAATTGTATCAGGGGTGTAACCCTTTTTAAAAGCTGTGGCATATACAAAAGGCTTGAATGACGAGCCTGGTTGTCTGTTTGAGATTGCTACATTTACATTGCCATCTTCTTCAATACTAAAATAATTTTTGCTACCAACCATCGAAAGCACCTGACCTGTGTGAGGGTCAATTGCAACTAGGGCTGCATTTTTAGCATTATGATTTATAATATTTTTTTCAACTCCAATTTTAACCGCATCTTCAGCAATTAATTGCATATCATAATTCAATGTGGTATAGACATTAAGACCTCCCCTTTCAACTCTTTCTTCTCCGAATTCATCCACGATTTGCTGACGAACATACATCACAAAGTGCGGAGCTTTGATATCTTCTCTGAAGGGCTTAATTTTTTTCAAAATATCAACTTGCCAAGCTTCGTCTGCCTGCTCCTGTGAGATATAACCTTCTGAAAGCATTTGACCAATAATGTCATGATATCGATATTCCAGTGCTTCAGGATGAGCTCCGTAAGGAGAATAATAGGTGGTCGCCTTGGGAAGGCCTGCTAACAGCACTGCTTCTGAGATGTCAAGATCTTTAGCAGACTTGTCAAAAAAAGTTCGAGCTGCTGCTTCAATTCCATAGGCATTTGAGCCATACGGAATTTGATTTAAATACATTTCCATAATCTCATCCTTACTAAACTTCTGCTCTGTTTCAACTGCCAAAATAATTTCTTTAATTTTTCTCGTAAAAGTTCTTTCTGATGTTAAAATGGAATTCTTAATTAATTGTTGTGTAATCGTCGAGCCACCTTGAAGCTTTTCGCCACTAATCACATTCCGATATATGGCCCGTGCGATACCCCTAAAATCAACTCCGTGATGTTTATAAAAATCTTGATCTTCTGTGGCCATAGTCGCATTGAGGACATAGGTTGAAATTTGATTAAGCTTCACAACAGTTCTTTTTTCCTCACCATGTATTTCGTATAACAAAATATCACCAGTTCTGTCATAAATTTTTGTAGACTCTGCGACATTCCGATTAGCAATTTTATCTGGATCAGGAATATCTTTTGAAAAATACAGAAAAATTCCAATCAAGCCAATTACACCAATCAACAATATTGCAATCGACAATTTCAAAAATGTTCTGAAGATCTTTTTCAGTCTCGTACTTTTTCTTTTTGATTTTAGATTTGATCTAGTTTTGGATTTGAATATTTTTTGAAGCAGAGAAGTTGAAAAACTTTTCTTGATTAATCTTTTTCTCGGCGTTCTTCTCTGAGGTTTTATTGTAGGCAAACGAAAACTAACCCTGCTTTTTCGAGCAATTTTCCTTTTCACATTTGAACTAGTCACTCTATATTTTTTTCTTACAGCCATAATTTAGTATATAAGCATACAGTATTAAGCAATATCCTTGTATTAATTGATATCTAATTCTAACTACCTGATACTGATGTATTATAACCAACTTTTCTACATTTGAAAAGGAGGTGGGATTTAAACTGCTTTTATTATTTTTGTCAGTATTCGGAAATGAAAGCTCTGTGCAATACCAAGATTCGTAATATCATGCTTTATTTCTAATGGCTTGAAATTATTTTAACATTATTGGTTTTCTCAATGAATATTAAAAAAAGTCCATGACTATCGAAAAAACACCTTCGGAACCTCTGAAAAACACTACTTCTTAAAATCATTATAGCAAGGTCAAAGCAATCCTCGCATTCTTTTGGAATAAATTGATTATTTTTATTCTTTTCTCACTACTTTTACCGCACTTAGAGAAAATAATCCTATAAAAACTATAATACTCTTGTTAATTTCTTTCTGTTCATATAAAAATTTGCTAAACCGAATAATCTAATTCTGGATTTTCTAATTCTCTTTCCATGCAAAAAACCTTCAACCGATTAGTTCACCCTCCCCTTGTTTTTTCCTAGGCACCATAAGTTATACTATCCCCCAAAATTAAAATTTGTGACATAGATTTTGATTACTCTGTTTCATATTAACTGCTTGACACTGCTCAATTATAACTATAATCTAGATATTTAAAAGGGATTGGCTTAATTAATTTTTGCTTGTCTTTGACCTGTAATTATGATAGATTGGAATTATTAAGATTGCTTTTGACTAAATTAGGTTTTGGATAAAAATGCCACTTAAAATAAGTATTCCTTATTTATACTTTCCAGATCCAAAACAAAAATTACATTTATCGTTTATCTTTTGCGAGTTGCCACTTTCTGTAAATACTATTATTTTCCCCTTACATTTCGGACAAGGTTTATCACTTTTATCCTGTTTTTCTTCTCATTTTCTTTTTTGCCATAAATTTCTCTCTAAGAATTCTTTGCCTAAGCCATAATCAATTTAATCAAAAATGTCAATATTATGAGTAAAATTATTACTGATTCAAGACAAATCGATGAAATTCTGAACCGTGGCACTATTGTGGAAACTTTGCCTACTCCAAAAGAATTTCATAAAAAATTATTAAGTGGCGAAAAATTGAGGTTTTATATCGGAGCCGATCCGACTGCCAAAGCGCTCCATTTGGGACATGCACAAAACTTAATGATTTTAGAAGATTTTCGCAGGCTAGGACACGAAGTTATTTTTCTTATCGGAGATTTTACAGGAATGATTGGAGACCCAACCGACAAAAGTGCGGCTAGAGTCAGGCAAACACGAGAAGGTGTTGAAAATAATTTCAGGGGTTGGGTGGAACAAGTGAAAAATATTTTGTCTTTTGATGACAAAAGCAATCCAGTCAAAATAAAATATAATTCCGAGTGGCTTGCTAAATTGAATTTTGAGCAAGTTATTAATCTTGCCAGCAACTTTACTGTGCAACAAATGTTGGAACGAGATATGTTTGAAAAAAGAATAACAACAACATGGCTAGAATGTAAAACTTGTAAGAACTTATTTAAATCACCGATTCAATTTAGTAATCAAAAAAGTTTCAAATTTACTAACTTGGTAGGAAATACTACCATTTGCCCAAAATGTGGAGAAAAAACTTGTATCGAAAAAAATGATATAATACTTAAAAAAGAACTGCTGCCAATTTATCTTCATGAATTTTTATATCCTTTAATGCAAGGATATGACAGTGTGGCCATGGATGTTGATGTAGAGCTTTGCGGATCTGATCAGATTTTCAATGCGCTGGCGGGAAGAACTTTGATGCAGAAATTGAAGAATAAAAATAAATTTGTGATTGCCACTAAATTGATTGCGGATGAAAAGACCGGAATGCTGATGTCTAAGTCCAATGGAACTGGCGTGTTTCTTGACTTAAATCCTAATGATTTATTCGGAGCAATTATGTCCCAACCCGATGGAATGATCAAGCCCCTGCTTTTAGGATGCACCAGAATTCCTCTAAGTGAAATTAAGGAATTAATGAATTTAGATAATCCCCGCGACACCAAAGCAAAATTGGCACACGAAATTGTGGCAATTTATCACGACGAAAAAGAAGCAAAAATTGCCGAAAAAGAGTTCAATAAAATTTTCCGTGATAAAAATAAACCAACTGACATTCCAGAAATCAAGCTTGCAAAAAAAGAGTACAATCTTTTGAATTTACTCTCTGCAACAAAAATGGCCTCCTCGAAATCAGATGCTCGTCGTCTTGTCCAACAAGGCGGAGTGAAAATTGACGATGTCGTGCAGAAAGATTTTGAAAAAGAAATTAAAATCAAGAACGAAATGATTGTGCAAGTGGGAAAGAGAAGATTTGTGAAGATAATTTTATAATTTGTTCTAAATTTTCTCTTCTTGTTATTCTGAACTTGATTCAGAATCTTTAGCCTGTCTCGCTAAATAAAACCTATAAATCACAAAATATAAGATAAATTTCAAATCTACGATAAACTTTTCTGGCTCATCACGACATTCTTTTGCCACCGCAAGATGCAGGACGTCCTTGTTGAATTGTCACAAAAATCATGTTAGCTTTTGTTCCCCTTCTATACTTTAGTCTCTGTGTCTTGACAAAGAGCCACTGTTTATAGCCCTGCCCCAATCAAAATGGCCTCATCCCCTAAATCAGAAATTATAATCTTTGTATTTCTGCCAGGAATTAAAGTTTTTTGAAGAGCTCTTTTTTTTGCCAAATCAATAATTTCTTTTTGTTTCGAAACACTTCCGCTAATTATAATCGCTTCTGGATTTACGGTGTTTATAATATTCACCAAACCGACTGCGAAATATTCTGCAGTTTGTTTAATTACTTTCATATCTTTTTTCAAACCTTTTTTTGAATCCAAGGCAATATCTTTTGCTTTTTTTTGCTTGCCAAAAAGTTCATCATATAAATTTTCAATAGCCCTTCCAGAAGCATATTGCTCCCAGCATCCGACTTTCCCACATTCACATTTTTTTCCTTCAGAAAAAATCGTCATATGCCCAAACTCTCCGGCAATATTATTTGCTCCGCGATATAAATTTCCAGCCACTTGAATTGCTCCGCCAATTCCTGTGCCAATGGTCAAAAAAACCACATTATCATATTTTCTTGCCTTACCAAATTTTCTTTCGGCCAAGGCAAAACATTTGACATCATTTTCAATTTCAACATCTTCACTGATTTTCACCTGAATATCTTTTTTGAAATTCACATTTTTTAAATCTTTGATATTCGGTGAAAAAATAACAGTCCCTTTTTTGTTATCAATCTGACCCGCAATACCAATTCTGATTTTTTTAAATCCCCCATTTTTTTTCTGATTCAATGCCATTTCAACAATCAAATTTATAATTGCTTTTTTATTCTTTGGTGTTGGAATTTTTTGATAATCAAAAATCTCATATCCTTTTTCAGACAATTTTATAATCCCACTAGCAATTTTTGTCCCTCCGATGTCAAAAGCTAATACTCTTTTGTCATTTTTCATTTTTTTAACTTATGAAATTTAATCTTTTTTTATTATAGCACCCTTAAATTAAAGATAAAGTCTAAATTAAAAAGGTTGAACCTCCTTAAATTAGATTTTATATATATCCTCCGTCAAAAGTTCGTAATATTTTCTAATAATTCTTCTGATGCCAACTGCAGACCAAAGCTGAACTTTACTACCTTGGTTTTTATTTCCTAATAGATCATGAAAAGGAATTGCCTCATCCTTCACATCAACATATACTTCTGGTACAGAATTCATGTGTTCTACTGCACTTAGCGTATCTTCACAAATTTTGACGATTGTTTTTTTAATTAATCGTTGCGAATCAACAGACCAGCCTTCAATAATTGAATGTTTGAGATGTTTGCTGAGACCGAGGACTACAAAGGCGGTTTGTTTAATCCAAATTACCAATCCGTGATATTCTTGCTTGGTATAAAAATATTTACTTTTATTGGCCACTAAAAGTGGACCAGATTTCGTATAAAAATAATTTAAATCTAACAAACGCTTGCAAAAGCTTGTAACATCTTCCTCGTTTTCATTTAAATAGGTGTAAAGATAAGACTCGTCGAGATGATTCAATTTCATTTTTTCATATTTTTGTGAGCCATTATTTTTATTCCCATTTCCATAAAGAGCCAGAGCATAAGCAGTACTTTTGTCTTTATTGATAAATCTATATGCATCCTTTTTATTCTTCCACTTTTCACACAACTCTTTTATCTCTGACAAATCCTTTTTTTTAAAACCCAGTTTTATGTAGTGATTTTTAATGGCTTCTAATGCTTTGGGATAGAAAACAGCATTAACATCGAACGGTGCAATCAAACTATCAATCCTGCGAAAAGCATCTCCGCTGTCTCTCCAATTTCCAGTATCGTGATTTTTTTTAAATACAATATAATCTCTGGTTTTTGCTTGGTGCAAAACATATTTTGCGACGAGATGCATTCTCTTTCTGTTGCTTGCTTTCAACCAGAAATTTTCTGGTTGAAAATCAATGCCCATCAGATATTTTGGTTCAATATCAATCATATGTCTGTCCAAAATATCTTTGCCTGATATTTCATATTCATACTTAAACTCCCCGACCACATCTTCATGCCAGCCTTCTCCTTTTGAATTTACATTTTTTAAGCTCTCCTCATACATATAACTTCGCACATCAGAAGTCAGATCGTGGTGTCCAATGTCCGCCGACTCCATCCAATCTCGAGGAAAAACCGTTCCAAACCGATCGCCAGAAGTTTTTTCCCATTCCAAAAGATGCTTGATTTCAATTTCAGTTTGATTCCAAATCTTTTCAATAAAAATTTTTTTATCTTTAAATATGCAAAATTCAAAATCATCTTTTTCTATTAAACTAATTTTCTTAAATTTATGACAATTTATATCATTGGTGCTTGCCCTTAAAGCCAGTAGAATATTTTCCCGCTTAGTTAAAATCTCAAAACCAGTAAAAGGATGTCTTATTTTTTTTACCTGAACCTCACCGTCAAATTCAAAAATTGTTTGATAATATTTTTTGCCGTAATTTCTTTTGAACTTCAATTGAGTTTTTCCGTCTTTCTTGGTTTTGCTTGCAAGATGAGGAACAAGACGATCATAAATTTTTGCTCTAATTTGCAAGAAAGTTTTTGAATTAACAATATCTCGCACAGTCCGCATATCGTCCATGGCAGGATAGTAAAGATTAATTTTACTCGTATTAAATTGTGCTTTTATTTGGAGGACATCGTTCACACTTTCGACTGAATGAACAGTAATTTTATGTCTTGGAATATCAATCAAACCACAATAAAGGTGATTGTTCGGTCCAATGATGCGAAACTGCTCATGAGCGTCAAAGTCCACATAATATCCGCCCGCAATCCAAAGGTTTTTATTTATTTTCATTTTTTGTATAATTTTATCTTTTAAATTGCATGCTTATATTTTAGCATTAAACATTATTTCTGATAATAAAAACTGTATATCTAAGGACAGTCCTTTAAAACTATTTATCAAAAGCATACTCTTGCGAAATTTTTTCTGTTAATTTCATAAACTCGCAAAAGGACTTTTCTTGATTGATATTCAATCATAAATTCTTAATTTCGATAATGTTTTTCCCAGTGGCTAGTCCAGATATTTTCAACGATATCGAGAAATATTTTTTCTGCTTTGGTTCTTTTATTAGTATCTAATTTTTCCAAAGAACGAATTGCTCTGATTAAATTTAAGGCACCAGATTCAATCATGTCCGGATTCCAAACCACATCACTCCAGATAAAAGATTTTTTCTCACTGGCTGACCAAAAAGTACAGCTCGTTAATCCCCTATCAGCCAAGGAACGAGCAATATTATAATTTTTATCATCTTTATTTTCCTCAACAATGTTAATGGAAAAATAGGCCAAGTCCCAAAGAAGTTTGTGCAGTTTGTTTTCAGAATCGTTCCAAAAAGAATATGGATTATCATTTTTTATGTCTTCCTCGGACGATTCCCAGCAAGAATTTACGGGGTTTATTTTTTCAGAATTTTTAATTTGCTTTATATAATCTGAAATCTTTAATCTCTTAATATTTCTATTGGCAAAATTTTCTTCAATATGTCTTTCCAAATCCCAGTGATGATGACCGTAAAGTTCGCCATCTGTTGCGGTGATAATTATCTTATCTCGATCATCAGCTGCAATTTCATTTACTTTTTGAGGAACAAATGAATTTGAAATTGCTCTGTTGCGAAAAATCACTTTCAGTCCTAAGTTCTCAATTTCATAAATTTTTGCAAAATCAACTCCCCCTACTTTTCCACTCAAAGAAATTTCATCCAAAATAATCCACTCAAAGCCCATTTCTTTCACAACTTCGGCGGCGTTGAGAGAATAGCACATTTCAGGGAGATAGAATCCTTTTGGTTGAAATAATTTACCAAACAATCTTTCAGAGATTTTATTGTTCAAATCGATTTGTCTTTGTATCTCATTTTTATTTAGCAACGGGAGAATGGGGTGAAACATAGCACTCGAAACTAGCTCAATCTTTTCCTCGCTAACTGCCTTTTTAAATCCATCCACAACATCCATATTTTGATAAAACTCCAACTGTTCCAAAAGAGAACCAGAAATATTGAGAGTAAAATTTACCTCATCATATAAATTTAAAATTCTCACAATTCTACGATAACTTTCATCCACAACTTTACCAAAAATAAAACCATTTTGATGTGGAGGTTGATATAAATGTAGAAAATTTATCCAAGTAATCATATTTTTCTGCTTAAATTTTTTAATTGTCCTCCTGAACTTGATTCAGGATCTTTCCTTATTATAATTTAAACTATCCAATCAAAAGAGCAAACATAATAATACTTTCCATTTCATCACAGTTATTTCATTTTCGATTCAATTAAATATTTTATGATTTATAGTTTGATTAGTTGCTATAAAACGAAGATTCTGAATCAAGTTCAGCATGACAGCTGCTTTGTATAACCCAATTCCTTGGAGGCAAAAATAAACATAGCATGACTCCAACACAAAGGAGATACAGATTTTTGAATATCATTTGTGAAAATTTGTTCTGGAATGAAGTCATCTCCAATCGATTTGATAACCTGCTGATAATATTTTTCAGCATCATTTCTTCTGTTCATCTTACAAAGTACGATACTCATCCAAAAATTGAGAAGTGGCCAATACCCAGCTCCTTTTTTTCGGTGATGCATCTCATGCATCCAGCCGTCATATTCATCATTCTCATATCGATATACTCCGTAATCTTTCACCAGCTTTTCTTCGATTTTTTCAATTGTCTTATTTGCAATTTCACCTTGTGCGTCAATAATTTCGAAAGGCCAAATCAAACCAAGAGAACTAGCATCAACTCTCTCGTCATTTATTTTTCCAAAAGTTCTTGTCACATAACCGTTTCTTTCAATTTCCTCTAGTAAAATTTTTCTCATTTGTGTTGATATTTCTTGATATTTTTTATTCGGATATAATTTATCTGCCGAAGTTAATCCAGCAATACAACTAGCAAGTGAATAGGAAAAATTGTCTTTCAAGTCTGGAAAAGTCAATCTTTCTTCCCAAAGATCGTTAGTAATCAGCTCAAAGTGATCTGCCTTCCAATTCTCACACAAGGCATCAGCAGACCTAATTATCAAGTCTCGATATTTTTTCACACCTTCCAAGTTATTTTTAAAATACTTACAAATGGAAAAAATGACCGAACCTGTTTGATCGGGTTGGAATTTCTCTAAAGCCTTTAATCCATTTGGATGATATTTTTCATAAAAAAGTCCCGTCTCTTTTCTCCCTTCTGCTCGATTTAAAAGCCAATCAAAATAATTCTCTTGAATATTTTCAATTCCAACGAGGTTAGCTGCCATACAATTGAAAGCTCCATCTCTGGGCCAGACATAAAAATAATTTTTAGCCTCTTGCGGATAATATTTCATAGCCGAGTTTGCCGCGACCATGGCCCCATTATCCAAAGCACAATCCAAAATCACTCTTTTGCTTGATTCTAATAATTTTTTAATTTTATCCGGCATAACAAAAAATTTAATATTTATATTATTTTTCCCCAATCCATTCCAAAATCTTCCCAACTAAAGTATTATCTGGTAGCACATTAGTTTCGACAATTAAATACGGCAGTTTTGTTTTTTTAATTTCCATCAAATATTTCCTTTGTTGCTCAATATACCAAACTGGACTTTGCAAAATTCTCTCATAATGAGGATATATATTCAGTCTATCTTGAATTCTTTTTTCAAGCAATTTTTCATCTTCTAGAAAAGTAACCAGTATAATTTTAAAATCCAAATCAAGCAAATCTTTTTCAACACTGTCGTATTCAATTTTTTGATTTTGATGAACCTGATTATAGACAATATCTGAAAGATGTAGTTTTTCAATGATTAAATTTTTTTCTTTGAGCTCACTGAAAATATTCAAATAATTTTCAATAACAATTTTACCGTGCTGGGTTCCATAAACTCCCACATCACAGTTAAACCAGTGACATCCATCTAATGTTACTTTGTTTTGATTATATTTCGGTTCCAAATAATCGTACACTTGAGACATCAGCCAACTTTTCCCAGTCAGCTCCGCCCCTTCAAAAATGATATGTTGTGGCATGGTAATAAGTTAAAAATTATCATCTTCTTTTTATAAATTAAAAAGCTTATTTGAGTTTTGTTGTGGCATTATTTTTGATTTAATTTTTAAATTATATAAGGACAGTCCGTTTCTTTTTTAATAAATTATACATCGAAAGCGTCTTCAGGAATAATACAATCTGCTAATTTAATAAACTCTTCAAAGAACTGCCTTTGCTTATTTCCTAAATTCCCTTACCGCTTTCTCGTAAATCTTTTCATAACCATCAACCATATTTTCAACTGTGAAATATTTTTCCACATGCTCTCGACACTGAGCTCTATCAATTAAATCAATT
>JAHYJV010000040.1 GCA_019428855.1 Patescibacteria group bacterium | reverse complement strand
CAATCAGGATTGTCCTTTGGTGTTCTTATCCTTAAATAGTATTGCTCAATTCCCAGTTCCAGGCAAGCTTGTTTGAAATACTTTTCAAACTCAGTTCCATTGTCGTGTCCCACTCTGGGAACATTGCCATCTAGGAGATAATTTAATCTCAAAAAACAAACCTTTTTATTTTTTTAAAAGGTGTCTTTTTTAATCCTTATTTTCCCATTTGACAATTTTGAATTTTGACATTATATTGAAGGAACAGTAGGTAGTATAAAATATCAAGAATTAAGCCTGATATGACACTTAATACTGGTTACTTAATAGTTAATACGAGCACATGCAAGATAGTATTTTTCAAGACCAAAATCAAAATAGTTCTCAGAAAGAGTCTGAACTGAAAAAGAGTTTGTCGAGTGCTTTGGAAAAAAAGATTGAACTACTAGCCAAGCTTTATACAGAAAAGAAAATTTCTTTGGAAGAAATTTCTTTGATTTTAGGCATCGATAAAAGTGAAATTAGCCTTATTTTTTCCCGAAAAGGCATCATCAAAAAGAAAAGAATTTTGGTTGGCGGGGGTGCGGGTTTTATTGGTAGTAATTTTATCTATCATCTTTTGGAAAATTATCCGAGTTATGAAGTTATTAATTACGATGTGCTCACTTATGCGGCCAATATTGAAAATATGAGAATTGCCGAAAAAAACCCCAACTACAAATTCATTCAAGGTGATATTGCTGACTATGAAAAATTGGCAGAAATTGCCCAGGAAGGTATTGATGCGATTGTAAATTTTGCCGCGGAAACGGCAGTGGGTCGTTCAGTCCATGGCAAGGCAGCGGATTTCATTCATTCAAATGTGGTGGGCACGCACACACTTTTGGAATTGGTGAAGAATTATAAAATTCCGCGATTTGTGCAAATTTCGACAGATGAAGTTTATGGAACAGTTGAGCTGGGAGAGGACAGACAGTTTACAGAAGATTCTCCTTTTCTGCCGAATGTACCCTATGCGGCGGCTAAGGCTGGTGGTGACTTGATGTGTCGTGCCTATTTTAATACTTATAAAGTGCCTGTTATTGTGACACATTGTTCGAATAATTATGGACCATATCAACATCCCGAAAAAATGATTCCCTATTTTATTTTTCGGGCCATGAACAATCAATCTTTGCCAGTCCACGGAGATGGTTTGCATGTCCGAGATTGGATTTATGTTCGTGATCATTGTGAAGCGATTGATTTGATTTTGCATAAAGGGATTGATGGAGAAGTCTATAATGTTGGTTCTGATAATGAAAGATCAACGATTGATATTGCCCGTATAATTTTAGATTTAATTGGTAGACCTCATTCTCTAATAAATAATGTGCCAGACCGCCCAGGAAACGATCGCAGATATTCAATTAGTGCAAGCAAAGCTGATCGCGAACTTGGTTGGAGACCAAAATATACTTTTGAAGAAGCGATGCCAAAGACCATTCAATGGTATCAACATAACATTGATTGGGTGGAGAAAATCAAAGATAAAGATCAGGATTTTACAAATTATATCTAGATCTTAATGCCATAGTCTCGCATGGAATGTGGAATTCAGAGTGCAGAACTTTGCAAATGCCCACCGCCTTTTAGGACTAGGGAACACTCGGAGTAATAAATTTAAATATCCAGATTTGTCATTCTGAACTTTATTTTGAATTATTGAAAGGTAACGCAGAGCCTTCCGATTTGTCCCCGAACCCGTCTTTCACCTTTTGAAAATTGATGATTAAGCATTAGAATTTGTTTGTGATTTGTAGCTTGTATTTTTGTATCTTTTCTAAATGCTTGAACATTTTAGCAATTTAGCCGCGTAATAATCTAATCTTATGAAAATCAAACATATCAAAACTCCGATAGCGGGATTGAACCTTTATCTGAACAAAGTAGTTTCTGATGAGAGAGGAAGTTATTGTGATATGGCGCCAGGTGGAACTGAAAATGAACTTTATGCGGACGGCATCAAACATATTCATGCCTCCATTGCCACGAAAAAATTTATTCCTCGCGGAGGTCACTATCATTATAAATTGAAAGAAAACTTTTTTACATTAAGCGGAACGGCACTGTGGTTTTTTTATGATTTTGACAAAAATTCTCCAACTTTTGGTGAAAGTTTTGCAATCATCTTGGGACACGATAAGCTTGGTATTGATGTTGATGTACCAGAATGCACAATATATAAAAATTATGCAGCCCAGATTTCCATTTCTCCTAGTGTATATCATGTTTTTTGGCCACTGACTGATATAGAAACAGTCGTGGCGGGGACAGGTTCACTAGATTTTGATGCTGAGGATTATGAACGGACAAAAGTTGAAGATGTTCCTGGGGCAATTGCAGCATTTGAAGAAGTGAAAAATAAAATTTTAGAAAATGAGAAACAATTAAGCTCAATAATTATCAAAGACGGGGAAGAAGTTTCGACCAAAACTCAGTTAGCCAGAAAAATCAAAGCCATAATTCCAGCTGCCAAAAATAATCAGCAAAGACCATTTTCCCATACCATTAATAAGCACCTAATTCCTTTGGGTGGAAAGCCAATGATTTTTTATCCCATTGAAAATTTGGTAAATTCTGGCATTGACCAGATTGGTATAATAATCAGTAGCCACGATGCTCTTTTGAAACAGGTTGTTGGAGACGGTTCCAGATGGGGGATTGAAATTGAATATATCGTGCAAAAAGAATTGACTGGTTTGGGAAGTGCCATTATGTCAGCACGCGATTATATCAACAATGAGCCTTTTATTTTGTATCTGGGAGATAATATTATTAAGCATAATATTGCCGAGCTCGTAAACCGATATTTTCAAGAGAAATTGAATGCACTTCTTATGTTAACAAAGGTGGAGTGTCCGCAAAGATTTGGAGTTCCAGAAATTAAAGACGGACAAATAGTAAGTGTGGAAGAAAGACCAATGTATCCAAAGAGTGAATTCGCGGTGGCGGGAGTATATATCTATGACAAAAACGCCTTTCTGGCGATGGATTCAATCAAAATTAGCGACCGAGGACAATATGAAATTTCTGATATTCATAATTATTACATTAATAGTAATTTGAAATTAGACTATCAAGAAATTGACAAGTGGTGGAAAGACCGAGGAAAGCCGGAGGATTTATTGGAAGGAAATAAGTTTGTTCTGCAAAATTGTGTGTTTGAAAAAAAGCAGGACTTTATGGCGGGAGAAATTGTAGGCAATGCCAAGGTTGAAGGAAATGTCAAAGTTGGTAAAGGCACGAGGATTATTGGGAAAACTCTGATTCGCGGTCCTGTTTCAATTGGTGAGGGATGCCTTATCAAAGATTCATATATCGGACCATACACATCAATTGGTAATGTTTCGGAACTAAACGGCACAGAAATTGAGCATTCGTTGGTGATGGACAATGTCAATATCTATACCAAAGAAAAAATTGTCAACAGTGTTATCGGCCGAAACGCTTCCATTGTTTCTGGGGCAGAAAACTTGCCACGAGGTAGAAAAGTAATTATCGGAGAAAATTCAGTGATTGGGTGGTAGAGAAGTCTTGGATTTTATAAAATATAATGACATTTTAAAAAACGGGTTAATGTCCCGTTTTTTAAAAATAAATAAAGAGATCCGTTGAAATAAAATAATGCATCCAGTTAATCCTGAATGCAAAAAGTTTTTTTCGTTTTATTTTTTGAATGTAATTCTTACTGGTTGTGCCATAATTATTCCTATGGACCACAAATTTCTCAGCGTTCTTTGTTCGTATAAACTAAACAAAGAAATTATTATCAAATAGAAAATTATAGATAATATTTCACTTCCTGCTTTTTCGAGCAGTTTTTTGAGATTGATTTTTATCATATTTAAACACCGAAAACAGTATATTGCTAAAAGCGAAATTTGTCAATGCTAGTCGATTTTAGTTTCAGATATATATTCAGTGACACGCTTCAGACGATATTTATTATAAACAAAAAAGAAAGAGACAAGCCCAAGAGTGTCCATTAAGACATCTTGAATGCGATTTAATTTTGTTTCTTCGAAAATATTAATCACAAATTCTCTCTTTGATGTCGCAGCCGCCGCAATTTCAAAAAATTCCCAGGCTATAAAAATTAAAAATGAAAGAAAAATAGCTTTTTTAATATTTCTTTTGCTAATTATAAATGAAATAGTGGCCAGCATTACACCTGCTGCAAAATGAGTTGGAATATCTATCCATCTTAGATAGTGCAAGTCTTTATAAAATACTAAAACTGTAACGAAACACAAAATAAGCCAAGCAAGAATTGGCAAAAATACACTTTTTCTTTTTATAATTTTCATATATTCCATCACTAATAATCATACTAGAAATATAGATTTAGTCAAATATGATTTTTCTTGTCACCCTAAACCTCCCACACTTGTCACCCTGAGCTTGTCGAAGGGCTGAAGTCTCACAAAACAACCTCTGACACCAAAACTCACCATACACTGTCATCCCGAAAAGAGCGGTAGCGACGGAGGGATCTAAAAATAAAGTTAGTTTCATTTCCCACATTATAAGATCTCTCACTCCGTTCGAGATGACAAGAAAACAGTTTTTGTCATTTAAAGTAATATCCGTAGAGACTAGGCAGTGCCTTGTCTCTACCACCACCACGCCACTGAAAGCAAAAACAAAGAATGTTGTTTGGTAAACATCGCCTTGACATTGTCTTTCAATTTTATATAATAGAATTAGAAACAGAATAATATAATTTTTATAAATGAAAATTGTTTTTACAAAACATTCCCTAGAGCGTGCGAAAGAAAGAGCGATAAGTGAAAAAGAATTAAGAGATGCAATTTATTTTCCTAATAAAATAGACGAGTCATCTCAAGACAATAGAAGATTTTTGATTAAGAAGATTTATTATAATAAGAAATTAAAAGCGGAACATCTTTTGATGATAATTTGTGAAAAGGAAAAAGAAATTATAAAAATAATTACGATTATAGATACATCAAAAATAAGCAAATATTATTAAAATATGCCAAAAATAAATTACGACCAAGAGGCTGGAATACTGTCCATAAAAATAAGCAATAAAAAAAGCGTTGATTCTGATGTGCAAAAAAATATAGTTATAGACTACGACAAAGACGGTGATGTTGCTAAAATAGACATAATGAATGTTAATTTAAATGATTTTAAAAAAGAAAAAAACTGTCTTGAGAGTTTTTTTGTTTCAAAAAAGTGAGGTAATTTAACATGTCTTATCGTCATTCACAAAACCCCCGCAATCCGCGGGGGTTTTTGTTTTAATTATCCTCCCTCTTATAAGGGGGAGTAAGAGTGGGTAACGGGAAGTGTTTTTTGATATCTGTAAATATTTATTAATATCCTTTGAATTACGAAATGAGTTTTTCTTTTTTTTCATCCCGAAAGAGCGGTAGCGACGAAAGGGTCTAAAAATAAAGTCAGTTTCATTTTTCATATTCTAAGATCTCTCACTCCGTTCGAGATGACAAGAAAACAGCATACACTATCATTCTGAATTTAATTCAGAATCTATTAAACATTAAATCAAAACCAACCTATCAAACACCAAAACTCACCATACACTGTCATCCCGAAAGAGCGGTAGCGACGGAGGGGTCTAAAAATAAAGCTAGTTTCATTTTTCATATTCTAAGATCTCTCACTTTGTTCGAGATGACAGGTTGGAACACCTTTTTGTCACCCTGAGCCACACTTGTCACCCTAAACCTCCCACACTTGTCACCCTGAGCTTGTCGAAGGGCTGAAGTCTCACAAAACAACCTCTGACACAAAAACCTAAAAATCTGTCATTCTGAATTTAATTCAGAATTTATTGGACATTACGGCAAAACCAACCATCATGCCCCGAAACTCAGCCTACATTGTCATCCCGAAAGAGCGGTAGCGACGGAGGGATCTAAAAGTAAGGCTAGTTTCATTTCCCGTATTTTAAGATCTCTCACTTCGTTCGAGATGACAAGATAACAGCATTTCGTAATTCAAAGTAATTCACAACCAACCCTGCTCCTCCTTGCTTAAGGCGTGGATTTTTAATTCACCATCACTGTTTGAAATGACTATTTCTATTTTTGTCGTTCAATAAAATTTATCATCAGCCTCTTGAATTTTAATGCCATTGGATTATAATAAGAGAGAAGAAATTAATTAATATTTCAAAGATGCAAAAATACCCCACAGTCACAATCAGTCTGATAAATTATAATGACAGAAAATTTATTTTCAAAGCAATTGATTCTGCTGTTGGGCAAAGTTATCCAAACTTAGAGATTATCATTACGGATAATAATTCAAAAGACGGAACGAGGGAGGAGATTGAGGTCAAAATTGAAAATTGGAACAAAAAAAGAGAGGTAATTGCAGAAAAATTAGGTTTTCAAACGAAAATGCCTCAAGTCATTTATATCAAAAATGAGAATAATGATGGTTTTGGAAAACCGCACAACCAAGCAATTCGAAAATCAATTGGTGAATTTATCTTATTATTAAATTCGGATGCCATCTTAAAATCTGATTATATTGAAAACGCGATAAAATTGTTTGACAATCCCAGAGTTGCGGCGGTTCAAGGAAAATTGTTGAGATACGATTTTGATCAAGATGAGTTATTCAGAAGCAAGGATAATCCAGAATTGAATGTTATTGATACAACGGGGTTAATGATGTTCAAGAACAGAAGGATCGTTTGTATCGGTCAAGGAGAAGCTGACAAGAGACAATTTGAAGAAGAAAAAGAGGTTTTTGGTGTAGATGGTGCTGTGCCAGTTTATCGAAAATCAGCACTGGAAGATATAAAATTACCGATAATTAGCGGAAAAAAAGATTATGAATTTGAATATTTTGACGAAAACTTTTTTATGTATAAAGAAGATGTGGATTTAGCTTGGCGTTTAAGGTTGGCTGGTTGGAAAACAGTCTATACACCTCAGGCCGTAGCTTTTCATGGCCGTGGTTCAGGCGATAGTATGGCCAAAAATTATCTCGATATCATCCGAGAAAGGAGAAAGATTAATATGAGGGCAAAATATTTATCATTCAAACATCAAAGACTGATGCAAATTAAGGACGATTTTCCGTCGCTTCTCTTTACAAAGCATTTTCCAAGGTTTATAGTAAAAGAAGTAGGCGCCTGGTTTTATATGGCGTTTTTTGAGCGGTTTCCTTTTGGTATTCTGAAAGATTTATATAAAGATGTGCCATTATTTTTGCAAAAAAGAAAAATTGTGATGTCACGCCGAAAAGTCAGTGCAAAAGAGATGGAGAAGTGGTTCAAATAGCGTGTTGTGTCGTATAATATATATCGCAAAACCAGAAGATTATGGAATAGAAAAGATTTATTTTGTCATTTCGAATCCCGTTAGGGTGAGAAATCTTTAAATCATATTATGCAAAAAGAATATAATTTTTACATTTATATATTAACAAACTATGCAAAATGTATAATAAAAAAATTTAAATCAATATT